>JAGQPR010000055.1 GCA_020426625.1 Planctomycetales bacterium
TTCCATAAGATGACTTTGGGAGTGCGGTGACTTGTCACCGCTTTGGATTTCCGCGGGGCGAGGCTTAGTCGACGAAGTTGAAGCTGAATGCCGAACAGAAACGAGTGAGTAACCAAAGCTCCGACAAGTCTGCGCGCTCCACAACCTCTAATTGCACCCGGGCGACTATCGCACCCGAGTGGGTGATCGGCTACACGTTGACTTCGGCGGATAGAGATTCCGAATCGCCATATTTTTGACGGATGGGCTCGACGATTTCGCCGATAAACTCATCCACTTGCTCCGGAGCTCGCCCCACGAAGGCATTGGGATCGATGAGCGCGTCAATATTCAGTTGGCTTAGCGCGCTTTCGGATTTCAGACGCGCGATCAAGTCATTGGGCTTGCCCTCTTGTTTCACGACCAATCCCGCCGCCACGCTGTGTTGCCGGATCAGTTCGTGGACATGCTGTCGGTCCGCACCTTGCGCGACTGCGGCCATCATGATGGCTTCTGTTGCCATGAATGGCAATTCCTCAGCCAAACGTTTTTCGACCTGCTTGGGGTAAACCACCATAGCAGAGCTGACGTTTTGCAACAGTACCAGGCAGGCATCGACGGCCAGGAATGCTTGAGGAATGACCAAGCGACGGTTGGCGCTATCGTCCAGCGTGCGCTCCATCCATTGCACGGCGGCGGTTTGCGCCGCCGACGATTGCAAGCTCATGACAAATCGGGCCAGCGAACACATGCGTTCGCTTCGCATTGGATTTCGCTTGTAAGCCATCGCCGATGAACCAATTTGCTCGGCTTCGAAGGGCTCCTCAAGTTCCTTCCAACTGGACAATAATCGCAGATCCGTAGCGATCTTGTGCACGCTTTGCGCGACGCCGGACAAGGAATCCAGCACCATCGCATCGACCTTCCGCGGATAGGTCTGCCCAGTGACGGCGTAGCTGGCTGGAAATTCCAGCCGCTGGGCGATGCGAGCCTCCAGCTGTCGCACTTTTTCATGATCGCCATCGAAAAGCTGCAAAAAACTGGCCTGAGTACCAGTTGTCCCCTTGGCCGAACGAGCGCGCAAGGCGCCTAGCCGGTGCTCCAACTCGGCCAAGTCAAGCACCAGATCATAGGTCCATAGGCAGGCTCGCTTGCCCACGGTCGTTGGTTGTGCTGGCTGCAGGTGAGTAAATGCCAGACAGGGTAGCGCACGATGTTGCTTGGCAAATTCGGCCAACTGCGAAATGACGCCAGCGAGACGACGGACGACCAATTCCAAACCTCGCCGGATCAATACTAAGTCGGCGTTGTCAGTCACGTAACAACTCGTTGCGCCCCAATGAATGATGCCGCGCGCGTCGGGACACTGCTCTCCAAACGCATGCACATGAGCCATGACATCATGCCGTTGTCGCCGCTCGTACTCGCGGACAACTTGCAAATCGATATCGGTTTCATGTTGTTTCATCTGCTCGATTTGTTGATCGGTGATGGGCAACCCCAACTCCTGCTCGCATTCGGCCAAGATAATCCACAATTGCCGCCACAGCCTGGAGCGTTCTTCAGTGCTCCACAGCCGAGACATTTCTCGAGAAGCGTAACGGGAAATCAGAGGATTGTCATAAACAAAGTTTTCAGACATCTTGCAGGGGAACCTTCCTGGATAGCGGTATCAATTGCAATGTGCGAAGGCCAGCTGGCCACTTACATGTTCGTCAAATCATCTTCTGTTTTGTGACCGATCAGGTCGTCGACGATTGCGGCCAGCATCGATTCGTGCTGTCGATCATGCGCATAGACGCGAACAATCGTGTGACTGATAGGCAGCATCCGATAAAGGCCATGAGTGGTTAGAGGACGCACCGAGTCGGTGGACGAATCGAAAAAAAAATTCATGCCGGATGTCGCACCACTAGTATTGGGGCGATGGATGTGCCGCGCTAGATCAATACGAAAAGGCAGCGATTGCAAATCCTTGGGCAAGCGTTCTGTCACGCATGCTGACAGTATGCGTGGAGAAGAGAAAACTGAACTGCTTTCCGATTGCCCCTCGGTAAAACTCACATTCCGTTGGCAAACCATTATCCAGGGAACGCGTCGTTGCAGCCAAGGCAACCAACGCTGACCAAGTCCGGCCAACTTCGGGTCGGAGCTTCGGTGCCACCGCTTCACATCCGTCAGCAGGGAAAACTCAGTGAACTGCAGATAGTCCGCCAAGTGCTCACGTGGATCCCCAGGAAACAAGTACTGTCGACTCTCGTGGAACAGATCAGCCAGCTCCAAATCCATGGCGCGCACCGTCCGGTGAAAGTAAACACTGCGAAATAAATCAGCTTTCATCGAGAGAAAATGAACCAAAGCTGGCATACCTCGCTCGTGCACCGTCAACCCATGTTCGGTAAAAGTGCTGTAGTGCAGCAAGCGAAAAAGATCAAAGGAACGCGGGCTGAGCCCGGTCATAAAGGCGTCACGCAGAACGAAATCCATATTGTCGACGGTATAGATTCCACAAAATAGGCTTCGCAGCAGATGCAGCCAACGAGGTTTCTCCGGCGCGAGACTGCCGCTGGGCCTCTGGATAAGCCAGGCAACGTCGCCGGCTGACAGCTGGGTCGATTCACCAAACTGGCCGCTGGGTGACCGTCGTATTGCCGCCAGACAAGCCTTAAGCTCTTGCTGAATGATCAAGGCCCCCAGCTTCTCGTGTGTCAGGTCAAAGTGGGCCAGGTAATGTGCGTCGAAGAAATGCCCGAAAGGCCCATGTCCGACGTCATGCAACAGTCCGGCCATACGCATCAGGCTGTCGACGTAGGGCTTCTCCGGGGTCGTCGAGTCCACCCGAACCAGCGAGTCATAAAGCCGATCAACCGCCATACTGGCTAGATGCATCACCCCCATTATGTGCTGGAACCGGCTGTGTTCGGCCGTGGGAAAAACCCACCAAGCTGTCTGCAATTGCCGAATTTGCCGCATCCTCTGCACCCAAGGATGATCAATTACGTGCCTTTCGCAGATTTCCTGTTTTGCTGAACCCTCTGGCGCGACGAAACGAATGTAGCCATGAATGGGATCGTGCGCCAAGTTTTCGGTGAGGTGTGCGTCCATGGATAAACATCTTACGCCTGGTGCGACCGTCGTCCATCGGTAGGAATCCGGGGCTATGTGAAACGGCACCAGGGCGATTTCAAACCAATGAAAAACCTGGAATTGCGTGAGCTGAGATGGTTAAAACGGCTTTTCGTAAGATTGAGTAGTGGAGTAAGATATCGCCTATCTTGTCACCGGGCCTGCTTCGCTACCAAGGATTGGGGATCGAAAGAGCTACAGGGAAGTAAATGAAACAAGGAGATCTATACACGATGGCCAGCTCCTCGATTCGTGCAATCTGCGCGGTAAGTGCCATTGTCGGACTTTCCGGCTTGGTTGCTTCGGTATCCGCTCAGCAAATTCCTGCATACGATATTCTGCCTGCGGAAACTCAGGCAATCGTCTGGGTCCCTGACGGGCAGGCATTGGTTGACGGTTGGGACAAAACCCAGTTGGCCAAGTTGGCCGCAGACCCTAGGGTATCGCCGTTCTTCAATGAACAGCGGCAGGAGATTGAGAAAAGGTTCGTCGACGCTGGCTGGCGATTAAACGTCAAGCCGGAGGACGTCAAAGGATTCTTAACGGGTCAAATAGCGGTCTCCTGGATGGAAGTTCCTGAGACTCCACGCAAACCCTTTGCCATGTCGCTGCTCGCAGATGTTGCCGACGATACTGCGGCTAATAGCCAATTGCTAGCCAAGATCGACAAAGAACTGCTCGCGCAGAAAGCCACCAAGGCCGCCTTGCAATTCGCGGATTGCGAAATTTCGAAATACACGCTGCCAGCTCGACCTGGACAACTGCTGGCGCAAAACACCTTTTATGCAATAGTTCGCGGTTTCTTTATTGCTACCGATGACGAACCGCTAATGCATGAAATCATTGGCCGCATTGTGGGCCAGTTGAAGACCGACGACGTGCTTTCAAACGATGAAGTATTTATCGCAGGCCGAGATCTGTTGAAAGTCAGCGGAGAAGCCCAATTGGAATATTTTGTGAGACCGCTTGGTTTCGCACGCGTGTTGCGCTCGATCGGTGGCAACCGCTCCAAGAGCAATGCGGACATGCTTGCCGTGCTTCAGAACCAAGGGTTCGGTGCAATTAAGTGCATCTGCGGGGAGGTCAAAGTCGGTGGTCCGCCGTTAGATATGCTCCACCGAGGTTACGTATATGCGGACATTCCACTGCCAATGTCCGCTGCCATTTTGGACTTTCCCAACAACGCCAGTCGAGAAGTGCCCAACTTTGTGGGCAAGCGAATTGCATCTCTGTTAGTGACCAACTGGAATGCCGATGAAGCATTTTGGAAAGCCGAGGGGTTGGTCGATGAGATTGTGGGAACCAAGGATGTCTTCAAAGAGGTGATCGAGGCAATCCACAAAGATACCAATGGCCCTCAAATCGATTTAGCCAATGAAGTACTGCCGCTGTTCACCAACGACATCTACTCGATGTCCGACAGTAGTGAAGGACCGATTGACGTCAACTCTCGGAGAAATCTGATAGCGCTCAAGATCCGTGATACGGAGAAAATGGCCAATGTGATCGATCGAGCGATGCGCAACGAACCAGATACTCGCGAGGTCGAATTCGAAGGACACACGATTTGGCAGGTTGTTCAACCCGGCGAGGACGACGACAGCGGTTTGGATTTTGGCGATGACTTTGGCGATGTTCCTACGGAGAATACAGATGACGAACAGCGTTGGCTTAGCAACTGGGCCATCACGGTTTACGACGGATATTTGATGTTTGCCTCACATGTAGAATTCATCGAAGAAGCAATCACTCAGGCTAAACTGAATATGCCTTCTCCATTAGTCGAACAACCCGATTTCATACGTGCTACTTCCGCCATTGCCGATACATTTGGCAAACAGGATGCAAGTGCCTGGCGCGTCGTAAGGACTGACTTGGCGTTGCGGGTCCAATACGAGCTGTTTCGAGAGGGTAAAATCAGACAGTCACAAAGCATGATCGCCAGCATCCTGGACAAGGTCTTACAAAGTGATTCCGAGATCGAAGTTCCTGAGCAACAAGTCAATGGAGCCGCCCTGCCACCCTTTCAAACTGTTGCTGGTTTTCTGCAACCAAGTGCGATGTTGTCACGCAGCACAGACAATGGATGGGAATTTGGCAGCTTGCTTCTGTCTGGGCCACCGGCAAACGCCCAAACAAATCCCGGTCTCGACGTCAGCGCACTTTCGGAAATCGGTACCGCTCACCTCAGTGCTGGTCGAGAGCCCAAACGCTGATGCAAGTCTAGTCACTCGCCCAAATTTCCCGGATCAATAAATGGTCGGTTCGTCGCCTTTCGCCGCTCGGCGAAAGTGCGATGTTGAGCTGCTTCGCTTCTTTCGCCCCTTGATGGAGCGGAGGAAGTCAGGCAACGACTGGCATCGCGACGGTTTTACCGCTAGCAGTATGCTTCCCGACTTGGCGAACTTCTATACCCAGCAAATCAGGAGCTTGGCCCCAAGGAGAGTAGGTAAGATTCCTACTTTGACTAACTTCGTCCTAATTAGGGCGCTCGCAAACGCGTCACGGCTCAAGAGCAATCTATCTTGTTAAACTGAAGTATTCAGCTTGGTGATGAAATCAGCTGTCAGCTTTGTAGCTTCTGATCGCAGCACGCGGTGATGCCTTGTCGAGAGGAAATGATGGAATCCTACAGCCGCCATCTATTGCTTCTGTTGGCGATATTGCTGTTGTTCACAAACACGGCAACGGTTGCAGCCCAACAGGCACCATTGCGTTGGCAAGAGATTAGTAATCTGCCAAACGAGCTTGGCGTAGCTGGTCCTTTCGTTGGTGTCCATCGCCAAGCGTTGATCATCGCAGGTGGTGCCAATTTCCCCCAGCCCGTCTGGGAGAGCGAGAAGTCTTGGCTTCCTGAGATCCACGTCTTGACGAAGGCAAACAATGGTTACACCTGGAATTCCACTAATGAACTGCCGCGCGCGATCGCCTATGGCGCCGCCGTATCACTGGACAAAGGTGTCTTATGCATGGGCGGAAACGACAGCCAACACACCAGTGCAGCGACCTTTCTGTTGAGTTGGAATGCGGAGTTGGACAAGATTGACATTGAACCCTATCCGCCATTGCCAAGTCCCTGCGCATACGGCCAAGCCGTACTCGTGGGAGATACCGTCTATTTGGCAGGCGGACAAAGCCATCAAGGGCTCGATTCGGCGCTGAATAACTTCTGGTCACTTGATGTGTCACAGCAAATCGACGGGGGCGATCGCCAATGGCGAGAGTTGCCGACCTGGCCTGGCCCGCCTCGTGCGTTCAATCTGACCGTCGCTCAACACAACGGCTACGAGCCCTGCGTCTATGTAATAAGTGGTCGTACACAAGATGCTGAATCGGTTGTTTTTTTAAGGGACGTGTGGGAGTTCGCTCCCTCCAGCTCCAAGTGGCGTCAACGAACAGATGCACCTCGATGTGTAATGGCTGGAACTGGAATTGGAGTTGGACAAAGCCATATCTACGTGTTGGGTGGGGCTGACGGATCACTCTTCGCCCAAACGGAACAGTTGAAAGACCAGCATCCCGGCTTTCCACGCGAAGCTCTTCGTTATCACACAATCACAGACACCTGGACCACCGCCGGTTCCATTCCAGTCAACCACGTGACCACGACACCGGTGCTGTGGGATGATCAGATCGTGATCGCCAGTGGCGAGGTCCGACCGCGCGTTCGCTCGCCGACGATCTGGTCGGTCCAACCGCAGAGCCAATCACCGGCCTTTGGTAGCGTGAATTACGTTGTGCTGTTTGGCTATTTAGCGGCGATGGTTGCCGTAGGCTGCTATTATGCCCGCAAGAATACCAGCACCGAGGCCTATTTTCGAGGCGGAAGCAATATTCCGTGGTGGGCCGCAGGTTGCAGCATTTTTGCCACGATGCTCAGCTCCTTGACGTACACCGGAATTCCGTCCAAGGCTTACGCGCAAGATTGGGTCTATGCAGTCGGCAATGGCATGATCCCAGTTATCGCCTTTGTCGCAGTGTATATCGCTTTGCCGTTTTACCGCCGCTTGGACGTCACCAGCGCCTATGAATACTTGGAGTTGCGGTTCAATCGGTGGGTGCGTTGGTTCGGAAGTATTAGCTTTACCCTGTTTCACGTGTTCCGAATGGCCGTCGTCATGTCTCTCACGGGACTTGCTTTAGCCGTGGCTACCTCATTGACGCCGACGCAGGCCGTGTTGCTGATGGGTTGCTTGAGCATGATCTACTCGACCATCGGCGGCATCGAAGCCGTGATTTGGACGGACACTTTGCAAACAGTGGTCTTGCTTGGCGGGGCTTTGCTGGCGATCTGCATTCTGGTCCTGGGCGTCGATGATGGGCTGTTCGGTACTCTGAGAATCGCCACCGAGTCCGACAAGCTGCGCATCGCGAACATGCACTGGGACGCTACCCATGCTCAATTGGCCTTGTGGGTCGTCGTCGTTGGATCGCTGGGACAAAATGTCTCGTCTTATACGGCAGATCAAGCCGTCGTGCAGCGTTACATGACGACTCGCGATGAAAAGGCGGCAGCGCGGTCGATCTGGACCAACGCCATCCTTTCTATTCCAGCTACGCTGCTTTTCTTTGGCATTGGAACAGCCCTGTTCGCTTTCTATCGTTGCCATCCTGAACGACTGGACGCCACGCTAACGACCGACCAGATCTTTCCGCTGTTCATCGCCCGTGAGATGCCTGCCGGTCTGGCTGGACTAATTGTGGCTGGGATCTTCTCGGCCGCGCAGTCGACGGTTTCAACTAGTATGAATTCCACGGCGACAACGCTGGTCACCGATATCCTCAGGCCTTTGCAATGTTGTCGATCGGAGAATTCCTATCTAAGGGCGGCCCAGGTGCTGACCTTGTTCAGTGGGATTGCCGGAACCGGGCTGGGGCTGCTGTTTGTCAATCCGGACATCAAGTCGCTATTCGAAGCCTTCATCAAAGTGATCGGTTTGTTCATGGGAGTGCTGGGAGGACTGTTCATTTTGGGGATCGCCTCGCGCCGCGCGAATGCATTCGGTGCCATGATAGGAGCAATCATGGGCACGATGACGATGGCCTCTCTCTGGTTATGGTCTCCCGTTAACGGATATTTGTATACTGCAGCGGGCATCACCAGCTGCGTAGCATCCGGATACTTGGCCAGCCTATTCCGTCCCCGCCCTAGCGGAGATTTACACAATTTGACGCTCTTCACTCGGAAACTATCCGCTCCTGTCGCGCACTAAATTTGGCACAAGTCTCTGTGCGCAATTCTTCATTCCCAGCCGTGCGGACTGTAGTCCGCATTAAGCCCGATGATTTCGGTGTCTGGGATCTTCTGCGATGACTCGACAAGCTTTTGCGGTTCCAAGGCCCAGAATCCGGTGATCCACGTTGGCTTAGCCACAGTAACAATTGCCAGCAGACAAATGGATTCCAGTATCAAGGCAGAAAAAAGACTTGGTTGTTGCTTCCGTCTCGTTTTGCGTTTCATGGCAGCTCTCCGTAATCCATGGTCCCGGCAATTGCTCGGCGATTCCCTCTCCGTGTTGTGAATATGCTGATTGCAAATCAAATGCCAACGAACGCGATGTTTGGTTGTTTGTGCTAAGTCCTTATCTATCTGAATGTTACACAACAAGAACGATTCGGTTATAAAGAGCGTCCTTGCGACACATTTACAACTGCTCGACAAATTGACAACTCTTCGATGACCGCTCCCAATCAAAATGGCGATAGCCTGCCCGATCGAGACGCGCTAGCAACCGAATACTTTGAAAAGCTAGCGTTCGCACCTTACCCAATCCAGGAGGAAGCTCTGCTGGCCTGGTTTACATCGAACCAAGGAGTATTGGTGTGTGCGCCCACAGGAACTGGCAAGACGCTGATTGCAGAAGCTGCCATCTACGAAGCTCTGCGGACGGGCCAAAGAGCCTACTATACAACGCCACTCATCGCTTTGACCGATCAAAAACTGATCGAATTGCGCCAGTCCGCTGTGCGTTGGGGTTTCCAAGAGTCCGACATTGGACTGGTCACGGGCAATCGCTCCGTGAACGCCGATGCGAAGGTCCTAGTCGTTGTGGCGGAAATTCTTCTCAATCGACTATTGCAGCCCGAAGACTACGACTTTGACAACGTAACTGCCGTGGTTATGGACGAGTTCCATAGTTTCAATGACGCGGAGCGCGGTATCGTCTGGGAATTGACATTGGGAATGCTTCCCCCCAGCGTTCGCACACTACTATTGAGTGCAACGGTGGGTAACAGTTACGAATTCACCAGTTGGTTGGCCCGCAGTTGCAATCGGCGGTTGCAACTCGTTGAGAGCACCGAACGCAAGGTCCCCCTAAGCTTCAACTGGATCGACGATCACACACTCGACGAGTGGATCGAGAAAATGGTAGCTGGCAGCGAAGAGGAGCGCCGAACGCCAGCCTTGATTTTTTGCTTTAATCGTGACGAGTGTTGGCAAGTTGGCGAGTTGCTCAAAGGAAAGAAGGTTGTCGACAAATCTCGACAAACGGCGCTGCATGCTGAGATAGAACAACACGATTGGTCTGAGGGAGCAGGTCCGAAGCTGAAGGCATTGCTTGGCCGAGGCGTCGGCATCCACCACGCAGGCATCCTCCCCAAGTATCGACGCATCGTCGAAGAGCTATTCCAGAAAAAGCTGCTTAGTGTCACTGTCTGTACCGAAACACTTTCAGCAGGCATCAATTTGCCAGCTCGCAGCGTCGTCTTGCCAACCATTTTGAAAGGCCCCAAGACCCGTCGCAGACCCGTGGAAACGGCAACTGCCCAACAGATCTTTGGACGTGCTGGACGGCCTCAGTACGATTCTCAAGGTTACATTTATGCGCTTGCCCATGAGGATGATGTCAAGCTGCTGCGGTGGCGAGAAAAATACAACCAAATCCCGGAGGACACGAAAGACCCCGGCCTGCTTAAGGCCAAGAAAGCTCTTAAGAAAAAAATGCCGAAGCGCCGAGCAGGCGAAACCTACTGGACTCAGGAACAGTTTGAGAAGCTGCGAACGGGCGAAGCAGCCAATTTGATGAGTCGCGGTAATCTGCCCTGGCGCTTGTTGGCCTACATGCTACTGCAAACCCCCAAAGTGCAACCCCTAAGAGATTTGGTCGGTCGCCGCCTGTTGGACACCGGGCAGATCGAAAAAGCCCAAGAAAAACTGAATCAAATGCTGGTAACGCTTTGGACCGCTGGATTTGTTAACTTGAGCCCAAAGCCCAAGCCCAAGTCTCCTGCCACATCTCCATCGCAGATTGTTGAATCACCCAAGAATGCCACTATCATTCGACCGTCCGGAGGATTGCTCGAATCTGCGGGTCTAGCAGATATTGTCCGAGCAGCAAGTGCCGAAACGGCTCCCGCCCGCCAAACGCTGGAGGAGGAATCGGAAGCTCAAGCGGCTAACCGTGGCTATGACCTGGTCAACTATCGACCGGAGTTTGCCGAACCCACCGATCGGCTCCAACTGCTGATTCGCCTTAAGAGCATCAATCCACTCTATGGCGTTTTTTTAGCAGGTCACCTGGCAATAGCCGACGACACTGAACGACTGCTCGCACTGGAAAGTGCCTTGGCGCTTTCCGGCACAGTAGCCCGACACGTTCGAGTTCCCAAGCTGGAAGAATTGCCCGCTGGACCGCTCGCACAACTGCGTTTGGATGATCGATTACTGGAATTGGGACTGGCGACACAGGAAGAGCTTATTGGTAAAGCGCCGCGGGATGAAGAGGATGCTCCCAAACGCTACGGACACGGAGTTTTTGATGAGCCGCCCGTATGGGTCATTTCTATCGGAGAGAAACTCAGGCGTTTGTTCAACTACGATTTCCCCAATGTTCACGACGTATACACCACCGCAGTCCATGTCGCCGGGGAAGTTCTGGAGTTTGGCGGACAATTCAACAAATACATTGTCGCCAAGGGACTGCAAAAGCAAGAGGGCATCATTTTCCGGCATTTGCTGCGTCTCATCTTGCTGCTGGACGAAATGGCATCGATTCCTCCCGCGGAGAGCACCGAAGCGGATTGGGAAGATCGGATCGACGCGATTATCGATCGGCTGACAGATTGCTGCCGTCAGGTTGATCCCGACAGCACTGACGAAACCCTGGAATCTGGTCGCGGAGGAGACGACCTAACGCAACATCTCTTGCCAGCGCGCGGCAAACGTTGAGCCGGTTGTTGCATTCAATCTGCTGGTGAAAAACGCACTAAGTTTTTGCGATAATGGGATTCCCTTGGATCGAGCTTGATGCATTGCTTTACCGTTTCAAGCGACCGCAGGTTATCACCTCGCCGGAATTGAATCTCGGCAAGCGTGTCGAGAAACACAGCGGATCGAGGGGCAATACTGACAGCTTGCCGAGAAAGCTCCAATGCTTCGTCCAACTTTCGATCGCACTGTGCATACATCCACGCCAAATTGTTCAACGCGGTCGCGTCCCGGGGCCATTGCTTCATGTGATCGAGCATCGTCGATTCAAACGCATCAAAAAGCTGATCAGCCAATGCTTGCTGCCCGCCGCTCACCAACAGTGGATAACACTCCTCAACCATTTCGATATCTTGTGGCTGAATGCTTTGCCCAATCTGAATATTACGCCACGCTTCATCGAACTTGCCCCGTTCAATACAATCCATTGCCCGGCTCATGCGCTCTTTGTGTGCGATGTAATTGACGATTCCCAGGTACTCGTAGCCACGCGGGTTCGCCAGTATCACTTGTTGAAGTTCAGTATTTGCCTTCATCGACTCGACCAATAGCGCTCGACGTACATCGGCGCTGCGACCAAATTGCCCAACTTCGTGCAAACTGGCGGCATAACTGTTGGCCGTCGACAGGCTGGAGGCCCGGTAAAGCTGGGATATGAGAAAGGCCGGCTCAAAGTACTCGATGGCCCCCAGGTGATCCTCTTGTTGTCGCAGGTACTGCCCAACAGAAGCGTAACTTGTCGCTTGCGCCTCCTCCAAATGCGGCAATATCCAACGAAATCGCTCTAGTTTCTCCGCGAACTCGAAATCACCAGCTTGAAGGAGCGTATCGATTTCCATTCCGATCAGTTGGTGCTGGTACTGCGAATAGTAACTATTGCGTAGCTCTGCCAGCTGCTGACTTGCCTCGCGCGGCATGGCATCTCGCAACATCAATTTGGCAGCTTCCAGTCGATGACTTCCGTCGGTCGCCGAGTCGTCCAGCGCAAATTCATAGGCTTGGCTCACCAGGCCAAACCCTAGGGCCAATGTTGCCAACTCGCCCAATTGATCTCCGGAAGGCTCGCTGCCCAACTTGATACGCGTCCGATTTAGCCAGCTAGACACTTGCTGGGCTGCGTCATCACCAAAATACTCTTCTTCCAACAAGTACAAGTGTTCTAAAGCGTCCCAGGCATCTGGACTAAACACTTCGGGGCGGCGTGTCGGTTTATAGGACTCCAGCAAAGTCAAAGCGGATTTGCCAACCTCTGGGAACAACAAACGCACAAAAATGGTCCGTATGTCGTTAGGGATCTGCGCGTAGTTCTCGCGAAATCTTTCCAGGAAAAGCTGTCTCGCGTCGGCCCGGGACATCGAGTCAAACAGTGCATTCCATAATTCCCATTCCACTTGGATCTGATTGCCTCGTGTCTCCAATTTCCGGCGAGAAACCAAGAATTCTTCCAACATCTGGAATAAACGCCTGGAGTGGTCTGGATATCCCAAGTTGAGCAAGACGCTGCAAAGTCGAGCGGATTGATTGTAGTGT
Organism: Planctomycetales bacterium; assembly: GCA_020426625.1. Lineage (GTDB taxonomy): Bacteria > Planctomycetota > Planctomycetia > Pirellulales > Pirellulaceae > Aureliella. Next base: position 12,845 of record JAGQPR010000055.1, read on the forward strand.
GTTCGAAAAGGGCTGGTATCTACTTCTGCAATCAACTGTCTGCGTTCTTCCAGCCAAGTATCAAAATTGCTTAAGTCCGGTTCCAAATCTACAGCTTGGAAAGCTTCGGCAAAGCGGCTGTTGCCCAGCAGGTAAACGAATGCATGAGCAGGATCCCTTTCAATCAAGAACTCCTCAATTGGTCGCTCGTAGCCAGCACTCATTAGGATCAGTAGCAATTGGGCGGGAGCGCGCTCCCGCCGCAGCAGCTCCAGTGCCGCTCGCTCGATCAACGATTCAGCCGGCTCCCCGGGTTGCTTATCTGAGGATTGCGCCTGCGGTTTCGATTCCGCCTTGAGCGTTTCTTCGGCCAGTTGCTGCCAGACTTCGTCGGCTGATTGCACCTGTCCAGCGTAGTCATGCAACAACGCCAGGGCAGCACGTCGCGTCAACGGGCTAGTCGAATCCAACAGAGCGTCTTGGATCGGCTTGTCCAGCAATGCCTGCCACTGGCCGCTGCGCGTGATCAGTTCAAGCCGTTGGTGCGGCGGTATACGAGCGTCCAACGCCAGCGTGGAATCGCCACGATAGAATTCCTGAATCGCCGCCGACACGACATCGTTCGCTGGCAGGTCGGTTGGTGCCAGTCCGTTTCTGGCTGAGAGCCAACTACTGAGAGGCAGATCGATCAGTAGACGAATAATGGGCCACGCCAATGCAGGATCGCCCTGCTGCAGTGCCAATTCCGCAATCCGGCGAATCTGCAACGCCCCAGCGGGCGATTTGAATTTTGTGGTCAGGTCTTGAAGATTTCCTTGCAGAATCTGCAGTGCGATGTCCCAACGGCCCCTGCGACAAAGTTCGTAAATCGTCTCCGGCTTGGGTTCGGAAAGTAACGCGAGCAATCGTAAACTATCTTGCTGTTCCTCCAACGGAAGATTAAGCCGCAACATGACCTCCAACACGCGAGCGGAATGCGACAACTGCAAATCCTCTGACTCAGCGGCTTCATGTAACGCAGGCAATGCAGCCGGTCCGAAACGCCACACATCCAGAAAAGCCTTTCGACGCACTTGATAGTTCGGTGCGGCTAATTGCCTAACCAATTCAACGGCGCGGGCAGCGACATCTGCCTCTGTAGTGCCCTGCGGTTGACTTGCCTCTTCGGCAGGTGGTAGCTCGCCGCCGGTGAAAATTGCAAACGCTAGCAATGTTGTCCCGACGATGTGCATTGCGACTCCACTAGAACAGGACCACGAAAAACATTCCTTGCATTCTAGCACAAGGTCTTTCGGAAGAATAAGGCAGCGATTGAGGCAAGTCGCTTAGTTGGACACTCAAATCGTCTCGTATCATGATACCAACAAGTGAACTGCAATGTCTCTTGCGAAGCCCAACGCGCTGCCAACCCTAGAATTCCTTGCGGGCAACATAGATGCATCCCAGTCCAAGTACCACCACCACAAAACAAAGGTTGGTAATGATCGGTTGCCATATATCGAGCTCCATTTGCGCAGATTCCAAGTCATTCGTAATTACGTTCAAAGCTTGAGTTCGCTCGCCCGACAGAATGTAGGCCATCGCGTTGTCCAGCGCAGAGGGCTTGGGATTGACTAGATATATTGGCTTGACCCCGTATCTAAAAATCTTCTCCCAAAGCGTGGCCGTTGGAACCAACTGCTGCTCGACGCGGTTGGTAGCCAAGTTGAGCAGATAGCCGCGATTCGGTTGTACGCCCAACCACACTTGATCTTGGTCGACCCAATCCATGCTGGTACAAAGTCCGGAATACGCAACCTGAATCGGCTGAATGCTCTTGCTGGCACAATCAACTCTCAATAATTCCCCCGTGTGTGTCACGATTGCAAAATCCTCGGTACCGGGTATGGAAGCCAGCTGACGAACTTTTGCATCCTTGGGCAGAGCCATGGTGGCTACTCTGGCCAGGTCTTGATCAAGTATTGTCAAAGGCAAACCGTTGCGGGCCACCACGCAATAGTTCTCGTTAGCTCTGATCTCGGCAGCCTCGGTTCCATCACTGTCATCGGACAATGTTGCACTGGCCTCGACTGTGAACTTCCCCTCGGTCAGTCTCAACCGATCGATGTTCCCCGAACTATATACTATTAGGCTCTCTCCATCGGCCGTGACGCTAGCGGTCGTATTCTCACTGATAAAGAACTCGGGGGGAGCTATGTTCTCAAAGCCCTGGGACACGAGCCAGGGAATCTTGATCCCGAACAACCCAGTCTTGGCTTGTTGAGTAATCTTTAGCTTGTCGAAATCAAGGTAGAACAGACCGCCACGACAGATGGCAATCAGGGCTCCCTTCATTTCCAGAACATCGAACACTTGAGCTGGCAATTCAGGCCCAGAATCGGCCATCCAGCGCGGATTGTTTCGAGCATCCTTAGCAGAACGGATAACGTCATCCGCAGCCGCATCGTCCGCCGGGCCAATGGAATCAGGGCTCTCCTTTGCAGCTTCTGGCGTATCTTCTTGTTCATCCTCTATTGCTGTTTCTGTCGCTCGCTTCGCTCCAGGGCGCACCAAGGTAATATTGCGAGCTCGGGCGGTTAGACGAAACGGATCGCGACGAAATGATTTGAAAATGATTTGCTCGTGCGACTGGTCGTAGATCGGACCAAAAGTGGTTGCTTGTCCTCGGCTTTCCGGATCGACGACGGGCTGCCACACGGAATAGTCTTGATTCCATACCGACAAATGCCCCTGTTCGTTGACGGCCAGCACTTCGTCACCAGCCGTGCGAATTCGGCGAATTTGCGGTTCGATGTCCATATCGCGCAGCATCGTGTCATGAACGGCGCCCAGCGCAAAACAGAAAAGCCAAAAAATCATGCATGAAACAACACAGACGATGGCGTTGCCCCATAGCAAACCCACCAAAGCAGAGACGCTGTAGAAGATAATGAATACGAACATCAACAGTGGAATGCATGTGATCAGTCCAGCATTCCAAATCTCGAAACGCAATCCCGCGATAAAGTACAAGCCAATCAGCACAAAGGTGATATTCAGCAGCACAAAAATACAACTGCCGAAGAACTTGGCTAAGTACAACCATACGCGCGAGATGGGTTTGCTCAGCAGCAAGTGCAATGATCCAGAGCGAAACGTATCGGGAATCATTGGACTGGTAACAATGATGGCAACGAAGACTGCCAGCACGCCCAGCCCAAGCTTGATGATGGTGGCTAACAACATCGGTTCCAAGAATTCGCGAATCTGGCGTCGACTAATGGGCAGCGCATCACCGATCTTCAGGCTGCCGTAACCAATCCACAACTGCTGACCTCTCGGACGGTGCAGTTCAACCTTAAAAGCTTCTTGAATCAATTCGCGGTTCAGCTCTTCCAATTCGGGAGCAGCTAAATTTGCTACGCCAGCAGCGATCAGCGGTTCCAGGCGCTCGCGGCGTCTCTCCGACCGCAACGGAAAAACTTCGGCTGAATAGAGGGCAGGGGCCTTGAGCACCTGATTGAGCTGCTTGGCAATTTCACTGGGGCGTACGTTCTTGCCATCTTCTGCTGGATCCTGCGAGTCTATCAATCGCTGTTTAAATCGCTCATCCAATTGCTGAGCAACAGCCTGGATCTGATCTGTTTCTCGTCCCTTGATTCCCTTAGCCAGCTTCTCGAAGATATCTGAACTGCTACTTACATCGGAGCTGGTCAGTTGAAAGCTGCGTTCGGTGATATACCCGAAGGGCGCCAGGCCCGCCAGAATCAAGGTCCAGCCGATCAACAAAGCCCAAAGCACGCGATTGCCAACCGCTTCCCAAAAGGAGTCAATCAATATGGCGATATAGGGTTTCATGTGCATTATTTCTTAGTGGAGATTCGTCCCGCACACACAACAGTGTTGTCGGCCAGCGGCGCCTGCAAATCAATCGTGTACATCTCTCTCCAGCGCAACCAGAGGAAGACGCTCGTGGCAAGCAGGTTTCAATCCATACCTCAATGTTGGTGGAGCACTAGTTGGCGGAGCTTATTGGGTCGCTCGATTGAACAGCGGACAAGAAAACTTCTTCCAGCGTTAGGCGGGTTCGCTCAAGCCGATGGATGCTCAGCTGTAGCGAACGAATTGTGTCTATTAACCGGTCGACGTCAGCCTGAGATTCCGCCGCGGAGGAGAATTGCCAACGTGAATCCGGCAACGGCAAAAGCTCACAGGATACTCTTGAGCGCAATTGTTCGACAGCGTCTGCCCCACCAGACAATTCGATGCGCAATTTCGCCGTCAACGCGCCATGAAACTGACTCGTCAGCTCGCTGGGCGTACCGACCCCGCGCAGCGCACCACCAGCAAGTATGGCCACTCGATCGCAGACCAATTCGACCTCTTGCAGAATGTGACTATTGAGGAAAACGGTCTTGCCTTGATCCTTGAGCGTGGAAATGATGCGACGGATTTCCGAACGACCGACTGGATCCAAGCCATCGGTGGGTTCGTCTAATATCAGTAGCTCGGGCTCGTGCAACATCGCTTGGGCCAGCCCCAGCCGCTGACGCATTCCTTTACTGTATTTTCGAACCAACTCGCGATCACGGCCCAGCAACCCCACCATTTCGAGCAATTCATCGCCTCGTTGTTTGATGGTCGTTTCGGGGACCCCGCTCAACCTGCCATAAAATGCCAAGGATCTGCGGGCGGTGTGATGGGCAGGAAAATTCAGGTTTTCGGGCAAGTAACCAATCTTTCGCCGGGCAAGTTTTGAACCCGCTCGATCACCCAAGAGAAATGCTTTTCCGCTGGAACTGCGTACGATGCCGAGCAGGATCTTAATCAACGTCGTCTTGCCAGCTCCGTTGGGGCCCAACAGACCAAACACTTCGCCGCGGCGGACTGTCAAATCCACTCCATTGAGAGCACTGAATCGCTTGCGGACTAACCATCCATCTTTGTAGTCTTTGCGAACCTGTTGAACATCAATTGCCGGTGCATCTGTCATAGCATGCCAGTGGAAGAAGAATTTCAAACGAACGAAAGCAAACCCAAAAAGCAGACCACGACCGGAAGTACGGATCACGCAGGCAAGGATACCCACCGTCCGCGCAGTTCGCTGGCCCCTCCGCTTGTACCTTTTACAGATCCCTGCTCCATCTCACCCTTCGACTTGAAACGCAGATCATTGGGAACGAATCTCAAAAATGGTAGCTGTTTCCGTCAGGCAGGGAAACACAGTCGCGAGCGGACACATGCGAAGCGGGTCGGCGAGCGGTGAGGTGGCTTTCCCTCCGCGTCGCTGGCCGAAGCTGGGGCTCCGACTCACTCTTCCGAAACTGGCGTCAAAAGACATTACCAGCACTGAGCGAGAAGTGTCATAACCAGCATGCTCTCCCGTAGCCCAGGCACCCTGCGCACCCTGCCTGGATCCACCTTTCCCGCACAGCCTATGCATTTTACCTGAATTCACTTCACGGCGAGTAGAGCCATGACTAGCCGCTTTGGCGTTAGCAATGGTTCTTCGATGTCAGAAAACTTGTGCTCTTGTGCTTAGTCGCGAGAATTGCTGCCGAATTCGCATTCTCCCTGCCTTCCCGGGCTCACAGGCTGGGCAACGCATGCCGTGTGAAGCCGATTGAACCGCTGGCAACTACAACTCCGGGTGCCAACGCGGTCAAGCGTCACGGGGCGTTGGCTCGGTTCAACTGATTCTCCCAAAATCGTTCCGCGGCTGTTATGTAGGGCTCGGCAGCCGATGCAGCCGGTTCATCTAAACGCGAAATCTCCTTCTTGGCTTCCGATAGCCACGTCTGGAAAAAGGCAACGGCTCCCCGGCTGATCCGCGGTTGCCCCGCGACCTGGATATAGTAGGGAGCTGTTGTAGCCAAGCGGTACGACGGTTCAAACCGGGTTACCACACGAACCACGATCCAACCACTCTGATCGACTTTAAGGAGCGGAATTTTCCCGCCTTGCTTTGCAAATTCATCCAACCGAGCTTGGTAGAGAGTTTCGCCGTTGTAAATCACATCCAAATAGTCGACCGGGTCGGAAACCGTCAGAGCCAAGGCAACGTCCAGCGTCAGCTCTTGGCCGGCTTGGACTTCAAAGACTTTGCCTGGGTCCTCACCATTGACGGTGGCCCGCAGCAATGGTCCGTTGGAAACGAAGCTATTTCCTGACTCAATCGCTTGCCACCACGACCAAGGTGTTCGACTTCCCAACTTTGCATAAACGCGATTGTAGCCGAGCGGCGAAGCGTTTTTGCCAAACCCGCTGCCTGCCGTTGGGGGAATTCGCAAACCGGCGTCAAGCACTCGCCAATAAATATTTTCAATGGTTCTGCCAGCTGCGTGGTTGCCGTGATAGATCCCAGGAGCTGGATCTACTAGCGGCCGCGAAGCGGACTGACCAGTGCCGTCATACGTCAGGTGTTCGCTGAGCAGCTGGATTGAATCAACCATTCCAGATGCCAGCCAGATAGGAAGATCTCGAGCCCACAAGCGTTGGACCTCGGCATGTACTGGTAGTCCACCAGCTGGCAACTCTGCTTTCTTGGCCATGACCAACAGCCGACTGGATGGCACACTCTCAGGCACTTCCGCCGGCGTCTGCCAGTGGTGCAGCACCAGCCCGCTGCCAGGCCGCGAGTCTCGAAAGCTGTGTGATTCAACCCATTCACTGTTGACTTTTGTGACCGGTGCCAAGACTTCCTGAGGCTGATTCGCAATGCACACCGCCATATCCAGGTCTTCGGCTGGTAACCAGTCCGCAGCGATATTGGCAGACGCTAATACGAGCAAATCTCCTCCCAGCCATGATTCATCCGCAAGATTGGCATGCCTTGGCAAATAGACGCTATCTACGCCAGCTGCCTGTTTGTCGAGAGTGAAACCGCCACTGGCGGCCGCAAATTGCGGTCCATGGGTAGCCCGATACGTATAGTTTCCGGGCGGCCCCTGGAATTCGAGCTTGCCATCGACCAGACTCCACCCCTTATGGAATGCCGCCCCCCGCACCCGCCGGGGACGACCACGACTGTCGAGCAACTGCACACGACAGACCAATGGCTGACTGCTGCTTTCTTCAAAGAAACCCAATTCGATGCTTCCAGAGGACTGAGCGTGCGCTATCGAGCACGAGATGGCCATGATGGCGACCAACAATAGCCCAAGTCCAGGAGTCAAGAAGTGGGTAGGACTACTGCAATCTGGCTTGAGCGAAGCGAAAAATACCTGAATTGCCAATCTTAAAGTTCCCAAGTACGTATTAGAGCTGACCTTCAATATTGTAATTCCATCAATGGTTTGCTCCCAAAGACACATACTCGCATTGCGGTTATACTCGCCGTGATCTTGTCTTTTGTAGCGAATAGGCTGATTGCTGGAAATTATGCCAGATTGGAAAGCGTTATATCCGTTTGAGTCGAAGTTTCTAGAGATTCCGAAATCCGAAGCTTCCGCCGATCTCGTGCGTCTGCATTACGTCGAAACGGGTAATCCAGCCGCGAGCCAAACCGTGCTTTGTGTCCACGGCAATCCGACGTGGTCCTTCACCTTTCGCAGCATCTTGAATCAAGTGTCTGACCAAGCCCGTGTGATTGCTGTAGACCATATTGGCTGCGGACTGAGCGACAAGCCGCAGCGATACAATTACACGCTGGAGCAGCACATCGGCAATTTGGCCAGATTGATAGAAAAACTCGATTTGCAGCAGGTCACGCTCTTGGTTCACGATTGGGGTGGACCGATAGGCTTTGGGGCAGCATTGCGTTTACCGTCACGCGTCAGCAAGTTTGTGGTCTTGAACACGGCTGCCTTTCCACCACCTTACATGCCTTTGCGCATCGCGCTCTGCCGTATCCCTTGGCTCGGCAATGCGGCCATTCGTGGCCTCAATCTATTTGCCCGAACGGCGTTGACGATGACTTTAAGTCGATTGCCGCGGCTTGAACCAGACGTTGCAGCGGGCTTGATCGCACCCTACAGCAACTGGCATGATCGAGTGGCCATTTCTCGGTTTGTTCAAGATATTCCTAGGCGCAAAAGCCAAGCCACGTGGCAGGTACTGACGCGAATCGAGCAGGGCCTGGCTTTGTTTGCAGATCGACCAGTCCGCATCGTGTGGGGCATGAAAGATTGGTGCTTTCGTCCAGATTGCCTTGTGAGGATAGAGCGATTGTTGCCGCGAGCGACAACCCGGCGCCTGCACGACGTAGGGCATTACGTCATGGAGGAGGCTGCGCGCGAGGTCATACAAGACGTTCGTCTGATTCTCGAGTCGTGACGCCGCCCCATGAAGACGTCATGCTTTCCACTCAACCAATCTTGGCCCCTGGAAACCGCAGCGCAATTAGCCTGCTTACTGGAGTCCTCTGCCGCGAAACTCGGCAATGTGCACCCCCAAGCTGCGTTTAGCGATATGCATTTTGGACACTTTGCTGCTAGTTCGCTGATTATCGGACGCTGCTTAGCAGAAAGCCGAGAACCAACCGTCGGCACAAGCGTGCTGGCTGCAGTCTCGGCAATCAAGCAAGCGGTTTCCCGAAATACGTATCTGGGAACCATCTTGCTGCTTGTGCCACTAGCCCGAGCGCTGTCGGATCAATCAATTACGTCCGTGCATGAGTTAAGCAATTCCGTAAGAAACGTCCTAGGCCAGCTGACTGCACAAGACAGCCACGACATTTACAGGGCGATTGCTTCGGCTTCACCAGGTGGCTTGGGCAATCGCGCATCAATGGACGTACTGGGTGATGCACCTGAGGACATTCTGCAAGCCATGGCTCAAGTTGCTAGTTTCGATGCAGTTGCCCGCCAGTACATCAATGGCTTTGCTGATGTTCTAGGCATCCTGCATCCATGGCTCATCGAGGAACTCCAACGATTCGACGAGCCGCTGGCGGCCATCTGCCGCCTGCAACTGCGCTGGCTGGCCCACGAACCCGACGGACTGATCGTGCGCAAAGCAGGCAAGCAAATAGCCCAACAAGTCCAGCAATTAGCCAGCGAAGCGCTATCATCCAATGAAGGGGCACACGCAACCTCGCTGGCGAAACTAGACCGATTCCTGCGAGCGGACGGACATCGCCGGAATCCAGGTACCACCGCCGATTTGATCGCGGCGACACTCTTCGTTCAGTTGACTTTAGCCCAACCGCAGTAGGAATTCAAATCACAAGACTGGCATCACAATCAGCGACCACCGCTAATTCACGATGAATTCCACTGCGATATGTGTAGATGGCTGTGACGCAGCCCGCTCCTGCATCTTTGTTTCGAACGGCCTCGCGACACTATTGCCTGACCGATCCTCCAAATTTGTGGCGATACGGATCTCGTAAATGCCCTCTTCCCAATCCTGGTCAGGCGTAAATGACCATTGTGTCTCATGCTCGCTGACCTGAATTTTCCCGTGAATGCTTGATCCATCGCGACGCTGGACACTCAAGACGCGCATCAGCATCGCGTGGTCCAGCGGTTCATCGAATTTCAGCAACACAGCAAGCCGCGAGTCGCGTGTGGGAGTTTCTATTTTCCAGGACTCTGGGTTCAATTGTTGGTGATCCGGCTCTACCACCGTAAATCGCTTACGATAGGAATCCTTCAACGGCTGACCATCGGCGCTCACCCATCGCTTGTCTATTTCCAGCGAATATTCTTCGCCTGCAACCATGGCTGGCCCATCTTCCTCACGGGGTTTCAGTCCACGTTTAATGCGACCAGGATGGATAAACAACGTAAATCGCGTTTGCCCGGCGTCCCACAATTCTTCTCCCAGTTCAAGGAATGGGCGATCAACGACGTCTGCTCCATGCAATAGCCGAACATGTTGATAGGCTTCACCTCGGCTCATGGGTCCAGAGAAATGAATGTAGAACTTGAGCAAGTTTTCAGGCAGCGTATCCGAACTAGGAAATACTTCGGTTACATACACCTGTGGTTGCGGGGCCGGTTTAGGCAACTGAAATACGGGTGATATTCTTGACTGGGATTGATTGGCGAGTTCTCCAATCAATTCAACTCGATACTCGAGCGCGGGGCTTAGAGGGAACCTTGGCTCAAAAACCACCGACTGGTCACGCTCAACAAACCGACCGAGCATCGGCGGCACCTCGCGTCGTTGTTGATCATCAGGCACCACTGTGATCTTTATCGCAGACGTCGCCTGCTCCAGGTCCAAACCCGTGATGACAAATGAAGGCTGCGGCTCCTGCTGCAATGCAACCGTAACTCCTTGGCACAGTTCATGGCGTTTGGCCGCTGGCGGTTCCTCGCTACAGGCCATGGGCGCCTGCAGCGCCAAACAAGAAAGCCCAACGATCAGTGTTGCAAATCTTTCGAAGCTCGTCAGCCTCAGCAGTTTTGAGTTCGACATGGCAGCGGCTTGCCTTCACTTCGCGAGAAAACGGACCAAACAGAACCGGCAACCGAGTCTGAGGTGCGCTGGCCAATTTCCAACGCACCCCGCATCAAATCCCTTGAAAATCGCAAAACTAGGGAAGGGCAACTGTCTTCAGATCCAGCGAATTATCGCTATTTGCGACCAACATGATTGCATGGTCGCTATCCAGTTTGTCAAGCTGAACGACATTCTGAAATTGCTCCATGGTCTCATAGGTCAGTCCCGCCGTCCCATTGATACGGCTGCTAATTGCATCGGCAGTGTCGATGTCGGGCTTGCTCAATTTCATTTTCATGACGCCACGGCTATCGTTGGACATCAGCAAGTAGTCTTGTTGGCCTTTCCTGTAAACGATCATGTCAAGTGGATTGTTGCGATTGCCAAGTTCTGCAATCGTCTTGCCCATGATTTTTTCACCCTTTAGATCGTCCACAGGAATGGTTACCAGCGGAGTACAAGTGTAGGCAGCAAGCACCTGATTTTCATAAGTGATAAAGGTTCGAACCGGAGATTGCGTCTCCAATCGACCATGGGCACCGTGGTAAACTTCGATACTTGTATCTGCTTCCTTACCATCGAAAGGAAAGTTGAGAACTCGCAGTTTCGACGCAAATTCTTCGTTCGACAGGCCTGCAACAATCAATTTGCCACTGTTGAATTGCAAGTCGGTGATCGCACTTAGGCGAGGATTTCGCCGTGCACCTTCATCAAACTTTGGCGCATTGTCAAACTTGGCTACCGCGAAGCCAACATCTTTCAAGCTAACTTCGTCGATGTCTCCTTTTTGGTTCGCTCGGAATAGCACAGGTTGGGCATCTGGACCTCGTCCACGCGAAACCGACAAATAGATATTGCCGCTAGCCGGATTCACCACCATGTCATTGATCACGGTATTGTCCACAGTGCTGCCAATCATGTCCGCGATTTTTGCGTTGACGCCAGCAATGTTCACTTCTGCTTGGCCAGCTGCTCCGGCATGATCCCCAGTATCGATGGCATAAACAGCAGCGCTCAATGTATCTCCAACAAACAGGATTCCATCAGGTCCAAATGCCAACGGGCCAGCTTGCTTGAGAGTAGGCGTGCCTTTCGTAAGTCCATAATCTGCGGCGTTAGCTGACAGCGTAACGGCGCAGAACAAGCCGAATACAGCAAACAAGGAATGATACAAACTTCGGGACATGGTTCCGGACTCCACAATGAAGTGATTGAGGGGAAAATGCGACACAGAGCTCATGACTTTGCTGAGCACAAAGAGCATTATTACGCGCTAACGTGGTAAAACAACTTGTAATCTATGAATTTGCGGTCAACTCTTCGCGGTTATTCGAACACTGTGAAATTAAGTATTCTTGATTCTGCACATCTTCAGTGGCGCAAAAACACTGCTCCTGGTTGCCTATTCCGCCATCTTCTGTTCCGCTTTACCCGCAAGTTGACAGGTTATCGCGCCCTAATTGATGGTTCGTCAGTGCCGGTTAGCCAGTGCTGGATCGTCCAATCGGTACTACAATCGTGCGTGTGGATGGTGAATTTCCAATTGCTGCCATTTGCGGCAATTCCAGTTAAGGGCTTCTCGGCAAGCGTAACTTGCCCGATAATCATGGTCCAACTTGCGAAACGCGTTCTCGGTGCGAAGAAGCAACCTGAGAAAAACCCAAGATGAGTGAAAAAATGACCACACAATTGCTCTCGGCTCGAGCCCAACAAGTCACACCTGAAATGGAATTCGTTTCACAGCGAGAGAATCTACCTGTTGAGACAGTATTGGCCGAAGTTGCCGCAGGGCGGATGGTGATTCCCGCCAACAAGGTTCACTTGCAGGGAAGGCTGGAGCCGATGGGAATCGGTATCGCTGCAAAATGCAAAATCAACGCCAACATTGGCAACAGTGCTGTGACCAGCAACGTGGGCGAAGAGTTGGACAAGCTACACATGGCGGTTCACCATGGCGCAGACACAGTCATGGACCTTTCAACTGGAAAAGATATCGACAACATCCGTGTGCAAATCATCAACAGCTCGCCTGTGCCGATCGGCACGGTTCCCATTTATCAGATGCTTGAAGAACTGGGAGGCAATATCGAAGACATGCGTCCGCAGCACTTCTTGGACATGGTAGAACACCAGGCAAAACAGGGCGTGGACTACATGACGGTGCATTGTGGTGTAAAGCTCGAACACTTGCATTTGGCAGCCAACCGAGTGACGGGAATCGTCAGCCGCGGCGGTTCTCTGATTGCCAAGTGGATGATGGCACATCGGCAGCAAAACCCGTTGTACGAATCCTTTGACGATCTTTGCGACATTATGCGGCAGTACGACGTGACTTGGTCGCTCGGTGATGGCCTCAGGCCCGGCTCCATCGCAGACGCTTCGGATGCTGCACAATTTGCTGAGCTGGATGTGTTGGGCGAACTGACAAAACGTGGGCAAGCCAACGGCACGCAGGTCATGGTCGAAGGCCCGGGGCATATTCCCATGCACCAAATCCAAATGAACATCGAACGCCAGATTGAAGTTTGCGATGGCGCGCCATTCTACGTGCTGGGGCCATTGGTTACGGACATAGCTCCGGGCTACGACCACATCACCAGCGGAATCGGTGCAGCCATGGCAGGTTGGTACGGAGCAGCCATGCTGTGTTACGTGACGCCCAAAGAACACTTGGGATTGCCCAATGAGGATGACGTCAAGCAAGGAGTAATTGCGTACAAGATCGCCGCCCATGCTGCTGACGTCGCCCGTGGACGCCCCGGGGCCCAAGACCGCGATGACGCCCTTTCGAAGGCTCGTTTCGAGTTCGACTGGAAAGAGCAATTTCGACTGTCACTCGATCCAGAAACCGCTCAACGTTATCACGACGAGACGCTTCCTCAGGACACTTTCAAGAGCGCACATTTTTGCAGTATGTGCGGACCAAAGTATTGCTCCATGAAAATCACCGACGATATTCGCAAGATGGCGCAAACCAACCCTCTGGTTGAAATCGCGCCCGTGTCTGAATCGCGCTAAACAACCCGCGCAGTCCAAGATTCGGTAATTGCCGAATTGTGGGCCGCTTGGTAGGACCGGCCAGCTAAAAAGACGCTAGGGGTTTGGGACAGCTAAAAATTAGGATTGGTCCGTAGTGGGATTCGCCAGA
>JAGQPR010000560.1 GCA_020426625.1 Planctomycetales bacterium
CGCGTCTGCCAATTCCGCCACTCTGGCGAATGGATATTGCATCAGCGGATGCGCACCGATTCGGACTGAAAAATGTACTCGATGGATGCCAATCGCCACAAGCCCCGATGAACCTCAACTACGGTTTCTTGTCCGAAATTGCAACTTCAGGCTGCTTCGTTTCGCTAGAACTCCCCGATCCGCGCCAAAATCTGGTCGGTAGCGCTAGCTTTATTAAGCACATAGAGATGGACTCCAGGTACTCCGTTAGCAATCAAGTCCTGAATCTGTTCGGTGGCGTGGTCGACGCCGATCTCAAACTGCTTTTGTTGGTCGTCGCTCTCCTGCAGCCGGCTGAGCAAGTTCGCGGGTAACCGGGCTTTGCAGAGGGACGTGATTCGTTGAACTTGCCCAAGGCTTAGTACTGGCAGGATACCTGGTACAATCGGCACGTTGATTCCTGCCGCAATGCAGCGATCGCGAAACCTGTAAAAGTCTTCATTATCGTAAAACAGCTGAGTGACAACGGCATCTGCCCCTGCAGCGACCTTCCGAACCAGATTCTCTAAATCGGCTTCAGCACTGGGAGCCTCCTGATGGACTTCCGGATACCCCGCCACCAAAATACCAAATTCGGGAAATTCTTCACGGATCAGAGCCACCAGTTCGTTTGCGTAACGCAGCCCCCCCGCAACTGCTTGGAACGAACTTTCTCCTTTGGGTGGGTCGCCTCGCAAGGCTACGATGTAGTCCACTCCCTTCTCCTTCGCCGATCGAAGGTAGCTTCGCAGTTGCTCACGCGTCGAACCAACACAAGTCAAGTGTGACGCGAAGGGCACGCGCACATCCATCTTGACCTGCTCAGCGATCGACAGTGTCCGATCGCGGGTAGATCCTCCGGCTCCATACGTGCAAGTATAGAAATCGGGTCGATGAGCATTTAAGGCTTGAACGGACTGAAGCAAGTCGGTCACGCCCGCGTCGGTCTTGGGAGGAAACAATTCGAACGACAGTATGCATTTCTCGCTCGAATAGAGATCAGATAATTTCATGGAGTCCGCTTGACGCTCGAAGTTCAGATTCAGTCAATTGCGAGCGCCATTCTAGTCGCCAGCCTTGCCTGGGAACAGCCATTAAGGGCCCTGCTCGTTTGCCATTGCTGGCGAGGAGCCCTTGCTCAGACCAGGCTTCCGCGGACTAGCCAATCAGGGTTCTTGAATTTTGTCCGCAAAAACTTTTTTGAACTTCTCAACCTTGGGGCGGACAACAGCGGCACAATAACCATCGCCGGGATTCTTGCGGAAATAATCTTGGTGGTATTCCTCTGCTTTATAGAATTTGTCCAAAGCGGCGATCTGAGTGACGATTGGAGAGCGAAACGCTCCCGACTCGTCGAGCTTCTTCTTGTACTTCTCCGCCAACGCCTTTTGCTCGCCGTCGTGATAGAAAATACATGAGCGGTATTGTGGGCCGCGGTCATTTCCCTGCCGATTTAGCGTGGTTGGGTCATGCGTTTTGAAAAAGACCTCCATCAAGTCGACAAACGATACTTCTGCGGGGTCGTAATGAATTTGGCATACTTCAGCGTGGCCAGTGTCTTCATAACAGACTTGCTTGTACGTTGGGTTGACCACATGCCCGCCGGAATAGCCTGAAACCACATCTTTGACGCCTTTCATGTTTTCGAACACTCCTTCAACGCACCAAAAACAGCCTCCACCAAAGGTCGCGACGGCCAGTTCTTTCGGCTTATCTGCTTTCTCTAGAGCCGTGGATTCAGCCCCGTCTTGTTCGCTGGATCCAGCTTTGCTTGTGGATGCCTGCTGTGCAACCGCAAGTGTTACGGGGCTCGCACTGGCTGGCGATTGAACTTGAAGGTTGGGCGGTTCGACGGGTACGCAAGCCGTCAGGCTTACGGCTAACAAACTGACGAATAATCCCAGAGTTTGAAAGCTGTATCGATCCATTTCTTGTTCCTTTGCGTAGATCTTGAAAACAACGGCCATCTGCCCATTTTGTAGCGGCTAACCTTGGGCGAGTTTCCGAGGACTTGCTTCAGTAAGGTAGTTCACGGACGGACGTAATTCGGCCGGAGGGCACACCCGCGACTCTCCTGAGGGAAAAATGTCTCCTAATCGCTACAATCGGTTCTTGGCCACGCACTAGCTCTAGGTTGCTAAAGATGAGGATTGCCGATTCGCGAGGATTTTCGATCCTTGTTATTATTATAGAGGGTTTTAGCAACTAGCCAGTGCACCCGCTGACGAGCGGGAAAAGACTTTAACGCTGAAAAACTCTCGTCAGATATTTTGTATTGGCCCGGAGCATGCGCGTAAAGCGACCGTTTTTTTGGTCCAGCTAAACGGCAAGTAACGCGTCTTGACACCTTTTTGTGACTCTCAACCATGCAACTCGACCCTTCACGCTTTTTAGTAGGCTTTGCAGGCTTTACCTACGATTGGGTAATCACTCGGGAGTGGAAACGTTTCTTCGTGGCGATGATTCCGACCGCAATCGCCTTGGGTGTCGTAGGCTTTGTGTTTTGGGGTAGCCGCCGGGATACAAGGGTGCTCGCCAATTGGTATCTGGAGCTGGGGAACGAGGAGATTGCCGAATGGGAGGATTCGTGGGCTCCGGTAGATTCCATCGCTGAAACCGATGCAAACGAGAGTGATGCGTCGTCCGATGTTTCGCCAGATAAGGATGCCGAGAGCAAACTTGGCGACAACAAGAAAGTCGAGGTCTCTCCATTCGCCGAGCTGATTTTTCGCCGAGTTCAGATCCTCGAACCCAGCGATCGAAGCCAATATGTCGTAGGGGCAACTCTAGCGCAACGAGGTGCACATGCTCAGGCCGAGCAAATCCTTACCAAGATCGCTCCCAATGAAGGAACCAGTGGGTATGCTCCGGCCCATGCCGTCCTAGCACACATGCTTGCTCCCCGACTACAGCAAGATCCAACCAAGTATTTGCCGATCGTGCTGCGACATTTCGAGGAAGCTGCCAAATGGGAGCGCGTGCCGATTGATACCCTGCGAATTGCGGCACAACTTTTCCGAGTTTTTTCCGCTCAAAAGGGGATTAGCCCCGCGGACGCAACCCAAGCCAATGCAAAGGCACTCAATTTTCTGGCGCTGGCGGCAGAACGCGAGCCGATTCAAAACTTGGCGCTCGCGCAATTGGCTGGCGCTTTGGGTAATGTCAAATTGCAGGAGCGGGCCAGTAAGTCGGCTGAGGAATTTCTAACCGAGAGTCTGAAAGAGGATCCCAAGAACGTCAATCATCGCATTTTGTTGGCCGAGTACTACGCTCAGCAGAAGGAGCTGGATCGAGCTGAGGCAATTCTCTTCGAACAAGTAACCGGCATGGAACGCACGCCTTCGTTGGCTCGGGCTCAGTCCCAACTCTACCGCGAAAAATTCCTGCAGAGTGTCAAAATTCAAGACGGTAAGACCTCTTTGCAGATCGGTCTGCTTGATCGCGCCATGCGACTGGATCCTACCAATGAGAACATTCCGGAAGTCGTGGCCAATCTCGCGCGAAACGGCGTTCGTAGCGATGATAGCCAGTTCGAGGGCCTGGTTACCATGCTTCGCTCCTTCCTGGCAGAAGGCAAAGCTACCACCACAACTCACATGCTTCTCGGCGAATCGTACTTGCTTCGGCAGAATTGGGCCAAGGCCATCGAGCACTTGGAGCAAGTGGTCATTCGCCTGCCCAACCAAGCTCGCCATCTAAACAACCTGGCATACGCGATCGCGGAGCACGATGCTGGACGATTGGAGGAGGCCTTGGGCTATTCTCAGCGGTCGGTTAACGCTGCTGCCCTTCAGGGCGAGCCCAATCCAGATTTTCTCGACACCTTAAGCATGATACTTGGGCGATTGGGGCGCACGAGTGAAGCGATTGCCGCCATCGAGTCCGCAATCGAAAAGAATTCAGAAAATCCGGACTATCACCAGCGTGCAGCAGAGCTCTACCGCGCTAGCGACAGCGTCGAGATGGCCCAGATTCATGAAAACAAACTCGCCCAACTCAAGAGTGCGAGCACCGAGGAAGCGTCAGAATAAACTCTCGGCGAATGAAGAGCGCCGATGCGGCCGGTGCCATCCTCGACAATCGATTGCAAATTTGAGTGAGCCGCGACGCGTCAGCGGCCGGTTGACCCTTCGCTGTTCGCTGTGTCCGCGTTGGCTCACGTGAAGTCAAACGTCGGAAGCGCACCTATATCCGTTCATCCGGATGGGCGGATGTAAGTCTCGTCTCGACGCAACACGTTGCTCCACGGTGTTTCGTTATTATTAACTCGCAGCACCAGGTGGCTGAGGTCGGCTTACGGTTTCGGGGGATACAGCGAGAGCCCGCGAGTGTGTGAGTTGCCAAGCTGCTGGCTGGAGTGCGCGGGGAGGGAAATACATTTCTTCTTCAGCGCGACGCATTGCGTGCTGCGTTCGCCTCATCGACTGACTTGGCCGCTCCTGGACCGAACTGCTAATGGGCAGCGTTCGAAGCTTGACATCCAACTGGTCCAGCTACGGAGTAGCGGCAGAGGGTAGCCCTGGGTGAGTGCTGCG
>JAGQPR010000561.1 GCA_020426625.1 Planctomycetales bacterium
TCTAAATCCCGGCTGAGAGACCTTCAAACCGAACGAACATTCTTCGAACGGAACCAGCATCGGATGCAGTACGCGCGTTTCCGCGCCAATGGCTGGCCAATCGGCAGCGGACCGGTGGAAGCGGGTTGCAAGAGCGTCGTAAAAACTCGACTCTGCCGAAGCGGGATGCGCTGGTCACGCGAAGGCGGACAGCACATTCTCAGCCTACGCACCTTCGTAAAATCCAATCGTTGGGACGCGATGTGGGAACAATACAAACAAATCCAAGCATCACTCACAACTGAAAATACTACGTAGAAACGAATCTGCACCCGTTATTATTCCCCAGGTCCTTACTTAGGCGGCACGAGACCACGCCGCTCGGTAAGTTAGCGGAATCGTCTCCCGGCTTAGACCTAGGTGAGAGAGTATCGTACGGGCCGCACGTTGACTTGCACCTGGGCTGGCAAAATTCCGGCTGAGGGTGTTCAGTTCATGGCGTTGTCGGTCGCGCTCATCTTTGTCGGAGACCAGGCGATCCAGCGCGGCGATACTGCGTTCGATAGTTTTCCCGCAGCTGCCCACCGCCAGGAATTCAGGCATGATAACTTTACCAGCGATCATGTTGGGAAGCGTCATGCTCGTCACGTCCGTCAGGCTGCGGCTGATCAAGTAGAAGATTCGGCCGACATGGTAGACCACGACCGAAGGTGTGCCACGGGCCATCATTTCCAGACTCACCGATCCCGACTTCATCAACGAACAATCGGCCACATCGATGATCTCGCTCGTGCGCCCCACGAAGAATTCGATGTTCAATTCGGAGTCTAAACTCGTCAGCTGCTGTCGACACCACAAACAGTGGCGGTCTCTCAAGCATGCCACCAAGAACCTCGTTTTTGGATGTCGGCGGGCGATTTCGCGAATCACCGCCAACTGCATCGGCCAAATACTTGTGACCTCTCGAGTTCTCGAGCCAGGTAATACGGCCACTTGTACACCATCAAAGGCTGACCACTTTCGCGTAAATCGCGTATCAAGTTGGCGATTGGCCACATCATCGAAAAAGGGATGGCCGACGTAATCCACATCGATTCCGCGCTGCTCGTACCATTGCTGTTCAAACGGAAGATGGCACATCACGTGATCCACTGTAGCTCGCATCTTCTTTAATCGCCAGGCTCCCCAGGCCCACAATTGGGGCGGCAAGTAGTAGAAAACCGGAATGTCGTATTTCTTCGCCCGCTTGGCGATATGCCAATTGAAACCTGGAAAGTCGACCAACACCACCGCGTCGGGACGATCGTTAGCGAAAACATCTGAGGCAATATCCGCCACGCGAAAGAACTCACGCAGCTTTGGCAATACTTCGACGAACCCCATCACGGCCAGCTTGGTCAATTCGAAATCCAGCTGGCAACCGGCGTCATTCAATTCGCTTCCGCCAAAACCGCGGAACGACGTATCGGGCGCCAGCTGGGCAAGCGAAGACAACAACTTGGCTGCGTGAAGATCGCCGCTGGGTTCTCCGGCGGAAATGAAGATTTTTGTCTTGTTCACATCCATGCTCTTATGTGCAGCCCAACTCTGCAGCAGTATGACATTTCACTGACAATCGCCTTCGCTCCGCGAAAGTAGCGATTTTTCCGCAGCTTCCGCGGAGCGAAAGGCGACTATCGGGCACTCATTGATCGAAAGTAGCTAAGGCGACTGGTTCACACAAACTTCGTTGCCAGAACGCTGCCGGTGCGATTCATAGCCAATATGCTCCCTCGGCGTCCATGGGAGTTGCGGAAGAATTGCCGAAACGTTCATGTGCCCGTAGGGCATTGCGTCACTTTGGCAGCGAGGCTTCACTACCGCACATGTACCGCTTTTCAATTGCCAAGATTTTGTCCACGCGTTGCTGGTGGCGGGGCTGAGGCGTGTATTTGGCTGCCAGAAATGCCTGCAACAGCTCCTTGGCCACTTCCTGACCGACAATTCTGGCGCCGATGCACAGCACATTCATATCATCGTGTTCCACTCCCTGCCGCGCTGAGTAGGTATCGTGGCAAATGCTAGCCCGGATTCCAGGAAACTTGTTTGCAGCCACGCTCACGCCTACGCCGCTGCCACAAACCAGAACACCTCGATGGACTTGCCCAGAGATGACCAGGTTGGCGACTTTTTCGGCATAATCTGGGAAATCGCAGGGATTGTCGTCAGCTGGACCACAATCCACCACGTCGAAACCGAGGCCAACCAAGTGCTGCGCAAGCAATGATTTCATTGAAAAACCTGCATGATCGCCAGCGATCGCAAGCTTACTTACGGGGCAAGCGAGCTGTTGAATGTCGCTCATCGTCTGCCTTTTCTCATGTCAAATGGTTGATATTGCTGAATCTGCAGAGTGTAATCGCTGCGTGCGGACCCGCGAAGGCGTTCGTGAACGAACACAATCCAGCCAAATTGGTCGATTTCAAGCTGGGGACGAAGTGGATGATATTGCCGTAAATCGCTTGCACTGTTAGATTTGCGTGATGGATCTTCGTAGTTTATTGGAGTCGTGCGATGTGTCGACCACTGCGGAGATTGGAAACTTTTTCTCTTTTTTGGGTCCTCACGAGTAGCCTTTTTGCCCCTCGATTCTACATGTCATCGAGCACGTTGTCCGGAACGTAGTAAAGCGGATGACATTCTGGCTTCGAGCAACATCTCGTTTTTCGAAACGCTGTTATGACTTGAAGTGGAGCGGCCAACTCAGCTGAGGTTTCTAGGACAAGCATGGTCAACCGTAACCTAATTCGCTCTTTGGAAGACGACTCTATCGCGTCGCAAATCGGCGCTCTGCTCCCAGAGGACGATTTTGATGACATGATTCTCGAGGGCTTAGAGAGCCTGAACCAACAATTTGACGTCAATCAGATCGTCGTAGGCAAGATCGTCGAACTTGACGGAGAGTTTGTCGTCATTGATGTCGGTTTCAAGAGCGAAGGTGCGATAAGTATTGATGAATGGGACGAGACAGAAGAGCCTCCCCAAGTCGGTCAGTCCGTCAAGGTTTTGATCGAAGAAATGGAAGATGCGCTCGGCCCAGCTAATGACATTCATGGAATGATCTCGCTGAGCAAACGCAAGGCAGAGAAGATTCTGGAATGGGAAAAGATGATGGCTGAGGTCTCCGAAGGCCAAGTCGTCACCGGAACCGTGACTCGCAAAATCAAGGGCGGATTGCTGGTTGATATTGGCGTGAACGTGTTCCTGCCCGCCAGCCAAGTGGACATTCGCCGCCCGAACGACATTGCGGATTACATTGGTCGAGTCGTTCAATGCGAAGTTCTGAAAATTGACGAAACGCGAAGAAATATCGTGGTAAGTCGTCGGTCGTTGATCGAAAAGCAACGCGAAGAAGATCGAGAGCACCTGCTCGGCGAATTGGAAGTCGGCCAACTGCGAAACGGCATCGTCAAGAACATTGCCGACTTTGGTGCCTTCGTCGACTTGGGTGGTATCGACGGCTTGTTGCACATCACAGATATGAGCTGGGAACGAATCGGTCATCCATCTGAAATGGTGGCAATCGACCAGGAAATTGAAGTGAAGGTCCTGCAGATCGATCGCGAAAAGCAGAAGATCGCTCTCGGACTCAAGCAAAAGCAGAACAATCCGTGGGATAACATCGAAGAGAAATATCCCGTTGGTACCGTCGTCAAGGGCGAAGTGGTCAATGTGATGAGCTACGGTGCTTTTGTTAAGCTGGAGCCCGGCATCGAAGGGCTGGTCCATATTAGTGAAATGTCCTGGACACGGCGTATCAATCACCCGAACGAACTCGTGCAAACGGGCGATGAAATCGACGTCAAGATCCTTGGGGTTGACCCAGCCGGTCAGCAACTGTCCCTGGGTATGAAGCAAACCGTGGCGAATCCTTGGGACGAAGTGCTGACCAAGTACCCTGAGGGTAGTGCGGTTACCGGCAAGGTTCGTAATCTGACGAATTACGGCGCGTTCATCGAACTTGAGCAGGGTATCGATGGATTGCTGCACGTGTCCGATATGTCTTGGACCCGCAAAGTTAGCCACCCAAGCGAAGTGGTCGAGAAGGGCCAAGAAATCAACTGTCGAGTACTGTCGGTCGACCAAGATCGTCGCCGCATCGCACTAGGATTGAAGCAATTGGATGACGATCCATGGGCGACTTCCATTCCGGCTAAATACCAGCCCGGCCAACTGGTCAAAGGCAAGGTCACGAAAATCACCAACTTTGGCGTTTTCATTGGACTGGAAGATGGCTTGGAGGGCTTGCTGCATATCTCTGAATTGTCGGAAGATAAGGTGGAAAACCCCGAAGAATTGGTTCGCGTTGGAGACGAATTGGAAGTCAAAGTGCTGCGAGTCGACTCCGACGAGCGAAAGATCGGCCTGTCGCGCAAACGCGTTGACTGGGCTGAAGAACAGGAAGAAGCTGCTGCACGGGAAGAAGCTCGCCAACAACCGGGTGGCGATTCCAAGCCGCCAGCGGACTTGAAGGGTGGACTCGGCTCGGAAGGGCCGCTGATCTCTCCATCCAT
>JAGQPR010000562.1 GCA_020426625.1 Planctomycetales bacterium
CGCGGTTTTTGACGGAACCGCACGCTAGCGCGCTAGAGGCTGATGTGGCATCGGAATTACGATTTGTGACACTAGCTAGCTAGGTGATCTCGAATATTCCTTCAATCTCAACCGCAATTCCGCTAGGTAGCGAGTTAGTACCCAGAGCACTCCGAGCTCCGATGCCTTGGTCGGGGCCAAACACATCAGAGAAGAGTTGGCTGCAACCGTTGATCACCTGTGGCTGCTGGTCAAACGCGTCCGTGCAGCGCACCAGTCCCAGCAGCTTGACCACTCGCGAAACCCGATCCAGAGTTCCAAGTGCAAACCGCAGAGTAGAGAGCATCGCTAACGCCGTTTGTCGAGCTGCATTTTGGCCGCCCTCCAAGTCTAGGTCGGCCCCCAAACGTCCAGTGATTAACGTGCCATCGGGTTTCAAAGGGCCGTGTCCAGAAAGGTATGCGACGTTTCCTACGACGACGATGGGCTTGTACAAGCCGATGGGCTTTGGCGCAGGGGGCAGTTCAATTCCCAGATCTTTTAGGCGTTGCTCAGCAGACATGAGGTATCATTCCCTTTGAAATATTCGCTCGGTTGCACGGGCGCTACAGTTTTTCCGATCCAGCGTCATCCTGCAAGCGGTCTGGCTAAATTGATTAACGGAGGGAATCCCGGTACCAGTGTGCTAACTCACGGGCTAAACTCACTGTCCGCTGGAACGATGATTGCGGGCCCTTGAACAATCGCTTTTTTCCGGGGATGCTTTACGGTCTCAAGAAAGCATGTCTATAAATTCTTTCTGTTAATCTGATCTCGCAACGTTGGAAACCATCGCAACATGGCAAATGGTCCATTTGATTTGACGGGCGACTTGGCGGTCGTCATTGGCGGAACTGGCGGACTGGGCGGGGCGATGGCTAGTGCCTTGGCGACGGCAGGTGCCAAAATCGCCATCGTTGGTCGAAGTGCGGAACGCGGTGCCGAACGGGTTGAAGCCATCAATTCGACCGGTGGGCAGGCGATTTTTCAAGCCGCTGATGCCCTCAGCCGCGATTCGCTGGTTGAGGCACGCGATGCTATCGAATCTCAGTTGGGCGCCGTTTCGATCCTCGTGAACGCAGCCGGTGGAAACCACCCCAAAGCGACGCTCCCGCCGGGAAGCGACTTTTGCAGTTTACCTATCGATGCGTGGCAGTCCGTTTTCGATCTCAATTTGGTCGGCGGTGTGCTGTTGCCTTGCCAAGTTTTTGGACAGTCGATGATTGCCAAACGACGAGGCAGTATCATTAACATCGCTTCCATGAGTGGCATGACTCCTCTGTCACGCGTGGTCGCCTACTCGGCAGCCAAAGCGGCCGTGATCAACCTTACCCAGTTCCTGGCTCGCGAGTGGGCAACGACGGGGATCCGCGTTAACGCTATCAGTCCCGGTTTTTTCCCGGCCGAACAAAACCGAGCTTTGTTGTACAACGAGGATGGATCACTTTCGCCACGTGGTGCCCAGATCATCGGCCACACGCCCATGAGTAGATTTGGCAAGCCGGAGGAGTTGGGGGGGGCCGTTTGTTGGCTGGCATCCCAGGCAGCTGCTTCTTTTGTCACAGGCCAGAATATTGTCGTGGACGGCGGTTTTTCGGCAGTCACCATTTAGTATCTGGGGAAGAAATAACTTGGGCATTTTCCATTGATCCAATGCTATTTGCTGCGCGGCATGCGGATTGCCCCTCTCGGCTTCATTGCTCGCGGCCCTGCCGAGCGAAAGTAAGACGTGGGCTTGGGAAGGCCCGATAAACAGCTATGTCATTACCGCAAATCCTTAGTATTGCTTTGCTCCCAAACAACAACAGCCCTTTAATCTTACAGTGAGATAGATCCATGCCGGAACTTCAGATTAAGACCGATGCAGCCCTCGACTTCCTCTCCCTTGGTTCCCTGGTGCACCGCCTCGATCCAGGGACCATCCCGTTTCGCAAGGCGCGTGCGTTTGAAATTCACGTTTCCGGCGGTGAATACAATGTGGCGGCCAACCTGTCGGATTGCTTTGGTTTGAAGACCGGCGTTGCGACTGCCATGGTGGACTACGGTGTTGGGGAAATTGTTCAACGCGCGGTGCGTGAAACGGGAGTCAAGCCATTTTACAAGTGGTTTGAGCATGATGGAGTGCGCGGTCCCAACATTGCGACCGTCTACAGTGATCGTGGGCTTGGCGTTCGCCCTCCCGTAGTGTTCTACAATCGCGCAAACGAAGCAGGTGCCATGCTCAAGCCAGGAGATTTCGATTGGAAGGCGATCTTTGCCGATGGCGTCAAGTGGTTTCACTCCGGAGGGATTTTCGCCGCCCTATCACCTACTACTTCCGAATTGATCGTCGAGGCAATGCAAGCTGCACAGGCTAGCGGCACGATTACTTCGTTCGATTTGAATTACCGAGCCAAATTGTGGAAGACGATCGGCAGCGAAGAGAAGGGGCAGGAAATGTGCCGCAAGATCGCTTCGCACTGCGATGTTCTGATCGGCAATGAAGAAGATTTGCAAAAGGGCTTGGGGATTGCTGGGCAGGACGTGGAATCGAGTTCCAAACTGGATCCCGAGCAGTTCTTTGGGATGATCGAGAAGGTGGTCGACAAATTCCCGAAAGTCAAATTGGTTGCCACCACATTGCGCGAGGTCAAATCCACCAACCGTCACGAATGGGCGGCGGTAATCTGGTACAACGGACAGCGCTACGTCAGTCCCACGATGAATCTTGATGTCGTCTGTCGCATCGGTGGCGGCGATGGCTTTGCTGCAGGGCTGATCTATGGGATGTTGACCGGTTTGCCGCCCGAACAGGCTCTACGCATGGGGTGGGCGCACGGAGCCCTGTTGACGACCTTCACGGGCGATGTGACCATGGCAAAATTGCATGAAGTTCAGGCACTGGCAGCTGGCGGATCTGCCCGGGTTCAACGTTAGGTGTAATAGCAGAATGCCGCTGAGTAGGCGACAGGCATCCAGGTACCGCCCCCCCGTGACGCCTTCGCCGCTCCCTGATTACCCCTGGAGCGACTCTCCATGCATAAGTCTGTTTTGGCGATCGCGGCGCATCCGGACGATATCGAGTTCGTGATGTCGGGCACCCTGCTGCAATTGATTGCTGTCGGGTGGCAAGCCCATTACTTTAACATCGCCAACGGCTGCTGCGGGTCCACGAAACTCGCGAGATCGGAAATCGCTGCAGTTCGCTTGCACGAAGCCCAGGCCGCCGCTGCACTCTTGCCAGCCGCGTTTTACGAACCTGTATGCAACGATTTGGAAATCTTCTACACTGCCGAACTGCATGCCCAGGTCGCTGCCGTCGTGCGTCGCGCCCGACCCAGTATCGTCCTGACCCACTCGCTCAGCGACTATATGGAAGACCATCAAAACACAGCGAGATTGGCGGTCTCTGCTGCCTTTGTTCGCGGCATGCCGAACTTCGCGACTGTGCCTCCCGTTGATACGTATGATCAGCACGTGGCTGTCTACCATGCTCAACCTCATGGAAATTGTACCCCCATGGGGCAGGCGGTTATCCCAGACTACTTTGTCGAAACCACAGACCTTTTGGAGCGCAAACGCGGACTGCTGGCTGAGCATCGCAGTCAAGGGACATGGTTGAGCGACACGCAAGAGATGGGATCTTACCTTACCACGATGCAAGAGTTAGGCAGAGAGGTCGGCCAGATGAGTGGCAAGTACACTTATGCGGAGGGATGGCGCAAGCACTTGCATCTGGGATTGGCGACTCGCGAATTCGATCCGCTCGCCGATGCGCTCCAAGCGTGCATCGCCTTGTCGCCCACGGTGCATTGATATCAACCAGGTAGTAGGTGAGCCGTGACGGGCAAGCCGCCGGTTACCGTCCTGAGAACTCACAACCAGGTGATCACGACATTGGCCACCCCACAACACGAGATAGTGCGACAGTGAAGACGTGTAGCAAATGCGGAACGAAAGTCACACTTCTCAATCGTGATTTGACCACCGGTCTTTGTGCTAACTGTGCGCGCCAACAATCGCAAGACAGGAAAGATGCAGAGAAGGCGGCTGCACAGGAAAAACAGCGTGCCGAACAGCATCGCCAACTTGAGGAAGCCCGTAACTCGCACGGGATACCTCAAACTTATCCGGATGGGTGTCCAGACTGCGGCGGAGTGCTTAATGCAATCGCTCTGTTTGGTCGCGAGGAATTCAACCTTCGACAAGGATTGGGAGTGGATGCGGGTGTTCAATACTACAGCGAAGCGAGTAACGAACAGGGGTTCTTTACCGGACGATACTCAATCAGTGGGCGATTAAGAGCGAGCATGTGCAGCTCGTGCCGCCGAATCTTTCTCCACGGGGTGCCGGACAACGGTGTCTAACAATCCGTTGCACACGGAGCCGCGGGAAAGCATGTGGGGCACAAACTTCATTGGCAGAGATGTCCGTGGGGTGGAGACTGGCTTCTAAGCTAAGCTAAGGATCTGAGGAAAAATAACTTGGGTGTTTACTGTGGGTGGAATTGATAGTTCGAACGTGGAA
>JAGQPR010000563.1 GCA_020426625.1 Planctomycetales bacterium
GCGAGCGGGTAGGGGCCATTCGAGTTATACATGCACCCAGTCCACGCCAGATCAATTGCTCCATTCACCCCTTCGGCGAATACTTACTCATGAAACACTGATTCATTATCGTGCTATTGCCCAATATCTTCATGCCAAAGTTCTGGCTTCGATTGAATAAAGTCTGCCATTAAGCTAACGCACTCCAGGTCATCAACGATCTCAACGATGACTCCTCGCGACCGAACGTAGTTTTCCGGGCCTTGAAAGGTTCGATTCTCGCCGATAACAATTTTGGGTATTCGATACAACAGAGACGTTCCAGAACACATGTCGCAGGGTGACAGCGTGGAGTACAACACGGCTCGGCGGTAATCGCTCGCCTTGAGTCGCCCGGCATTCTCGATTGCATCCATTTCGGCGTGCAAGATAGCACTACCATTCTGAACTCGTCGATTGTGTCCGCGCCCAATGATCTGCCCGTCGATCACCAACACCGATCCAATGGGGATGCCACCCTCGGCTAATCCTATGCGAGCCTCCTCGATGGCTGCTCGCAGAAAGTTGTCTCTGGTTGGTTCGATCATCAGTAGGGTAGGCCACATTGCATCATTATCGTAGTCTCATTGGTGTCGAATTTGTCCAAATCGAACGCCCCGTACAACTCGCACATCCCTTCATGCTCTGCATTTTGGGGATTGGCGATCGCATCCAGGAACTCTTCGAATCCCGGGGTACCACCAATATTCTCCGGCGGGCAGGCAAGCGCTCCTTCAATGCAGCGCGGGAAATCGCCGACTGAATCCGTCATGGGCATCGCCTTCTCAAGTGCAACGTAAGCATGAATGAACGAGAGATAACGCAGTTGAGTCTTAGTGGGCTTCGGCAACTTTCCAATCCTTTGCAGCGCTGTACTTGATAAAGTCAATTCATCGTGGTGATGCCTGATTCTCTCGGTTAGAACGCCCGTTGCCAAGATCTATGCCTAAATTCGAGCGAACGGGGGGCGTCGAATGCGGAAGCGTCCTCGGCGCGTTGGGGGTGCCCTCGGGTGTCGAACCGCGCATGTCGGGCACCAGCTGAAGGGCCGTCCAGTCAACTTGCTGTAGGTACTGTGTGACCTTCATCTTCAGAAATCCATTGTCACTGCAGCGAGGCCAAGTGGCTTCAAGTTTGCGGTGGCTTGAAACACAGCCGGACGAGACCATTGCGGGTCAAAGGCTGCAATTCTTCAGGCACTAACCCGCGTAACGAAAACGATTTGACATAGTAGCTGCCGCTATCGATTTGCGGCAGGTTGTGACTGGCTAACCAAGCATCGACCCACGCGCGGCGGGAGTTATCAACTGACTGCAAGTTCGTCCAATCGAGATGAAGAAATGTTTGAGCGGCCAACGAGTTGTAAAAGTAGGTGAACCAATTCCACTGCTCACCAAATCGACGCACAAACGGGTGGTCGCGATGCAAGAGGAATACGCCGAGTTGCGATGCCGTCATGCTGAAGCCGCGGCTAAAGCTGATCGAGAGAACTGACTTATTTAGCAACGGTCTCAACTGTCGGGCCACCGTCGAGCGCTCCGCTACAGCCAAAGTCGGAAATAAATTCAGGTTCAGCAAACAGGCCGATCCGCTCGCCAGGAAGTTAAGCATTTCTTGCGTCAAATGTCCATTGCGAACGGACGGCACACACAGACACGCGAGTCTATCCGTGGCATCTTCATTCCAGAGGATATTTTCAGCATGCGTTGAACCGACTGAAAAGCCGTACCAGTCTCCCGGATATGCGACAACTTGTTCGCGTGCGGCGACCGCCTCGATTAAGTGCGACATTAAATCGACATCGCTCCCTGCCGCGAAAGCGATGAAGTCGTCCAGATCCGATAGCGTCCACTCTTCGCCGCTCAGCCAACTGAGTCTCGACTTCAACTGCGGCACAAACTCATCGTGAAAGCTGGACAAACCGCTCGTGTAATGTTCTGAGAGGTCCCGCGCCGTGATTGTCCCCGCAGCCATACGGTAGGCGGTGGCGACAGTGTCGTAGCCAACTGGCAGCAGTGGACGGAAGCGTTCGATGCACTCCCCTTCTAACGCCGCAAGGAGTTGTTCAGACGAAACAAGCGGCTCGACTGATCCTCCAGCGACGCGAAGACCGTCCCGTCCGAGAGCAAGTTGACCGATCGACATAATTGATGTTCCTGTTCCCAGTTGGGAGTGGGTTCGTAGTAATAACAAACTTGATTGTCGCCCACGCGGCGAATCGAAGGTCCCCACGGTAGTTCGCCAATGACTTCACCCGTACCTCCAAACGGATCGAAGGCAACACGATGCTCGGCAGCCCAACGATCCTCTGCGGACGCAGTAAATACGGAGTCCTCGTAAGCGACGTAGGTGTGTTTGAACGTGAATTGTCGCACGCCAAATTCCGCCAGCCGATTGATATAATCCCATACCAGCTGAACGCTGTCGATCATGCCGCTGGCCATGACGCACGTTGCGCGAACCGTCAGATCTTGCGCGGCACCGAAGAATTGTTGGAGTGTCGGCGCGGAATTGCCCATCAGTTCACGATTGCTAGCCTCATCGAAATGATGCCGTGAAAAACAGACATACGACAAGCCTGCATCGGCGAGCTGGCGGGCGAGTTCGCTGGTTAACAATTTTCCGTTTGTAAAACAGGCGATCTCGTCAAAGAAACGACTTCCTCTACGCGTGATGTCAAGAACTGCATTGGCATTGAGTAGTGGCTCGCCACCACCGGTGATGACTAGTCGGCTTGCACCTCTCTCCCGCGAGAATTCGAAATAGCGCTCTAAGTCGATCCGCTGCCAATCTGCCGAATCGTGTCGCAGCGCGCTTAGCGAGGACTTTGAGAAGCAAAACGGACACGAGCAATTGCAGGCAAATCGAACTGGCAAAACACTGCATGTCAGAAAGCGGCAAGCGTTCCAGCCGGTATCGTTTGGATAGCGATCTGGGCGAAAATGCAAAGTGGTCAGACTCATCGCTCTTGCTCCACCTCATTCGAGTATTGAATCGATTTGCCGCGCCAAGCATCTTCCCAAGGAACTTGTTCGATGCTCAGCGGGGTTGCGCCGAACAGACTGACCAGTATGTGCCACACATCGCGTTCGGTAACTGCGTCGCATCGCGTCCGAAAGGTCAGCGATCCATCGAGCGATTGATGCAATGAGAAAAACGGTAGTGGAATCCGAAATAGCGATACCGTGACGCTGATACTGACAACTGCTGCTCCATCTTTTGCGCGAAAGACAGTCGGTTTCCGTCGTTCGACATTCACCAGTCGTGGTATCTCGTGCTCGAAGGACATCGCTCCAAAGTCGCCTGTGCGGTAGCGAACCAATGGTAAGAATGGGTTCACGCCTCCGGTCACGACGATTTCACCTCGTTGCCCAGGTGGAACCAACCGCCCTGCGTCGTCCAGCACTTCCACGAACAAGTTGTGTGGCAGAACCTCGTGCTCGTCCGTCATTGAATCGTCGCGGGCGAACGCAATTGGACCGGTTTCGTTCATCGAATACACGTCAATTACCGGACAGCCGAATCGCTGCTTGAGTCGATCTCGCAGCGCTGGCAGCAATAGAGTTGCCGACGAGAGGATTCCCTTCGGCCGCATCTGTACTGGAAGCTCGGCCAGTTGCTCCAGTGCGAATGGATCACTTGTCACGATCTCCGGCGAGCAGTCGTCGAGGAATCGTTGGCGATCATGGGGAGCGGACCAGTCCGCCGGATTCAGATTGACCTTTGCGAAACCCGCCCCGTCCAGGTAAGTGCTGACGGACGCGAACGTGTACGTGGAAACCTGCGCAGCCACTTGTATCAACGAGACTCGATCTCCGCCGATCTGCGTCACGCCATGAGTGGCCAGTGCCGTCTGAAAAAGCGGCAAGTATCTAGCCGGTGCAACGGGATGCGCAGGAATTGGAATGAGATTCCCACTTGTTCCTGATGTGCGATACACGATCAATTGGGAGAGATCAGCCGAATCGGGAACGAATGCCCAGGGTTCGCGTCGCAAATCGTTGCGGCAGCAGGTTGGAATGTGATTGCTGCTCAGCCGAGTTCGATAGAAAGGCACTTCGCAACGGCAACGGTCGATGAAGTCGCCTACCCACGCAGGCTGCTCTCCGTACCGCCAGCCGCGCGGCTGTGAGCGTTGTTGCTCAGCAAAAGCGATAACGTCCGCCAACCCGGCTGAATCCAGCCGCTCGCCGCACTGATAGGTCCAACGCGGTGCATTTGCGTGCTGTTTTAGCCTGCGCAACATTGCTCGGCTGCGCTCGGTGAGCAGCGGAAAGCGTTCGGCTTCAGTGATCGGTCGGTCCATCATGCGTGGTCTTTCTCCGTCAATTTGGAAAGCGACTGCGTACGGTTCGGTCAAACCCCTGAACGAGGCATCGCGCCGTCCGGGATTTAATTTTGTTCATTTATTCTCTGCACTTTAGGCGAAGAATTTTACAACTCTTAAGAATTGATATTTGAAGAAACCGTGGCTCTCGACCATGATTTGG
>JAGQPR010000564.1 GCA_020426625.1 Planctomycetales bacterium
ACAAGCAAATGGAACAAGATCGAGCATCGCCTATTCTGTTTCATCACAAAGAACTGGAGAGGACGCCCATTGGAATGTGTTCAAACTATCGTGCAACTCATTAGTAATACGACGACGGAAGCCGGTCTCACAGTTCGTGCAGCGATTGATGACAACCAATATGAGACAGGAATAAAAATTAGCGACGAACAGCTTTCCGAACTCAAGATCAAGCGATCAGAGTTTCACGGTGAATGGAATTACACCGTGAACCCACACTGAAAAATGATCAAGTTATTTTTTCGCGGTCCCTGAGTCCGAACCCGCGAGATACTGCCTCGGCAACGGCGCATGAAAAAAGCCGCCAGTGGAGACCGACGGCTTTGATCTTTTGTGTTGTCTAACACAACCACAACTTAGGTAGCGTTCGCATCTGGGATTGGGTCTGGAGCTGCTGTTGGAGGGGCAGCCGAGGGAGTTGCGCTCTCGATGATAACACCAGCGTCCATGGTTGTGCCACAGTTCGCACATCCACTCACGACGGTGCCCGTCATTACGGCGCCACCACAAGTGCTGCAACCAGTGTCAACCATGCCACAGCTGCTGCATCCGCTGCTAACCGGAGCTGCACATCCACCGCACGAAGGAGCAGCAGCACATCCACAGCTGGAAACCGCCTGGCCGCAACCACCACAAGTCGGAGCCGCTTCGCAGCCACAGCTTGATGCTGGGGCGCTGCACGTGTCACACGTGTTGCATGCTGGCGCAGGAGCCGCACAGCAAGTCGGTGCGGGAGCCGCACAGCAAGTCGGTGCGGGAGCTGGGCAGCATGCTGGCTCACCACAGCAATCGTTCTTAGCAGCTCGCTTGGCCTTCAGCTTGGCGAACAATCCAACTCGCTTGGGCTTACCACCACATGCTGGTGCTGGCTCGCAGCAAACTGGTGCAGGCTCACAAACTGGCTCGCAAGCTGGCACGCCGCAGCAATCTGACTTGGCAGCCTTCTTGGCGCGAAGACCCGCCAAGAAACCGCCCCCACCACAACTTGTGCTTTCGCCACCACAGCTCGAGCCACCACACTTGTTCCTACCAAAAGCAGCATGCGCATCTTGTGACGCAATGCCCGCGGTCAATAGCATGGCTAAGCCAGCGATGCCCGCAACAAAAACTCGATTCATCGGATACCTCCAAAAGGTTACCAACACGCGATTTAACGGTCCAACCGCTGGACCATCCTGGCGGGACATCCGCCTACATTACTGTTTCAATCCAGAGCCCGAAAAGAATGCCAGTTGCGTCAACAATGACGATAACGGGTTTTAGGCAAACTAAGGGATCTGCAGATAGATTATCGCTGTAGTACAGAGTGTCAACAGGTCTAGCGTCTAGATAGAAAATAGAAAACAGCCTAACCAAGTGAGAAACTGTGTTTCCCCATACTAATGAGGCATGTTCGGATCACAGTTCGAGGCAGTGGCCAACTTCGTTGCCGAACACGAGTTTCTAGCGTTCGGGCTAGGCCACGACTTGGAACAAATCTGGGCAGAAATCGAATTCAGCCGTGCCGAAAAAAGAATGGAACCAGAATCCATCTCGCCAGGAGATGGCCCAAAACCCTTAAAGACCTCGCGCCACGCAGAAGCAAGCATCTTTTGCTCGAGCATTCTGCTGCAAGGCAACTTAGGTTTGGCTTTCGCTGCTCTGGGGCGCCACCAGCTCAGGGTCGCTTGGCTCGGCATCCTGCGGAGTTTCCCGCTGCGGCTCGCCAATCTCCTGTTTTTTCACGCGTGCTGGTGGCAACGAGTCAGCCGGACGAGCTTCGCCGTAGCGCACGGTAGTCGAGGAACTGTCCGAAGGCATCCAGCTGGTTTGGCCCTGACCAATCGAGACAGAATATGGATCGAAATACGTTTGAGTCGTGGGCGATAACACAGTTCTCGGAACCATGCGTGTTACGGTATATGGCTCGCGCACCGCGATAGTGACCGGCACCTTGACGCGTGTCTTGACCGCTTCCGTTTCGTAGTATCGAACCGGAACGGTTTTTGTCTGAGTCTCCAGCTTATATTGTGTGCGCTCGATCGTTTTCGGACGAATCATTTCTTGTTCGACATATTCGATCACCGGAACCTTGCGCTCAACACGACGAGTGACCGGCTTGCTGTAAGTGTAGGGGACTTTGCGAACTTCCTGCACGGGTTCCATACGGGTAATGTTGGTCGGAACCTGCTGTTGAACGATTTCATTCTGCAAACGTGTCACTTGAACAGGTACTTGCGTTTGCTGTAGTTGCGGAACCATGCTCGTCTGCGGAACAGCAACTTGAACTGGATTGGGCTGATAAGCCATTTGGGTGAAGGTCGAACCGGCTGACGTATACGGGACCCAACCTAGTCCACCAAATCGATAGGTGCCTGGAGCGTAACCGTAGGGCGTGTAACCACGCGGGAACCACTTCAAGCCGTATCTTGTATCTCCCGGTTGGTAATACTGCTGGGCAACATACTGCCCCTGATCAATGACGGCAGACTGGTACGTCGTAACTGGTTGGTAGGACGTATAAGTCTGCGTTTGGTACTGCGTTTCGGTGACCGGACGCTGGACGACATAGTTTTGCGTCTGGTAATGCGTCTCCGTTACGGGCCTGTAGGTAGTATAAGTCTCTTCCCGTTCAGCGGTTTCAGTGACATAAGTAGTCTCGTCGTAGCTCTGGTCAACCATTTTGGTAACAGGCCGCAAGACGGTGTACTTTTCTTCTACCGTACTCGTTTCGACGACAGGGACGCGAACTGTCACAGTTTGAGTTTCCTGACGCTCGCGTAGTACGGGGCGCTGCGTCACAATTTCGCGCTCTTCGTCAATCGTCCTGTAGACCACGCGATAGCGAGTTTCCTGTTCGGGAACCATAACAGTATGCGATTGTACGCTGTACGTTGGACAGCAGAGTTGGGCTTGTACTGTTCGCGCAGAACTCGTCAATGCAACGCCAGCTATCGTTACCAGGAGGAGGATCCGTGTCGTCATTGTTACTATGTCCCGTGGTCCAGCCAAATCGGAGTAAGTCTACCTGCCTCCCTGCAAACCAGCAGCCAAATCACACTGCCTATCATCACATGGATATATTGAGCCAAGTATAAATCAAATCTAGTTCAAGAAATGAATTTGGCTCCTAAGTCCAAAGTGGTTGCATTTGCAGACTTTAGAGAATCTCGTGCACGAGGAATATTCGTGTTGGCCACCTGGGATTGCCGTAAACACCAGAAGCCGTGCAGTTTACGCAAATTTATTACCCATTCGAATCAATCGAAATCTTCCCTGCATTCGGCACGTTTCCCTGCCATTGCCATTAGATTCCGCAACGGCAACCGCCTTAACAATCTACGAGCCGGATAATCCAAGCGATATAGGCACTCAAGGCTGCGCGAGGCGATGCGAAAATATACCAGCGATCGCTTTCCGATTATGCTGACTACACAGGCTTTGCCGTACAATCCAGCACTTCATTTAGTCCATGAGCACTGAAGAAGAATGGTTTTCAGGCTGGCAAGTGTCCATTAGGAAGAGGGATAACAAAAATGAAAATGCTCGAGTTCAATCCCAAAAAGGAAACAACTGATGAACAGGTTTTTAGGACCTATCAGAATCTGCGAGTTGGTTTGTGCGTCATCGGCGTGATGGTCCCGATCATGGTTTGGTTTGCTGACTACATTGAGCTAGGAGAGGTTGTTCCACGTCCTTCAATCAGCGCTTATTACCACAGCGAGCATTCGCTGACGCGAGATCTGTTCGTGAGCAATCTTTTTGTAGTAGGTATCTTCCTTTTGCTCTACCGCGGATATAGCGCCAAAGAAAACATCGCTCTCGATATTGGCGGAATGCTGCTAACCGGCGTGGCGATTTTTCCAACTCAACCCGATCCTGAGAAACTGCCCCAACCTGCTGATCGAACATTCATCCAGCACGTCGCCTATGCAGAGTATTCAATCGGCGAGTTTTCGTTCACCTTGCACGGCGCTTGCGCGGTGGGGTTTTTCCTGGCAATTGCTTACGTGGCCATTTTCTTGGCTGGGGAAACTGTTCAGGAAAATCCTGTGCTGAAGAGAATTTACTTTTGGTTGGGCGTGGCAATGTTGGTAGCACCCCTAGCCTCCTTTCTTTTTGTCAGTTTGATTGGGGAGAATTACAAGCTGTTTTTGCTGGAAAGCGTAGGGATACTCGTTTTCTCAATCTACTGGGCTGTGAAAACATGGGAATTTTGGGGCACTGGCGGCAAGATAGAGTCCAAGCAGTTTGACTGATATGTGTTCTGCATCACGAATCTGGCGAACCCAGATGCAAACAGGTTAGGCAAACTTGCTGCTAATCTAGGCAACCGAAATAGGGTGAATAGTGAAGGACTGACGGCCAACCTGCTTCGCCTTCACTTTGATTTCGGCTAACGTGGATTTTAGCCCCGCTAAGCATTTAGCATTTTGATTGCATAGTTGTGGCACGCGAAATGCATTTAAT
>JAGQPR010000565.1 GCA_020426625.1 Planctomycetales bacterium
TTTGGCGTAGTCGGTTTCGTAGTCGCTGTCGATTTCTGCGACGACTGCACTGATGTCGCTGGCTTCGATCTCGATCGAGACGCTTTCGTTGTGGCTGATGCTACGGCTGATGGCGGCTTCGATTTGGCTTGCGATGGTCATTGTCGTTTCTCCGATTTTGGCAGTCTTGTGCCGGTCGCTCGCCGGTCATCCTTGCTGCCATGCCCCTATTATACATTCTGTCGGACAGCACGCAATGGAAAAGTGATGAAAACTTGCAAATTGGGAAGAAATAGCCCAGAAATGGGCTCAACAGGTGTACAAACTAGTGAACAGTTTGTCCCCAATTGGGGAAAAGTCGTCGGCGCCGGAATTCCGGCACCGCGATTCTTGCAATTCTCTTGTCGGGATCATATACTTTCGGTGAATGGCCGATGCCTTGAATAAGCATTGGTTGAGCGGGTCGCACGAACTAAGTTACAATCATTCAGGTGTAGCCGCGTTCGTGCGCGTTCAACCATATTCACGCAGAAGCCAGGGAGTAATCCTTGGCTTTCTGTGTTTCTAGGCTCAGCCCAAGTCGCGAACAGGACTTGGCTCTAAGCGAGCAAAGTGGTCGGGAGGACTACCCACCGGCAGCACACGTTCAAAGATCCTACTGTGGGGAAGCTCAGTCATAGGGTCAGCCCTGGGTTTAGCTGAGAGGGGCGACTGAGGTCAGTTCAATTGCTGGCAAGTTAGACAGCCATGGAAATCGAATTGCTTACCTATAGCGTTATGGCTAGTCGGTGCGATTTCCTGCCTGATGGGCGCGAGACTCAAGAGTCAAAACCGTCATTAAGGCAGCCCCCAATCTAGGTATATCAACCTGGGGAGGGTATCGGTCTGCCTTTCAAACGCTCAATCTAAGAGTCAAAACAGTAGAAACAGAAAGAGCTCGCAAATTCTAAAGCCCGTAAATCCATTTGCCCTAGTGGACAATACGCGCGAACACGATAGGTCGTGCAGGCCTGCTACGCCAGAATGTCACCCCCCCCTGGTTGGGGACCCCCTGGTGGTGGCCTGAGCGGGGGGGGCAGCCTCGATCGCCTCATGGCAGGTGTGGCATACACTCATCAGGTTGGAAATGACCAGCCTTAGCTCTGGATGAGTGGCAATAGGCTGGATGTGATGAACTTCCGTAGCTGGCGTTGAAATGCCACGCTCTAGGCATCTCTCACACAGCGGATCTGCTGCACGCTTTCGTTCGCTGAGCTGTCGCCAGTCGTGTCCGTATCCACGTTCAGCGGTAGTCTTTCTGTGCTGCGGAACAGCTTGGCAGTGTTCGCAACGATCCTTGACTAGCCGGCCACATCTACAGAGCTTCATAGGGATACATCCTGTTCCAAGTGTCCTGCCTGCCTGAACACCCGCAGGGGATGCCAAGCTTCTCGGCAAATGACTTGAAAAGATCCGCACCGAACCAAGCCGCTACACGCTGAACGGTATCACCAATGCCTTTGTCAGCGTCGTTCTTCAGTCGATTAATTGCCTTGGCCCACAAAGGCCAATTTTCCTTCGCAACTGGATTCTTTCTGCACATGCAACGAACAGGCAACCCAGACTTGCTGACGAATTGCCGCCCACACTCGTCGCAAACGAACATTACACGAGCTCCACAGCGAGGGAAGTAAAATCGCAGAACTCGGTATCGGCAGGCTGCGATGTTGTTGGCGTCACTTCTACAGGAAGTGCGGTGCAGCCATCGAAGGGCAAGGACTGAAATGTATTCGTGCTACTCAACGGAATAGAGTAAGGAGCTGAGACAGACGATACATCAATAGCCCCGAACGTTGCTACCTTGGTCCATGCCTCGAACAAGATCCGATAGCGGTGGCTAATCACATAAACCACCAATCCGCATGTCGAATTGTACTCTACCAAGATGTAGGTGTAGTAGATCGTTCCACCTGTAGTGCAATCTGCATAGTAAATACAGTCTAGGGTGTACGGGTGCGATATTAAGTAGGTGGCATTCGCATCGGTGCAGTCCGTCGCAGCACACGTTGAAGACGCGCCAAGCCCCGTGACCTGTATGGCCACGCCTACGCATCCGCATTTGGCTAGATTTCCTGAGTCGGTCCGTGTTAGATGCCCACCAGGGGATCGCTTCAGATGCGCCATCAACAACGGATTTCGCAACCAGTGTTGAGGTATCGCAAGCATTACACCACCCAGAATTGAGTGCCATCGGAAACAACGCCTGCAGAGTCATACTGCGATGACAATACCTTGGTCGTAGCACCGTCGATCGTTTCGCTACCATCACCGTCGATCGTGACTGCATTAGCACTGCTATCGATCTTCTTAATCAAGAAGTCCAGACCAGACGAACTGGCAGCTGTCGGCAGCGTAATCGTTACCGCTGCAGATGTCGCGTCGACGAATACTCCCTTGTCAGTGATCAGCAGCGTATATGCCGCAGACTTCGATTGATAAACGCGAACAGTATCAGTGTGGAAGTAGGGCAACGACGTCCATGCGGTTGAGCCGTCGCCTATCTTCAGCTTCCCCGTATCCGTCTCATATCCCGGCTCGCCAGCCAGCAACGTCAGATCAGCTGATGTCGCCGCCGCTGCTGTGCCACGGATGAACTGTATATCGTGATTCTTGGCCACTAGAAAGTTCCTCCATTCACGCCGCCGCAATCCTCGGCAGTGTCAATCGGAATTGCTGTTGTGCCGTCGTCTCGGTAGTAGCGTAGGTTGGGATCAGTCCAGTCGACATCAGTGACATATGGACTCAATGCAACGTAGTTCGCACCATTCTTCACGCAATAGCCTCGGTAACCGCTAGTCAGCCCGGTGAAGTGGCCGAGCGGATCTTCAATCGTCTGCCCTGTGGCGATCTCAGTATCGTCGGATAGATTGCGAATCGTCCCTGTGCCCGAGCCAGACGTGATCGTAGCGGTGAGCGTGAAAAGATAGATGCTCGCTCCACCGCCATTACCGCGAACCTTTCCCTCTAGATACTCACGGTCCGCACCTCCGATGAGCTGAACCAGTTCTCCAGCATCGTCCTTACTGAATCCGTATGTGTTATCCGCATCGCGCATCAAGGAACCTGATTTCCGGTAATGTCGATGTTCAGCGCAAGCTGCGTGGCAGACACAGCGTTTCCTATTCGCGTTATGTAGTCCGATGAGGCCCAGCTACCGAAATCCATCAGCCCACCTGGCGTGAACCCAACATAGTAATCATAGGCTACGTTCATCGTGGTACCGACTAAAATAATGTCACCACCGGTTGCGATGAAGCCATAGCCACCATCAACCCCTGGAGTTATTGCTATGCCCTTTGCCTGCGATGTAGCTTCGGAAGCACCGTTAGCGTCGGCTAGCTTATATTCTCCGTCAGTAGTGTCCAGATAGACTACCTGCCCAGCTGATACCGTGGCCCCGTAGATCACCCTGGCTATCAGAGTATTCGACGTTGGTCTTACCGCTGTTATTCCGGTTAATTCAGCCATTACAGCCTCAGAAATGAAAAGTCAGATGAATCGTATTGATCGAACGTGACTATGGCTGGAGGGTCGCCAGCTGTCTGCTGTCCACCAGAACCGTCGAGCGAGCCCAGCATTATCGTCCCATCGGTGCTCGTGAAATCTTTCAGAGTTCCGGTATCTAGATATTGAGTACCGACGTCTAGCCGCTTGTGAGTCCAGTCTTTTTTATTGTATTTCAGCGAGTACTTAGTCAGCCTTACTCGCTGCCCAAGATATTGCCAAATAACACTTTCCTGCACTGTGAGTAACAGCGTCTTCGCTGCACGACCCTTAAATGTGCCGGAATTCACCGTTTCGTTTCTTTCGATAATCGTCTCGTCGGTTACTGTGTCCGGCTCGAACTGGTAGAACTCCCACACAGGAATAAATCGACTGACGGTTAGCCCAGTCTCGAAAGCTTGCCCGGCAGAGTTTGCGATTGCGTCTCCGTTCTTATCCTTGGTGACGATCTCTTGGAGACGCTCAAATTTCGTTTCATAAACGGGAACCCATTCGAGAGGATTGCTCGACGGCTGTCCCTGGCTGTTAGTCTGCGTCTGACCGTCTTCCACGTCACTGCTGTATGTAACTGCGATTCGCCAAATCAGCGCCGCCTCTTCATCACGAACAGGGTTAACGCTCGTGCAAACAGCGAACCCGCTGGCTGTCGTCGACCGCCCGACAATCGGTAGCCCAGGTGTCGCGTAAATTTCGGCGCGACTCTGCGTTCTGGTGTCAGCCTGCACCAAAAACTCCCAGACTTCCTCGTACTGCAGAGCACCACGGCGGTAAGATAGCCGAGAACTCCCCTGCCTTCCTTCTCCTAACAGCGTTGGCATTTAGCGAATCCTCCTGAAGCCGTTTTCCTTCAGTTCTTCCAGCAGCTTTTCTAGCCAGGCATTAGTTTTCTCACGTTGCCGCTTGGCTTCTTCTGCACGCTTGTCCGCCTTGGCAAGTTCGTC
>JAGQPR010000566.1:0-1898 GCA_020426625.1 Planctomycetales bacterium
CAAATCATGGTCGAGAGCCACGGTTTCTTCAAATATCAATTCTTAAGAGTTGTAAAATTCTTCGCCTAAAGTGCAGCGTAAAAGTCTGCAGCAATCAACTCCTCCCAATTCTTGAGACCGTCGGCCACTTTGAGCATTTCTCTTCTAAATCCTTCTGTATTGAAAAAATGTCGCATTGTTTTATTCGTAGGAACAAAAGCAACGTTCCTACCAGAATTCAAGGCGTCCTGCATGGAGGCAATCAGCTCGCGTGGTGTTCGATAGCCTCGCAGTACAACACAGTTTAAGAATTTGACTCGTTCTGAAATGTCTGTTGTGGTTCGTTTTAGGTGGCCAGTCATCGAGTTTTTTCCTTATAATTCTGTATTCGTAGTTGATGTCATTGTCAAAGCCCTGGAATTCGTTTACCAGGTGCTATTCCGGCTCC
Organism: Planctomycetales bacterium; assembly: GCA_020426625.1. Lineage (GTDB taxonomy): Bacteria > Planctomycetota > Planctomycetia > Pirellulales > Pirellulaceae > Aureliella. Next base: position 428 of record JAGQPR010000566.1, read on the forward strand.
GGCAAATCGTAGCGCTGCTTCCACGTAGTCTCGTCCATAAAACTGTATCGCTTTTTGCAGCGACTCTATCACGGCTGGATTGCCTCCTCTCAGCGCTTGAATTGCAGACTGTGCCATTGCCGCCCCCAGACCATTTCCACTATCAAGCATCGCGGCTGCGTGGTCACTACCCGCAATGCGAGATTTTCTATACGTCCCCCAATACCCGATAGCCTCCATCAGATTCAACTCGAAATTACTCAACGGTTGTCCGCGCCATTTCCCAACTGCGTGCGCAAATCTTACATGGGAAAGTTCATGAGCAACGACATCAAAAGTCGCTGTACTCGGATTCAAGCTGATTGTTCCCGCTATTTCGTCAATTTTACCGTAACTGACGGCGTCATCCCACAAAATAATGGTGTCGTATCGCTCGCTCACAAACGCCTTCAGGCGCTCTATTCTCTGTGAGCCAAAGACTAGGCCATCGCCTCGCAAGTCCATTGGAATCCGTGCAAATCTTTTCGTACCATTTCGCAGCAGAGGGTTAAGAGCTTCGCCATCCTTGGCAATACTAGACGAAGCTTTTTGAATACCAGAGTTGTCTACTGCTCTTGCGACATCTTTGGCTTCATCGGCTAATTGCGTCGATGTGCTGGCTGCACGCTGAGCGGATCTTCCCAATTGTTGAGATTCAGAAACGGCATCATCAACTTTACCAAAATTGGCCAGAAATGGACCTAGCAGCGTCAATACACTCGAAACGTTCTCTAGTGTCGACATCGGTTGATTATTCCGATATCCATTCTGTTGTGTGACCAGGTTCTGCCCCGCCATGACTGGACCGAACACTGACGACTCGCCAAGGGTTTCAGACAATGTTTCCGCACCATCAAGGGCGCCGCGTTGCCTTTCAAGATGTGAGCGGTAAAGCTCTGGATTGGCACGTTGCTGCTCGACCATTAGGTTTCCAGCGCGAGATTTGTTCATGTCAAAGCGCTGTGGCTTGGCTCGCGGAGGCGATTGATTGGGAATCTGCGGACCTGGGGCTTGTCCCAAGCGTGGCCTTCCTCCATTGCCTGGCGGATTTCCACCACCAGGACCCTGACCAGGCTCGTCTCCAGGTGTGTAGGTTACAAAGGCATTGCCATCGCCTGCGTTTGCCGTTCCGGTACCTGTCGAGTCGGTAAAGGCGTGGGAGGCGGTGGCGAGCGAGGTGCTGAGCGTGCTGCTAGCAAGTCCACGAGCGTTCTGGTAAACCTCTGCGGCTGTGGCTAACTCCGCTGCGTAAGCATCAAAAGCAGCAGCCTGCGCATCGTGCTGAGTCTGATCCGCGCTGGCTAGCGAACTGCTACGCGTCGAACGAGCTGCTGCAATGTCTGCCGCCAAATCGAACCATGGATCAGCGGTCGCATGGCAGAGTCCCCAAGTCGACTCGCCCAACTGCTGTCGGCCAGCGACTCAATCGATGCATCCAGTGCAGAAAGTGCGT
>JAGQPR010000566.1:1997-4458 GCA_020426625.1 Planctomycetales bacterium
TGGCAGAGTCCCCAAGTCGACTCGCCCAACTGCTGTCGGCCAGCGACTCAATCGATGCATCCAGTGCAGAAAGTGCGTTCGCTCGATCCTCCGCAGCGGCTGAATTGGCCGTGTCCTCCGTGCGCCTTGCGGCAGCCACCGCGTCGTCGTACGTCTTCTCAGCTGCAGCAAGGGACGTGTCTACATCCTTCTGACTTAACGCATCGTCTCGAGAACGCGTCTCCGCGGCGGTTTTCTTGGCGTTCTCGTAGGTTGTAGTCGCCGGATCAACAATATTCGAAAACGCTTGGTAGGCTGCCGTCATCGCAGCCGCGTGATCAAAGTTCGCATCCGTGGCCTGAGAATAATTCACATTGGCCGTAGCGATCTTCAGATTTTTGTCCGCCAACGCTTTGGCTTCACCCCAAGTCCGCGCCGCGCCCGTTACGGAATTAACGTAGGTGAGCAAATGGTCGGCGACCTGCTGGTCGAACAATTCAAAAGCCGTCGAAGTGCTGTTGGCATACGCAACGCCAGCGGCATTGATGGCACTCCTGTCTTCCCTAACTGTGAATTTGTGCGGGAAGTACGTCAAAGGGATCTCCCGATGGACTCGTTACACTCCTTGGGGAAGCACTATCCGCCGAGCAAGCATACAAACTCATCTGCGCCTCTCTCCTTTGCAAAATCGATTGCCGACATGTCATGCATGGATTCACCCGAGTACCGAACCGAAGTATCGATACCGCGATCAATCAAAAGTTTTGCAATTGCGAGATTTCCGCTCAGTATCGCACCAAACAGCGGATTGCGTTCGGGCGCGCTGACGTCAATTTTTGCACCTTTGTCTAACAGATACTTGACAACGTCGTATTGCCCATCGGCACACGCTCTATCGAGCGGACTTGACTCCGATGTTCCACCTTTCAGATTAATATCCAACCTAAACCGCTCGACCAGCGTTTGAACAATCTCGAGCCGTCCGAACGATGCTGCAACATGCAACCAACTTCCAAATGGCGTATTCATAGTTACCGCGTCTGGATTTGCTTCGAATGTCTCAGTCACGGACTCCAGATCGCCGGTCTTGATCGCGGTACGTATTGCTTTGTGAAGTTCCGCATTCATATCTTTCTAACTTCCTCTTCTCGCTGCCAACTCGCCGAGTTCTTTCAACAATTGAACGAAGTCGTCGTAGTCCCCGCCAATGGAGTCCAATTCTTTAAGTTTGTTCACAACGTGGGTCAAAGAGCCTATTCCATGCTGTTGGGATACTCGCCAAGGCGGCCAAACGAGGTTTTCTTTGCCGTATATTGGATCAATTCCGACCTTTCGTAGAATCGCTTGACCTTCATCTACCAACGCCTCGATAAGGATGCCAGACCAGTGGATGCGGTAACCAGCGACGAGCGTGCATTTGTGTCCACGCGAACGGAGGTCGCTCTACCTGAAACCAGTTGTCCCGAAGCACGATAGATACCACTATGTCAAATCCTATCCATGCAACGACAAACGCCGTGGCTCGCCTTTGTGTTATGACTAGAGAATTGCCGTTGACGGCGGCCGTGTACGCCGATTCAGCTGCGTTCACACCCGCGATATAACCCAATTCTGCTGTGCCCCCCACTGCATCGCCCATGCTAATCGCTGCTCAGCCTCGAAGATGATGCCCATGTATCTGTACCTGTCGAGAATTGTGTCGGCACCTTCGGGCCTGAGTCGCCACCGCGCAGGCACTTTTCTATTTAAAAGCGACCACCTTAACGCGTGCTTTGCTAATCAATTTCAGCCAGTCTCGTTTGGTCGACGGAATCAAGCGACTTTCTCTGTGACCTCTGTGATCTCTGTGGCAAAACATAAACATGCCCCACGTCACTCAGTCACAACTCGAATCTTACCTCTGGGGCGCGGCGACGTTGCTTCGAGGATTCATTGATGCGGGGATCCCGTTTGGGTACCAGACCGACCCAGATCCCGAACTCGGTGGGGCAGCCAATTCGCGGCGCGATGTGGATGTTGAAAGTGGATTACTTGGTGCTGCACCGATTTAGCCACAGAGATCACAGAGGGCACAGAGAGGCGTGAGCGATCAACTAACTGAGCGCTGCGCTATGGCAACTGTCTTTCTCCATTTACACCAACGCAAAAGCTACATCCGTTCATCCGGATGAACGGATATAGGTTCGGGCTCCGCTGATGGCGCTTGCCAACTGGTGTCGGCTGACGATCACTCGATCGGACCAAGCAATCGGTCCAGTTCAAATAGATTCAGCTGCAGGTTCTCGCGTGCATCTATTTGCTCCAGGTAATCCAGGATGCAATCGGTCCGGTGGTAATTCTCTTTTCCAGCGTCTTTTCGTCGAATAACCGACTGCATCTTCGTTGGCCGCAGTGGTTTGTGTGGGTTGACGCGGCGAAGTTGAATTCGCAATGCTCTCCCGCAATCCTGTACCAATCGTATAAACTTGTCAAACACCGGATA
>JAGQPR010000567.1 GCA_020426625.1 Planctomycetales bacterium
ACTGCCGATGTTATGTTTACCAATTACGAATGACCAACCTGGCATAGCCAGCCGTGTTCACTACCTAGGTGCTGGCGAAGTGATTTCTATCAACCGAGCCACTGCACCTCGAATTCAGCAGTATCTCCGCCAACTGCTTTCAACCACGACTTACAAGGACGCCGCCAAGTCGCTGCAATCAAAATTTTGTTCACTTGACGGTCCCGCGATTGCCGCCGAGATTGTGGAGCAGTCGATGATCGCCACGAAGAGACGGATCGACAAACTGCTGACTAGGAACGAGGCAAACGAGTGAAATCGATATCAGGCTTTAAGCCAGAGGGTTTACGTTGAAATCTCGTGCCAGCTTTGGTCGATTCATCGAAGAAGCCGCAGTTTCGCAAAAAGAAACTCGTACCTTCAGCGCCCCCTGCGAAGTCGAGCCGGTAGCCGCCGCCGCCAGTCGCGTCGACGGAGAAACGCGATTCGAGGCATTCATGCCACTTGCCGTCGCTGTCGCAGACGAAAATATTTGCATAGTTAACGCGACGTTCCTGCGCGCCAAAACGAGGATCAAAGTTTTCCAAGAATGAATGAAACCCCTGCAAGTGTGTGTGCGTCATGGGACGACGAAAGCTGGCAATCAGTCGCCATTCTCCGGTTGCCTTGTCACCGAACCAGGAGGTGTACTTTGTGCTGTTGCCATCGATAGGCTTCACTTCTGTCAAGAAACGATAGGTTCGTCCCGCTTTCCAGGGATAAACCAGATAGCTTTGGCCCCCCGAGCCCTCGTTGCCAAACTCACCTGCATGCACTTCCGTCCCTTTCCCAAGCAATTCGACGCGCTGATCCTGCGGAATGTCTTGGGGGTTATCTGAATTGAATGGACTCCACACGGAAAACAAAACTCGCCGTTCACTAATACTGTTCACTTGAATTCCGAAGTAACCCTCTCGAAATCCGTTGGCCATAAAGTAGGAACCGATGGGATCCTGGCCGAGAGGCACCGTGATTTCAGTGTAGGCATATTGAATCGACGGGTCGTTTGGTACCTGGTAAGTCAAATGAACCGAGGGGCCTCGCCGCCCCCAGTAGAACATGTTTCCTTCTGAGGAAGCCACACAAGTCAACTTCAGTTCAGGAGTCTCGGAGCTGACCACGAGTTGGTCAATTTCTACCAAGTTGTCTGCACGCCAACCTAGCCCTCGAACTCCGACTTTCACGTAACCTGCAGTGGGGGCATTAAAGTTGCCGAGGGCAATCTGTTCGAACTGGGTGTTGACAATTTTCGCTGTGAATTCGGCTTCCTCAACTGTGAACTTTAAAGCCGCTGTTTCTCCAGCTACGCGTGCCCGTACGGCAAGCTGCAATTTTGCCGCGCGGTCCACATGAAAATAAATGGCATACTCGCTTTCGGCAGGCTGCCACCTCAAGCCGCCATGTCGTGGCAATGCCTCAGTTGAATCATCGTTAATCGGAAAAGCGTTGCCTGCTGTGGGAATGCTCCATTGTTTGGCAGTTAGCTGGGTCGCGGAAGAATTCGCAGCGCTCAACACGATGATCAGACAAAGAATACTCAGTTTGTTCATGCAAATTCATTCGCCTACGCGTAGTTGGTCCTGCAAAAACATGACGCAAAACAGCATGCACTAAGCACCAGTGCATGAGTTTTCTAATACTTGAACAACCGTTACTTACACCGTAGCGGTTGATCATGGGGAAAAACTTCTGCGTGGATGCTTACAACTTCAAGAGCTTCAGATCCTTGATGCGTATTTTCATCGGAGGTCCCGAGTGAAGCTGAAAGGCAATGATACCAGATGCTTTACGATTGGCCGTGTCTTCATCGTAGGCGACGCTGACAACTCGGCCATTGATAAGATGGGTAAAAGCGAATCCACGAGCAATGACTCGCATTTCATTCCAGGCATCTCGGTGAATGCTTTGCTCCAAATCAACTGCATCGCCCACACTGCCAATCACTTCGATCTTCGGCTTTTTAGGTGCGGCTTGGTTGGTGCGAACAATGACAGCTTGTCCGCGCTGTGCCATAAACATCCTGCCCTGTTCGTCAAAAAACATCCCAGAAAAGCGGTCAATTGGGCCTGCATCCGATTTGTGATGCCGAGCTTCAAAGTCTGCTTGGTACCCCCCTACGGACCATTTGCCCAGTTCTTGACTGCGGTATTGGATCCCAGAATTGTAGCCCTCGACTTGGTATTGGAATCGCAAATCGAAGTCGCCGAATTCTCCTCCGCGATAGATGAGAAACGTATTTTTCTCAGCTTGATTGTCCGTTTTTGTTTCCCCCACGATCTCACCATTTTCAACTCGCCAGAATCTGGGATCTCCGTCCCAATCAGCTAATGTCTGGCCATCGAAGAGAGCGATGGCGATTTCTGTTTCCTGTGCCTGAACGGGGCAGACCAGGAAACACAATACCGCCAAATGAGCCGAAAGGGCTGACCAAAACTTAATTTCCCCGGATAGCATCGCCTTGTCATTCATGAGGTTCTCCGCGTTTAAAGTTGTTGATTCGTGAGTTTGAGTTATTGAGCTTTCGATCGGTATCGAATTGTCAATTCTGGGCCAGGGTACAGTATTTCAATGCCATGGTGTTCGGTGTCGGAGCGTAATTGCACGAGGTTCGCCCCCAGCTGAAGCCATGCTGGCGCCACCGGCAGTACTGAGTAGATAACGCTATGAGCCCCCGTACCGGCCACGTTTAGCTGGTGTCCATTTAATTGAAAATAGTCAGTCACTTCTCCTGCTCCCCCGTCCCAAACGCAAACTGACAATTGCACTCGATCAATGGAACCAGTGTCGACCTCAACTGGAAAATTGCAGGTTCGTTCCCGGTCAGCACGACTCCAGAAGGGAACTGCCATATCCTGCGCCGCTATTCGCTGAACAACGATTCCTGGAGGATGCTCAATTGCAATGGGGGCCGATGTTGCCGTTTGCATGATAAGGGACTGTGATTTCCAATATCGAAGTCCGGCGTCCTGCCAGGCTTGTTCCTGCGAGCGTACTGCTGGGCTGTTTTTGAATTCAATCCAAGCCCGCATGCGAACAAGTTCCTGCGCGGGCAGCATCGAAGTATCCCAATCGAGGCCGTATGGCGGTTGAATTGCTGTACCGACATGTCCCACTGGATTCTTTCGCAAAGTCATGCCGTGCCAATCGGAGTCTGCGCCATCACCATTCTCATCGAAATCTTCGTAGTACGCAAAGTAATGCACCTGAACTACTTCATGCGAAAGAGTAGGTGACAATTTTACCTGCAAGCGAACTTTCTCTTGCAGCCCTTGCGTCGATACTTCTAACGAAGGCAACGATTGCTCAGTTCCAAGTAATTCAAGGAGTCTTGGATCCGTTCTGGAAAGCATGGCATCGATGGCTGCTTCTTCGACAATGAAATGCCCCCAAAACGTTTCATCGCCATCCACGGCAAACTGCAATGCATTGGCTCCATTGACAAGATCGGTAATCTTCAACGGGATTTGTTGATATGCGTGGGTGCAGTGAGCGTCATCTGGAGTTGGCAGTCCATAGGTCGATCGTCCGTTCAGAGTAACTCGTCGATTCGTCGAATGCGGATGGCCTCCCCACATCTCGACATATAAGCGAGCTGCACTGATTTCCCGTAGCTTCTCGGGGAACGTAATGAGCATCAGGCCGTTGCCGCGTGTTTCCCGCCGCGCGTGAAATGTGGGATGCGTGGCTACATAGGGATCGTTGACCCGAAAACGAGAGTTGACCTCCGGATTATTAAATTCGTCTCCCATTTGAAACCAGTACCGCTGAAAAAAACAAGCCTCAGGCTCATCCCAACTTCGGCCATAGGTTGGCTGTGGACCTCGCCATGGACCTGGCGTCGCGGAATCTTGGGATCTTTGGATCTGCTGTACGGTTGCCTGGGTGTTCACACTAAGGTCAGCATCGGAAGGGGCCCCTGCATCGGCACGAGGTAGGGTCTCATCCGCGCGAAGCACGGTAGCAAGCAAGAAATTCAGCCAAAGAAATAATGCAAGAAATCGAGACGACAGCCCCAAAAGATCTCGTATCGCTGCCCGTCGTGGCCTCAATCGACCGAGCCAAATTACCATCGCATTCTCCGCTGAGCAAAGAAGTGATGCTGGAAACACGTTCCGCATCGTAGGGCATCTATCAAGTGCTCCGTCAACGTCTAGAAGCGAGGCCAGCATCTTGCTTGCCACGGCATCCGCTGCCAATTGGCAAGACGGATCGCAAGCCGCATTTTACAGGCAATTTGTCGGTGCGGTTGACCGGATAGCCCTGCAAGCAAACGAACCCAGCAACGAAGAGGTCATGCAGATCAGGAGTTGAGGCACGCAAATATGATTGGTCTGTTGCAGCCTAATTTTAGGGAAGTGGGATTCGCCAGAATTCCTCTCAATCGGGGAATTCTGGCGAATCCCAATACGGACCAATCCTAATTCTAAGCTGTC
>JAGQPR010000568.1 GCA_020426625.1 Planctomycetales bacterium
CACCAGCCAGGACGAACCGCGATCTTCTTCGGGGGAGCGTGTTAGCAGGGCGAACATTTACTTATTCGAGTCTTAGCTTTCACGACCGAGATGAGAACGGACAGCAGCGTTGGTTCCTTGTTTGAGCGGCTCTACTCCTCCGATGAGCTAGTAACGGTTGCCGGGAAATGGTACGCTTGAGTCAATCTACCGTGATTGGGGAATCAACCTTGCCACCGATAGCCATGTGATGCACCTGAGTTGTGAGAATCACGGTAAGTGGTACATCGTAAACCGTCGAGATTCTGCTACACGCAGGCAAAGCGTTTTTTATGGCGGCACCGTAAATGGTAAGGATAGAGTTCTGGTGAATGGCATGTTGGAAGAGGCAAAGGACGGGACACCCCGTGTGCAACTGCACGACCAGAAGAAATCTGCTTCCGGCGAATCGGTTCCTGCCATCAATGGACAACCGCAACCGATCTCCAAGGCAATCGAACTAAAGACGGCTGTGATCCCTTTTGCACTTGGTAAAGCCGTTGAGTTTGACGTCGAGATATCTCGGTCGAAGAAGATGAGAGCGATTCTGTCAATAAACAATTTCGATCCATCGCAAATCCCGGATTAATACTAGAAGCAATCGATGCAGTGGATCGAAAATTGCATTCCGCTGTTCACCACAAATTAAGATCGCTTGCGCCATTTTCGCCGTTGATCGCCAGCGTTCGCCACCCAAATCTTAATTGAACTGAAGAATGGCACGAAATATTTCGACAGTGATTTGTGAAACGTCTGCGAGCAAAGTGTGGGCTGTATTGACTGAACCGAAACAGGTCAAGGTTTGGCAATACGGAAGTGATCTGATTACGGATTGGAGCGTTGGTAGCGAGATTCGTTTTAGAACTGAATGGAATGGTGACGTCTTTGAGCAGCGGGGAACAGTACTAGAGTTCTTACCAACGAAACTTATTCGGTATAGCCTTTTTGCCCCACGACCAGGTTTGAAGGATAGTCCTGAGAACTATTTTGAAATGAACTACATATTGACGGAAGACTCTGCCGTAACCAAGTTAGAAATTGTGCAGATTGACAATCGCGCGGGTGCAGCCGAGGAAGTTCCACAAGATGAAACCACAAATCCAATCCTTGCTGCGTTGAAAAAGCTAGCCGAGGCGTGATGCAAAACAGGTTCGATCGTGGCGAGCAACGATCGAGATAGGGGCCTGGTTACCCGGGACCCGCCCGCTCACACCACCTAGCATGCGGGCCCGCCCAGGCAACTCAAAAACACGGTTCGAATCTTTGCAGTAGGCTATCGCCAAAGCTCTTCGAGACTTTTTCTTACTGTGCAGGATAAAGCTTGCGCAACTATTTCTGCTTGACCGTAGCACCAAAGCGGGGCGCGAACTGTATAACAAGTCCTTGCCCTACACGTACTTCAACGATAGTGCTTCATGCGCTGCTTGGCTGGAGGACATGACTCAGGGGCCCGTGCCGGTACAACTGTGGGGGACAGCCTGCTCCGCTTTGTTCGGCTTGCGCTGGTTGTTCCGGTTATGAGGGCTAGAGATCCTGCGCCCGCCAGTCGGCATAGTCGTTCATGTTACTACTATCGGAGCAACGATAACAACTGGAGAGAAACCAAGGCAACGTCAGTCACAACAGCAGGTACGCCGATCGCGATTCAAATGGGATTTCTCAGTGCATTTTCATTTGTCCAAACATTCACTTAGTGGATTTCTTACCTGTTTCCTTGCAGGTCACCTTGCAACAGGGTGTTCGCAATCCAAACATCGTCTGAACGCCGACCGTGAAGCGTATTGCACGATTGCGGAGCGAAATGGCGACCCTCGATGGGCTCAGAGCGACGTTCGCATCGATCTCGATCCGCGCAGCCGTTACTTCGACCCTTACAATCCTGATTGCTCCCCGATGCCGCAGGATGACCCGGCGGCGCACCAGTATATGCACTGTGTCGCTGGCAAGAAGGGCTGGAAACACTGGGGAGACTATGGTGTGCGGTCCAGCCTTGAAAATCCTGTTTGGCGATCTCAATTGGCCGAATACACCGAGCTGGCTGACGACGGAGCGGTCAAGCTGGACGTGGATTCGGCCATTCGTCTTGCCTACATGCATTCTCCTTTGCATCAACGTTCGCTTGAAACTCTATACCTGTCCTCGTTGGATGTCACTGGCGAGCGTTTTCGGCTGGATACCCAGTTCTTCGGCGGCAATGCCATCAACTACCAACACCAGGGCAATGTTTCGCCATCGACAATCGCATTTCTGCCAGCTACCGGATATGTGGTAACCGGACCGCTTCGGCGGGCCGACAGCAATCGTCTGACGGTTCCAAGCGACCTGCGCACCAGTCGTCGACTGGCGACCGCCGGTGAGGTACTGGTCGGATTTGCCAACTCGTTCGCCTTTGAATTTAGCGGCGGTGATGTCAACCTTGCGAACTCGCTCGCAAACTTTTCGTTCGTTCAGCCCTTGCTGCGTGGCGGCGGGCGGCAGATTGCTCTGGAACAGTTGACCCTGAGCGAACGTCGACTGCTGTCAAACTTGCGAGCCTACAGCCAATTTCGGCAAGGATTCTACACGCAAGTCGTCATCGGAGAGCTAGGCGTCAGTGGCCCCGAACGAGCAGGCGCCGACACAGTCCTGCAATCGTTCTCCGGTTCCGGCGGGGTGGACGGCTACCTGGGTTTGCTGCAACAGACCCAGCAAATTCGCAACACAGAAGACAACTTGCGTCTCCAGTTGCGCACCCTGGATCGGCTGGAAGCACTATACGACAACGAACTGATCGACATCGTGCAAGTCGACCAATTCCGGCAGAACATCGAAGTGACACGTTCCAACTTGCTCGACCAAACCAATGCCCTTCAGTTGGCGGTCGACAACTACAAGACGCAAATATTGGGACTCCCGTCCGATTTGCCGGTGGACGTGGATGAGGAGCTGGTTGACGGTTTTCAACTGATTCCCATTGAATCCAATCCCGCTGTGGACGCAATCTTGGAATTGCAAGCCCGTATTGGTAGCGTTGGTGAATTGTTGGATTTAGCCAGTCGCGTGGACGAACTCCAGCAGTCGCTGGTGGGATTGGCGGGCAAAGAATTGAACGAGGTTGATCTATTTCTGTTGCGGCTTCAGGCAATACTTGATGCCACCGCACGCCGCTTGAGATATCTACCCAACGATCTGGCACTGCTCGGCAAGACGCCTTCTGAGACAGGTCCCGCTGCCAGGCCCGCTTCGGAGACTATTGCCGAGGCGACAAGAGGAATCGAAGACGCATCCGATCAACTGCCGGAGCGATTCCGTCAGGCTTCTGGGCGATTGGAAAGCATGATCGACCGCTTGAACGATGAAAATCTGGTCCAAATGGTGACCGACAATTCCGCGTGGATCAACGAAATTCTCTCATTCTCTCGAGATATCGTTCGCATTCAGTCGTATGTTCGCGACGTGGACGCCGAGCCAGAGCGGTCGCTTGATATTGCAGAGCAATTCATTGCGCCTGTAACGCAGCTATTAGAGATTGCTCGCAGTGATATTCAAAGGATGAACGAAATTGTTCCTGAGCGAGAAAAGCTCATGCGCGAAGACGAACGGGACCTTTATCGCCGCGACCGTCAGCGACTGCTTGAGCGACTCGGGGAGTTGGAAAGTGGTGAGGTTGGCTTCCAGGCGGCGGAGCGCGAACTTGAGCGGATCCGAGCAGTGCATTCCGACGAATTCCGCCGGCAGACCATCAATGACTTGACGGCTTGGGTTCAAACCTACGTGCAGCTGGTGGAACGGTTATCGCTGATCCCGGCTCAGGCACGGCTAGAAGTCGTTACCGTTGAACCGCTGGAGCTGGACCCGGACGTGGCCTTTCAAATTGCCCTGGCCAATCGACTCGATTTCATGAATGGCCGATCTGCCCTGGTCGATTCATGGCGAGCCATCCAAATTGCGGCCAACGCCCTGCAGTCCAATTTGACGATCACCGGTGGCGGCGATGTAAGCACAGCGCGAAACAACCCAGTGGATTTTCGGGCGGCCACCAGCAGCCTTCGCCTGGGACTGGAATTTGATGCGCCGCTGGCTCGCCTGTTGGAACGCAACGGATACCGTGAGACGCTGATCCAGTATCAGCGCAGCCGACGCGATTTCATTCAATCTCGCGACACATTGCAAAAAGGGTTGCGGGCGCTATTGCGCACTCTTGAGCAACGACGCCTGCAACTGGAGATTCAGAGGCGAGCGGTGTCGATCGCGCTGCGCCGAGTGGAGCAGACTCAGCTCGCACTGCTGACCCCGCCTCCTCCGGTACAGCCTGGAACGCGGCCCCAAATCAACCCGACAACTGCGATCAATTTGTTGGGCGCCCAAAGTTCACTTCAGAGCTCTCAGAACAGTTTTCTGGCAGCTTGGCTAAACTACAATGCGGCTCGGTTTCGATTGTTCCGCGAGCTGG
>JAGQPR010000569.1 GCA_020426625.1 Planctomycetales bacterium
CGCCTATATCGTTGGCCAGCAGATATTTCCCAAATTTCCCCGCCGCGTGATCATCACGAGCGAAGACTTGATCCAGCTCGCGATTATCGTTTTCGTTATCTCCATTGCCTCAAGCGCTCTAGGTGTTTGGAAGGCGATGGTGGTTTCGCCCAATGAGGCCCTCGCATGAGCGTGTCACTCGATGCCGTCGATCCTTCGGCGAAGATTGCGATCAAAGCCGAAAGCCTCACTAAGATTTATGGAGCAGACAACACTGAAGTTGTCGCCATGCGCGATGCGTCGATGACAGTAATGGCTGGTGAAGTCGTTGCATTGCTCGGCCCCAGCGGCTCTGGCAAGTCGACCTTCCTTACCGCAGTCGGTCTTATCAATGCACCGACAAACGGCAAGATCTATATCGCGAATCAACTGATCATGGACGGCCCGAAGGCGTTGACAAACTTGCGTTCGTTTCGACGAGAACATCTGGGATTTGTCTTTCAGAAATCCAATCTGATCCCATTCCTAAAAGCGGGAGAGAACGTGCAAATTGCTTGCGAGCTGAACGGCTTATCGAGTAGGCAGGCCAGGATTCGTGCGTTGGAACTGCTCGAGTATTTGGGAATCAAAGACAGATCCCAAAGTTATCCGTCGATGCTTTCAGGTGGACAGCAACAACGGGTGGCTGTGGCGCGTGCTCTAGCGAACCGCCCTTCGGTAATTCTCGCAGACGAGCCCACCGCAGCGCTCGATAGCTTTCGTGGCCGGCAAGTCATGGAGCTGTTTACCAAAGTCGCCCACGAACAAGGCACCGCAGTGATTGTTGTCACTCACGATCACCGTTCACTCGATGTCTTTGACACTCTCTACGAAATGGAAGACGGCAAACTGACGCAAAAAGCCAAAGAATCACTGGCTTCGGCTCACTGATGCTTGAGCCGCGAGTTTACGCCTAACTTAGCCTCCAATGGAATACATTGGACGCGAGGTATGACCAAAGGATAAGTTATCTGTGCCGTGCCCACGTTTCTTGGACGCAACCGCATCAATCATCAGTCGCTTTATCGCGGCATCACTTCCACCATTACGAAGCAACGCGCGGACATCGCCAGAATCGCTGCCAAACAAGCAGTTGCGTAACTGCCCATCCGCCGTCAACCTAAATCGATTGCAGGTGCCGCAGAATGATTCGGTAACCGACGCGATGATTCCGATACAGCCTTTGCCATCATCGAATTGATAGTCTCTAGCCGGTGAAGCATCAGGCTGCCCAAGTGGCACAAGGGGCCTTACATGTTCTGCAAACAGCTCCAAAATCCGTTGACCAGCCAGTACACCCGCCGCGTTCCACTTCCCGTCCGCATCGAGCGGCATGAACTCGATAAAGCGAATTGGAATCTCAGTGGATCGAGCGAACTCGCCAAATGCCACAATTTGACGCTCTGTGAAGCCTCGCATGGCGATAGCGTTGATCTTCACCCTCACCTTCATCCCTCGACAAGCTTCGATTGCGCCAAGTACTCGCTGCAGCCCAGGTCGCCGCGTAGCTTCTATAAAGGATGCTTCGTCCAGTGCATCCAAGCTGACGTTGACGCTCCGTAAACCTGCAGCGTAGAGGGCAGGCAATTGCTCGGCTAGTAGGATGCCGTTGGTCGTCAAGGAAAGCTTCCGCACGCCTTCGATCCCGTTGATCGCTGACACCAGCTTGTGCAAGTGAGAACGCACGAGCGGTTCACCGCCGGTCAACCGCACGTCATCTACTCCCAGTTCAACGGCGATTCGTACAACCCTTGCAATCTCCTCGAATGTTAAGATCGCATCCCGTTCGCAGTAGTCGGGGGTTTCTGCTGGCATGCAGTAGGTGCAGCGCAGATTGCACCTATCCGTCACGCTTACGCGAAGACTCGTGTGATTTCTGCCAAAACGATCTACTAGCACTAATGGTACGCCGCAAAAATGTGACTCCGATGAGATTGTGACATTCTATCCGATGACCACGCAGCATCGAATGCCTGCCTCGCATCAAACATCCGAATTGTCGCTCGTTCCTTCGCGATTGATGTTTAGGATCAAGTCATTTTGCCTTTCTGAATATGCCGAAAAAGAAAAGCTGCGGTTTACCTGTGGGCGTCGTGTGCAAGTAGTCGCTGCACTTTACGGGTTCGAATGAAGGCCCCAGCTCTGCCTGCATCGTGGCAGCATCGTATTGGCAGATCGTCAGACCGCTGCACTTTTCAGGACCACCCTTGGTAAAGGTTCCAACGACGAAGTGTCCGCCGACTGGCAAGGATCGTTTCAGCAATTCCACGTAGAGCTTCCGATCGTCTGGATCGGTGATGAAGTGAAAGACCGCACGATCGTGCCAAACGTCGAACTCGCCCAATGACTTGCGCTGCGTGATGTCGGCGACGATCCATTCGACTTGCGACGACCGCTCACCAAGTCGGGCCTTAGTTGCCTCGATGGCGGTTTGCGATATGTCGAGTACCGCGACATGCTCGAATCTCGCGTCGAGCAGTCGATCGACGAGGAACGACTGGCCTCCACCAACGTCAAGCACACGGCCTTGAGAGAGCCTTGTCTTTGTCTAAGAAAGCGGCTAAGGCGCAGCCGTGACCGTCAGTAGTTATCAATAAATCCACAGCAGAAGCTTGCGAACCTGCCCCTGCTGTGGAGCTTGTTGGTAACTACTGCCCATTTTCAAAAAAGAAGTTCATCAGAGGTTTGGTGCGGTGGGGTTACTGAATGTCACGCATGAACCTTAATTCGACCTAAGCGGGCTTGGAAAATACAGCCGCGATGGCTTCGTTCTCGCGATGTGGTAGCAAGTGACGGTAGCGTCGCCGCATTTCTTCGGTCTGGTGACCTACCCACGCATCAATGATCCTCTGGTCGACGCCACTGGCGGCGCAGTTCGAACAAAACGAATGGCGAAACACGTGCCAACCACGAAGGTGCTTCCACTTAGTGTCCTTCACCGTTTGCTCGAAGTAGTGACTGGCTTCATCGACCGTGACCGCAGTCGGTTCTAACCGGTACTTTCTTCCGTTGGGTATGTGGCAATTTACTGCGAACGTTGCCATCCCGCCAGGATGAACCTCGAACCACTCGGTCAGCACTTCGACGATAAATGGCGACAACGGAACGGTCCGCGTTGTCTCTTGTCCCCGCATCCGTTTCTTCTCGCGAATCACCGCTCGCCTGCCAGCTAAATCGATGTCGGGTAGCCGAGACCGCATCATCTCGCTGCGTCGAGCTCCGGTGTGGGCTGCAAAGGCAAACATCGGATAGATGAACGGATGTCCGTCCTGTTTGCGGACGTGCTCCAGCAGTTCCCCGATGTCGTCCACCGTCAAGAAAACAGAATCCCACAGTTGTTCACGTTCTTCTTGGCTCAGCCCAACCAGCTTGCATTTCCGCATCACCTCGGCAAAGGTTTGAAAGGGCGGCTTTTGCGGGCTCTTGGGGAATCGCAGCCCGTGCTTTTCCAATGGAGAGGTGACATGCTTGGCCCGCAACGCCCAGTTCCAGATGGCTGTCAGGGTGGCTAGTTCCTTTTTGATTGTCTCCGGACGCAATGGCATGCCACGTCGGCCTTTGGCCTTGGAGCGTTTGTTGACGTACTCCTGCAGTTTGACTTGGTCGATTTCCACCAGGGACAGTTGACGGCCCAAGTCCCGCTCGAAGTGGCGGATGTGGATGTCGATGCAAGTACGCGTGTTCGACTCCAAGGCGCCTTCAGGCATGCTCGCCAGGTAGGCTTCGCAGAGCTTTCCCAGAGTGCGAATCGGTGAACGCTTGGGAGCGGGCTTTTCAAGACCGGTTTTCGTGCCATCAGAGAGCAGGAAGTCGGCGACATCAACCGACTCGGGGATTGAGAGGGTTCCCAGCTCGACTCGCCGCAAGTTGTCTTCGAGGCGATGAAGAGCCGTGACCGCGATCTTCTCGGAGCGAGTATGGAGAGAGCGAGTGTACCGCTGCCCGTCAAAGCGGAAGATGATGCGGAAGGATTTACCGCGTTGTTCGATGCTGGCCATGGGTCCGATTTTCGCTTTTGAAATCGGAAGAAGCCAGCGACGCAAGACCAATGCAAAGCCAACGATGTTCCCAGTTTGTTCCCACCTAGGGGCACACCCACTAGGTTTTTGGGAACGCGGAACTCTGGAAACCCTATAAAACCCTGAGTACGGATGAGAGGACTTGAACCTCCAAGGGATTGCTCCCACTAGGACCTGAACCTAGCGCGTCTGCCAATTCCGCCACATCCGCTGGTCGTGATTGAGCAAATTGTTGGCGGCTTTCAAGACTTGTCAATAGGACGATCCCGTTGCATTCATTAAGTCCAATCAGTTGAAGAAGACTTCATAGCAAGATAATCGGTCCAAGAACTGGTAGGCTTTACCTGCAATCGTCTAACAATGAAGCTGCAGGTGATAGCACCGCCAACGCA
>JAGQPR010000056.1 GCA_020426625.1 Planctomycetales bacterium
TGCGTTAGTAAGCAACAGGTCTTCAACAACCAGTTGGGTGTGAAGTGTGCGAGAAACGACATCCTCGGTCGTTGCGTCAAGGATGCTGTCGCGGGCAGCTCCGCCGTCAAGTAAATCACTGCCTGCTCCACCCTGTAAAATGTCGACGCCCTTATCACCGAAGAGTTGGTCAGCATCCGTGCCGCCATCTAATAGGTCATTGCCACTCCCGCCACGGAGTATGTCTTCGCCTTCTTGACCGTAAAGGAAGTCAATCCCTGCGCCACCTGAGATGAAGTCGTTCCCACTCCCTCCGAAGATGATATCGAATCCCTCGACACCGAAGAGCGAGTCGCCGAAAAGCCGATCGTCGCCGACACCTCCGAAGATTACGTCATGCCCATCGTTTCCCCAAGCAACATCATCTCCATCGCCGCACAATAGCTTGTCCTGGCCGTTCCCACCAAACAAGCTGTCGTTCCCAGTGCCGCCGCTCAGGTTGTCATCGCCATCTCCGCCTAGTAGGCGATCGTTTCCTTCGTTACCCTCGAGTGAATCCGCTCCAGTTCCGCCTGACAGAGTATCATCATCTGGACCACCGATCAGGGTGTCATCGCCGCTGTTTCCCTCCAGCTTGTCACGGCCGGCACCGCCAAGCAAATTGTCGTTTCCAGCTCCGCCAAACAGCTCATCCCGTCCCGAGCCGCCCTCAAGTATGTCATCGCCACCGTTGCCATAGATCAGATCGTCACCTGAGCCGCCTCTAAGAATGTCGTTTGACTGTGGGCCGAAGAAATCGTCACCCCAAAGACGATCATCTCCACTCTCGCCGTTGATTTCATCTAGTCCGGCACCACCATAGGCAACGTCGTTTCCAGAACCGGCGAAAATAAAGTCGTTGTCGGCTCCACCGTAGAGCCTGTCGTCGCCTTCCTCACCATAGATGCTGTCTCGACCGGCCTCACCATAAAGGCGATCATTTCCTTCTGATCCGTAAAGCCCATCATCGCCTGCACCGCCAAACAACAAATCATCTCCAAGGCCGCCGATCAACACATCGATGCCATCGTTACCCCAAATTTCGTCGTTGCCGACACCACCATCGATATGGCTTTCGCCAGAACCACCCTGCAGGTTATCGTTGCCACCGTTGCCGTAGATTCGGTCTTTGACTGAGGTTCGATTTGCGAATTGATCCGCGTACTGACTTCCATTGAACTTGATCTCTGCAACCTCACTACTTGGGAAGTGAGAATAGCTTGTCCGGCCAAGCTGCTTAACGCCAACAAATACTTGGTTGTAAAACTGAAATACTGACACATCGGCGGGATAGCTTCCTGCATCGATCGTCAGAGATCCTTCCGATAATTCGACGCTAGCGGTGAGCAGGCGGCGTGTTTCGAGTTGTTCACTCATCAGCCTTCGACTAAAGCGTCTTTTCGTATTGCGAATGGTCATTCTATTTTTCTCCAGTGCGAAAACGGTCGGTGTCCAACTACTGACTAGCTGGACGGGTTGCTGGACCGCCAAAGATTGCAAGACCTTTTTGAAAGATCTTTAATTTGGCCCGTATCCAATCATCGTTCGCCGAAAGCCTCTGAGGTCTGTTTGTTTCCTAGCCAAAATTGACGTGAGAAGCTGAAATTCTCGGGCGGAGTTGGGCGTCGTCCCGCTAGGTCACTCCTGTGAGGCAATCAATCGATTGCCGATAGTTGAAAAACAGGAGAACGACCGATGAATACCGAGAATGCCACACAAGTGACTCTAAGTTCAGTTTTCCAGCCGGTCTTTGGTGCGATGGCTGGGCTGGCAAAGAATCTGGGACATGGGAGTGCCAGTGGTGGCGAAGTCAACCACTTAGAGTCATTGCTTGAAGGGCTCCCGCTCAGCAGTGACGATTTCGGCATCGCCTGCAATCGCCTCAGGAATGCGCGAAGGTACTTGGAGTCCAACGAGCGAGGAGCAGCCCGCTGGGAGTTGAACGCACTGGCCAATCAACTTCGCAATCAAGCAACGGCCAAAACTCGCGAGCCCCGCCGACGACTGAGAAGCTAGATCCATGTCAGGTTTCCGTGGAGCGATGCACATAAAATTGCAACCAAAACGTACGACAATCAAGAGAGTGACTCTTCTGGCTTCGCGTCTCAGTCGTCCACGCAAAGTAGACACCAATGGGTTCACTGGCTTGGTTGTCGATCCAGTGTACCGACCGAGCTTGGAAATCGCGGAATCCTATTCGTGGTCTATTTCGGTTGGTCCTCTGGAAACAGGATTTTCATCGCCAGCTGATACTTGTTCTCTGCCAGCAAGTAGTCACGTCGGGCAGCACGAACTCCTGCGCGAGCCTGGACTTCGGCCTCCAGAGGTGTCTCCCCACCCATTGCCACTCGATCTTGAGCGACTTTCCAAAGATCCATAGCAGAGAAATAGGAAGTGCGTGTCTGCCTCTTCATCAGAAAACCCTGGAGGGCTTCAATCAACTGCACTGCATCTTGGTCAGTGCCCTCGCTGCTCACTGAAAGTACTACAAAAGATGCTCCAACGGCGCGGCTATAGCTTTCTGCTGAACGCGTTTCGACACTGAGAAGCTTTTCCATAAGCTTTGACAGATTACTTTCAACGCCAGACTCAAGTCGGTCCAAGTAGATCTTCTTTTCTTCGAGTGTTGCATAGTGCTCCTTAAGGGCAAACTCGAGCGATTGCCAGTAAACAGCGCTTGCAACCTCGTCCGCATCAGCAGAACGTTCACCAAACACTAAATCGATCTCAGATCTTAGTCGAGAGTCCGGGATGATTTGTTTAAGGACTTCGATCAACTTTGAGCGCGCGATGGAGAAGCTTTCTTTGTCCAATGCACGTCGAACAACATCCCTGAAACCGTCGAGCTCATTTTCAATTCGCTCCCACTCGAACTGCACATTGGACTCTTCCGCCTCCGCCATCAATACCGCGTTCTGCCAACCGGGATTGCTGGAATAAACTCGTTGCCACTTGCTCTCATTGAAGCTTGTGTTGGCAGAACGAACGACGCGAAATCCGAACTCTCCAAACGTCGACTCGGCTGGGCGAACTAACCGCTGCTTAAAGGCTTCCTGTATCGTCGAACTTCGCCACGATCCTCCCATCAAGATCTTTGGGGCGTTCTCGTAAACTACGCCGTCCTGGTTTGGCTCGCACCATTCCCAATAACTGCCCAGAACATCAAATAGTCCCCGAGAATCGGGGGCCGTTCTACCTACATGAGCTTCTATGAGGTTTGCAAAGCGACCGTCGGCAGTGGTAGACTCCTTGCCAAAATCAGGAAATCCAGCGGCTCCTTTTAACAACACAAACTCATCCGTCGTAGGTAGTCGGTATCCGCCTGTGGATGGATTCAAATACCACTCAATCGCGCCGCCGTCTGCGCTCGCATTTTGTAGTTCATGCTGTTCATACTTGTAAGCAGGCGTCAACCCGTGGCGCATGCTCAACCAATTGCAAAACGCCAAACTGAGTGGATACGAAATCAAGCCGGCGCGATATCCAATCGTTCCTCTCGCTTGGTAGCCGAATTCCATTGGCGAAAGTGTGTGAGTTCGTCTTTTCTGCAAATTCAGATTAGGTGCTTCAGCGTCCGCGAGAGTGCGCTCAGCTTGCCTTTCTCGCAAAGGTAATTCTATTCTCTCAGCGTCCGGGAACGGATCCCCAAGAACAACGGATTCCCATTTAGCAAGCGGTTCAATTTCGGTTTCTCGTTGTTCCAATGACACCCCTTGATCAATCGGGGATTCTGACGTCTTTGGCAGTTCCAACACCGGCATCGGTGGGCGCTCTGGCACATCGAGGTCGTCTCTCACTGCAGGCCCTGAGTCTAAATTGGGAGACCTGTCATTTAGACTCGGGATAATGAAGGAAGGTGAGAGCTCTTGGATCTCAGATTTAATCTCACTTTGCAAAGTCTCGTTTGGGAAGGCTTGAGGAAAAATACCTTTGGCTCCACGAGCTGCCTGCTCGCTTCGCTTGAGATGCGTTTCTTTCTCAAAAAGCGCAAATAGCTGCTCGCTCACCTCGGAATTGCTGCAGAGAAATGAATCTACCTGTCGCGGCTCTCCGAAGCGCTCGATTTCGCCGGCTGGAATCTCGATAAGTGTCATCCCGTCTCCGACTTCTTTCCAACCAATGCCCGCTCGATACTCTTTCGCCGCACTCGGCGACTCGCCAAATTCTCGGAGACACCACATCGCAGCGGAGTGGCATGACGCAATTGTCTTGTTTGACTCGAACAGCGTTGTGAGCTGTGCGACGAGCTTGCCTTCCCTTTCCTTCACAACCTCAACTCGATGGAAGCCGACGGCGTAGATCACCAGTCGCACAGGAATCTGTTGCCGAGCTGTGATCTCTTCGATATTTAGCGAGTTCAAGGCCTCGACTGCAGCGCCAATTCCTGCGGGCCATTTGTCAAAAAGGCTGACGAAGAGTGTTTGACGAGCCACCGTCTCCAATAGCTCACCCGCCAAATCGAATTCACCCAGTACCAGGCAGGTATAAGCTAGACGACACGCGGCGCCATCGCTCAATTGCGGCAGTGCTTCCCTTGCTTCAGCAACAAAGAGTTCACGTTCTGGGCCAAGAGCTGCAGCGATGTTGGCGAGTTCAGGCAGCTCAACATTGTCAATATCGCTAATCATTTGCGATACACTTGGTGCCTTGTCTTGAGTCAACGAAACGAGAAAAATATGTGCTCTCATTCGTTCCTTCGCCAGCGTGCTTTCATCGGCTACTCGTTTCAAAAACGGAACAGCGGTTTGGGTGTAACTGAAGACGGCAGGCGAAACAGTCGGGAACGCTTGGGCGGGAACCGCGACCGCCTTCTGAACAGCCAAACTCGCGCGCTCTGTTAGAATCACAGAATAGATACGCGAACCAATCAGTGCTACCGCGAGAAGTGCCATGCATGAAAGGAAAGTGCGTAGTCCATAGTAGTGATTCGCATGAGCCATCATGCGGGCTTGCTCATCGCGCCACTTCCTCGACTGTGTCAGCAAGTGGATTCGCGAAAACTCAGAAAGGCTCGGAAGATTGCGTGGTTGGCGAGCGTACTTCCACTGCGCTGCGCGGCTAGATAACATCAGTCTCGCGCGCCCCGCGGCCGTTTCGCCCTCTTTCAAGGTGAGCCATTGTCGCAGTGGGCCCACCAGATAGTCGTGAGTCAAAGCATATGCCGACGTTGACTTCCCTGTTGTCTCGTCGTTTACGTCGAGCGGTGTTATGAGACGCAGTTCCATATCCAGAATTCGCATCAACTCCTGCATGCGATCCGCGTCATCGTAACCTGCAGCCGCTTGGAGTTCATCCAAAGTTCTGCCCTGTCCCTTGAGGCTGCTATCGGATTCCGGCAGCAAGGCCGCCAGCACGGCTTGAGCGGCTTGTTTGTGGAGACGACGGGTCGGACCTGCACTTGGACCTGCAAACGTGGACTCCAGGAATTGCACTCCCAGCTGATCCGCTTCCTCGGCGTCTTGCAGGTTTTCCATTCCCCAAGGTTTGGACTTGATCATCTCCAGATAGAGGATCAATCTGACGCAAACTACGAGATGGTCTTCCGCCAACAAGTCGACTGATTTGGCAATAAACTGCTCTTGTTCTTCCGTTGCTCCCGACTCCGCGAGCGCTCCAAACGCAATGCCCAAACGGGTCATGATTGTTCGGGCATGGCGAGTGGAAAACAAGTCGATGGAGGCAATGTTCTCGCCCTCAATCAGTTGCGTCTCCATTGTCCTGGCCAGTCGCGTGAGGGACATCCAGAAATCACTTCGCACTACTAGCAAGACCTGCAGGTGCTGCCCATCGCAATGCTTTATTGCCTCGATAACAGCCGAGGGTTCTTCCCGATATCCCGTGTGGAGCCATTGCTCGAGCTGGTCAATGACGATCAATACTTTCGGCGATCTGGGAGGACTATTTCGTAGCTCGTACAATGTTCTTACTAGATCCCAATCGGGCGAAATTTCGGGCAAACGCTCTCTAAGCGAGCGGAGAAGCATTCCCGCGAGGTCAGGTCTGGTTGCTGCGACGTACACGACATCGAGTTTGTCCGATAAAAAAGGCAACAAGCCTGCTCGGACGAAAGAGGATTTACCGCATCCACTTGGGCCATAGATGACACTAACTGGAAACTTTTCGGCCGTCTCATTCGGCTCTATTCTTGACTTCCAAAATGCCACGCTTTCTGGCAGCCCATTTCGATTCCGAGGACCTTCAAGTAGTTCGAGGAAGAAGTCGGCGTCTTGCTCAGTGAATGAACGCAGGCCCCGTGAAACAATGCTGGCCGGCACTGTTGACCGTTGAGTGTGATCGGAAGATCTTTCCGAGGATACTAAATCTTCTCTCTCGGCAGCTGAAAGCGAAACAGGCTTTTCGGTCCGCGTATCTCCGCCGTCCAGGAACACACGCAGATCTTCGGCTAAATCGTCCGCCGTCGCGTAACGGTCACGTAGCCTCTTTTCCAAACACTTGAGACATATACGCTGCAATTCAACGGGGATACTCTGTCGTATCATCCTCGGTGGCTTGGGGTCTCTTTCCCGGATTTCTTCAAACAGCTGATCGATCTGGCGACCGCGAAATGGTCGGCGTCCAGTGAGCATTTCATAAAATATGACACCGAGGCTCCAGATATCAGTGCGTCCATCCAGCCAGTGTGTTAGTGCTTGAACTTGTTCGGGCGACATATATGCGGGGCTGCCAGCACGCTGTCCACGCTGTCGATGTTGAAATTCCTCCCGAAGGGCAAGTCCAAAATCTGCAACTAATGGTTCACGATTCGGACTGATCAAGATATTCGCTGGCTTGAGGTCCCGATGTACGATATTAGAACAATGAGCGTACGCTATGGCCTCGCTAATCTTTAGAAGCATCCTGGCAGATTCGATCGACGTGAGCTGCTCGTTACTCAACAGTTGCGCAAGACTTTGCCCCGGGACAAACTGTTGCACAATCAGCAAGGATTCTGCAAGTTGCTTGCAGTCGTATACTTTGACGATTCCTGGGTGATCCATGCGGGCTGCAGCAGCAGCTTCGTCTATGGCTAATCGCAGAAGATCGGAATTAGTAATAGTCGAGTGTGGGACTTTCAATGCGACTTGGCGATCGAGTTGCGGATCGTAGGCCTCATAAACGACTCCAAACGCACCGCGCCCCAAGGTGCGGCGAATTTCATAGCGATCTAGAGTTGTCGGATCTGAGTCCAGACCTCCGGAGTCGTAACCGATGGTAACTTCCTCGGGGGCGACTCTTGTGCCAACGATTGCCGCAAATTGAGGAAACCGCTCGACGTAATCTCTGGCTATGACCCTCTTGCCAACTTCGGCTGCGAGTTCAAGCTCAATTTCAAACAATTCTGCAAAGAGCGACTCCTGCCAAGGTGCGGCCACTTTAGAAAGATAGTCTTCTATCCTTGGCGATTGCTTCTTTCTGCATTCCATTTCAAAGAGATCGGCGAGTCGATCGATTCGCTCTCTCTTCTCTAGGTCTCGCTCCGGATTTGTCACAGATTCCCCTCGCCACTATTCAACATGAGCGTTTCAATTCCGCGTCGCAGTCAATACATCGTACCATTCGCAGCCCGTAAATGCTCGACAGTGTACGAGACCTCGTGCTAACTATTTGCAGGCTTCACGCGTCCCCTAATTGACCCAACCATTTGTCTTTGATCAGCCGCACTTTTCGCTCAGTACTGCGTAGTGTGATGCCAAGCTCATGCGCTATCTCAGAGTTGTTCTTGCCCTCCAGACGCAGCAGAGCCAGTTGCTGCAGGGTTGGATCCAATAGATCCAGCATTTGTCGAACATCTTGCGTAAAGAAGTCAGCCCATTCATCGTGCGGATCGCCTGCGTCCGCGATGCCCCTGCCACCAGACGATTCGGTCAAGATGTTTTCAAAGATGGATTCGCCTCGTACTTTGCCGCCGCCACGTTTCTGAGCAAGTTCTCGGCGTATTACCTCTATTGCCTTGCGCTCGGTCAGCATGACCAATACTTGCCACAGGTCGTGACGGTCATTCAGCTGAGTAAATCGCTTTTCCTGGACTCCCCGAAAAAAGGCATCAAAAGCAGATTGTGCGACATCCTCCTCATCCACGGAGCGTCTGGGCAAGTTCTTGAGCTTCGCGTTAGCCGTGCGGACAAGCCGTTCAATGAATCGCGTCCAAATATCATGCGCAGCTTCGTCGCGGTGCGCTTCATCTTGCAGTCGATCTAGCAGTTCGGTGACAGAATGAGTGTTTCTCACGGGTTCGTTCCTCAGTTCGGTCCAATTGGTTCCGCATGCATCCATAGCAACGTAGAGCGATCTGTTTTTCGAAGGCAACGTAGCGCCCTAAAGTTCTCAGCTCACATTTTTCGGGGCGAACTCTGTACGTGCAAATGAGCATACATCGTGAGCTCGCCTTCGTATCGAATCGAAAAGGCACATTTGTGCCTGTATCTATGAACTAGCCGAGAGCCCAAAACTCCGCCACCAAAACTAGGATCATCGCCCGTTAAAGCCGACGCAACCACTTCATCGGTTCGATCCGGACACACGAATCCGGCATCCACAGTCAACAAGCGGGCTGGATAGTCCTCGACGATTATATCGGCGGTTGTCCTACTGCTTGGCCAGGCGGTTCGGCGGGCTCGGCGTCGCCGCTTTCGATCAGTTGTTCGGCCTCATTGCGGTATCTGCTCAACTCGGGTTCGGAAAGTGAGGAATAGGCTGCCTTCGCTTTCGCAAGCCATTCTTGGGCTGCCTCTGAATGCCCCAATTGCCATTCTGCCATGGCTAAAAAGAATAAATCGATGGCATCGGTACGCTGGCTTAGTTCGACTGAGCGCTGCAACGCTTCAATCGATTTGGCATACTCGCCTTTGTAATAACGGGCCACACCCAGCGTGTTCCAAAACGTTTGCCGGGCGGGTTCCTTCGAACAGGCCAACTCGGCAATTTCCGACGCGATCTGTGGAAACCGGTGGCCTTCAATGTCTGAAGACACAAGCGCCCAGGCAAGATTGTTCATGCCATTCTGATGAATCTTTTTTTCCGCCAAAATCTTTTGGCTGAGAGCTTCCACTTCCGCACTTCGCTCCAGCTTAAGCAGGACCTTTACATAGTTGCTTTGAGCCATACTGGTTGTTGGCGCGATGCGCATCACCAAACTGAGCGATTTGGCCGCCTCAACAAATCTCTCTTGCTTGATATATAACGATCCAAGTAGGTTGTGAGCGGAGGCCAAGCGTCCATCAAGTTGCGTTGCCTTACGTAGCACCATGATTGCATCATCGATTTCCCCCAAGTTACCGAGAATTTCACCTTCAAGCTTCAGGAGCTCTGGATCTGCAATGTCCGTGGCTTGCGCAGCTTCTAACCATGCCAGCGACAGTGTTTGCTCACCTACCTGTGAGAATCGCTGCGACGAACCTAGAAACCGTTTGGCAACGCCTCTCAGCACTTCTTTACCCGCTCCAAGGTCTTTCGCTCGTAAGACGTTGCCCCGGCCGACTTCAAGTACTTCTTCTGCGGAGACAATGGTTAGGGGTGACATGGAATTCAAGTAAGCGGTCAGAGCGACAACGCTATTGGGGCGACATGCTAACGCGTTCGATGCGTATCGCAGCGCCGCCGTTTCATCTGGAGTTGCTCTCTGCAACGCGTCATGTGCCAGAGACAAATTTACCCAATAGTTATCGGCATTGCGCACAACCAGTTGTTGTAGCAACCGTGTCGCCGCAATCCTTGGATCAGGAAACACGGGCAAGTCGTCGCTGGTAAAGAACACACGAAGTTTCGTCACTCCCGAGCTTCCAAGCGTCTTCACGCTCAAGGTCAACTGATCACGTATAGCGCGCGTCGGGTCGATATCCGCAACAAGGACGAACTGATGTTCTTGGTGGTTGCCAGGGGGTCTGTAGAAGGTAGACTGATCCTTGTCGATGACACTCTGAAGTCTAGTACCAACTCCCACATCTGAGTCTTGGGAGAAGACTTGAGAGAACGGCAGTGAGATAAGGTCCTCGCCTACAGCCGTGCCACCAAGCACCGCCTGGAATTCGCTGATGTAGAGCGCTCCAAAAGAGCTCCTTCCAATTGTGCGACTTCCGTTCTTCTGAGGCGAACGCAATATATCCACGCGCAGCGCGGTAATCGGTTCTTCATCAATCTCTCCGGTCACTGAAACTGTATCGTCGAATGACGACGGACCTTCAATGCTCATGGTCCCGTCCGACTCGACGCTCATTTTTGCAGAGCTATTCAACTTCCAATCGATCGGCTGCAACGGCATCCAGCGAATGTCAGTTGGCAAGCTGGAAAACGTCTGTCGATAATTGACACGCTTCAACAACTCTGCCAATTGCACTAAGACGATCGTGGGTTGTTCGTCAACGATATCGGGGTCACTGGCTCGCAACGTCAGGCTCTTAACGTCGACCCTCGCGGCCTCGTTGCGCATGGCCACTCTCCAAGGATCTTGATCAGTCATGCGAATGACCTCATCAATGCTACGGACTCTTTCATCAAACTTGCGTTCGTAAGTTGCGGACCAGCGGAAACGGCCTAGGTTCTCATCACCATAGGCCCCGTCCCCTCGGTCAGCATGAGCAACGTAGACCCTAAAGCCTGTCGCACTTCGAATGGGCCTGTCCAATTCGAAGTAGGCAGTATGCTCCTTTCCTCCACCATATCCAATGTGCCAGTAGTTGGTCGCCAGCGGATACTCTTTCCACGCATAGTCGGCAACTACACGGCGAAAGTCGACAGGAATGCGCGATGCTGACGAGCCCCTTGGCTCTACATAGAGCTGCAATTCATTTATCGCAAATACGCCGCCCGACCTAACGCCGCGTCCCGGCCCACGGTTGGGTAAAGAATCGTGCAGCATTGCCTCCAATCGAAAGCCGTCGATCGATGTGAGGTCTGTTTCAAACACCAACTCGTATCCGAATCGGGGATTGTCACCGCTCACCAGAATCGACTTGTCATCTAGGATTGCGAACGTGTCGCCCCCTCTGGACATCTGTGACACCGGTTCCAACACACTCCATGGAAGCGTACGGCACCTTTCGTAGCTTCTAGGCGATTCCAATAAATTTCGCCATCTATCGAGTGAAACAAGAACGCGCACCTTGATAGCCTGATCCAGCTGTTCAATCTGTGCAGCTAGAATCTTGGATGGCTGTTCAGTTGGGGAAAACCCCCACTGCAGGAAGGCTTGTTCGTAAAGGCGACTCAACTCATAATCTCCCGATGGATTGAGAAGCTCTCCAACGCTCCGGGCGCGCGTTTCGGGGTCCCAGGGATTCTTGCGGGTCGTTGAACTCACATACGAATGGCTAATCGTGCCAGCATAGTAAGATTCCATTTCCATTCCCCAGACTTCCTCGAGCCCCTTGATAAGCTGTACGTTCTTTTCCAAGAGTTTCAACTGTTGTTCAACTGTCTTAATTTCAGTCAACAGTGGTGGGCTGTCCTTGAGTTTTTCGCTCAACTTCATCGCACGTTCTAACGAGGCAAAGGCGCTGCGGATCACGCTCGAATCCGGTACGTCAACAGTACGGCTTTCTGCCAACAGCGCGCGGGGCTCGCTCAATTCATCCCGCACCTGAGACTCGAGCCTGCGCTGCTCAATCAGTTTGGTCATCTGCTGGTCAGAATCGATCCTTGCCAATTCCGTGTTCTTCTTCTCGACGGCAACAAGGCCCCAGGCTCCCAGACCGACCGCAAGTAAGGCAACGGCGGCCAACGCCATGGTTAGTAACCTACGTTTCCTTTCTTCGGTGGCTTTGGTGAGCGCTTGCAATCGCTCCAGCTCTGCTTGGCGCGAGCGCTTTTCGGCGGATTCCAAATGCTCTGTTACTCGACTAGCCACTACCCCAGCATCTCTGGGGCGTGACGCTGGTTCGAGGGCCAGGCATTCGCGGATCAACACAACCAGAGCGGTGTCCGCAGCAATCGCATCGAGCCTTTCCAAACATTCTTCGAGCTTGCCACGCGAGGCCTTACGAAACACTTCACGGTTGTCACAGCCACTATAGGGAGCCGCGCCAGTTACGATTTCGCACAGCAATGCACCGAGGCCAAATACGTCCGTTCGCTGATCGAGAATATCGATCTCCCCCAGGGCTTGCTCAGGCGCCATGTAGGCGGGTGTACCGAGTACGCTGCCCATCTCGGTTTCGGACCCGGCAGACCCGACATCAGGATTCTCGCTGCTGCGGCTGCGGATCGTCTGAATTATGCTTTTAGCCTGCTGAGTCAAACGCGTTTTCTGCTCGTCATTGATGCCACCTTCTTTCAGCACTTTGGCAAGTCCCCAGTCCATCACCTGGACTTCTCCAAACGCGCCAACCATAACATTTGAAGGTTTAAGGTCGCGGTGGATTACGCCTCTGCTATGCGCGTAAGCTACCGTCTGGCAGACCTGCTCGAAGATCCCCAGCAATTTGGCGATGTCGTCCGCCACGTTTTCGCGCTCCGCCAGCAGAGCCGCCAGGGTCTTTCCCTTCACCAGCTTCATCGAGATAAACGGGCGCCGGTCGGCGAATTGCCCAAGCTCATAAACGGGTACGATTCCCGGATGCTGCAACTGCCCCCCGATTTGCGCTTCCTCAATGAATCTCCGGATAATGGCCGGATCATCCTGATGGGATCCCAATAATACCTTGATCGCCAAGTCCCTGCCCAAATCGGTGTCACGCCCCTTTAGAATTGCTCCCATTCCACCTCGCGCAATTTCGCCGTCAATGCGATAGCGGCCGTCCAGATCCAACTCGATTCGCGGCATCTCCGTAGACTTGGTCCGTACAATGGGCGTCGCCGACTCTTGCTCGGCGGCTTTCAGCATCACTCGGGGAATCGTCGGCAGCGTTCTTTGGAGCGAGCGCAGCACACTAGATTCTTGACGGCCGAATACTCTCACCAAAGGTTGGACGCCTATTGTCGCAGTAGCGGTGCGACGCCTGTCGACAAACAGGTCTTGCAGTTGCTGCCAATCGTTTGGGAAGCGGTTGCGATAGTGCTCATCAATCGGCTGCTCACCCACGTACTCGCGCAGTTCAATTTCGATTGCGACCAGTTCGGGCAGTAATTGCTTACGAATCGCGGGTTCCCTGTCGATGAAATCCTCGATTTTGGGGGCGTTCGCACACCTCAGCTCGCGTTCGAATTCATCGGCCAATCGATCGAGTGCTTCTCGATGTGTCAGTGATAATTCGGATTTCGCGTCACCCATGCCCACTCCTTCATATCTCAATATTTATATCTTTGATCGCACATCAAGCATCAGCGAACGAGACCGCTCGCCCTTAATCTAGTAAAGCGAACGCATGTACCGCCGAAAAAAGTGAATCATAGACACTTTTTCTTGGGTTGAGGTGTCGTCTCCCAACGAGCCACACCCGTTGATCGATGAGGCCCCCCTCTGGTGAATCACCACCACGACTGGCAGGACCAACAAGACTCGCTCAGCTAGACAGGCAGCGTAGGAAACGGCATTTCCGCGCAATCAACGCGTGCGAAGCCAAGGCCCGTTGGTTCTTGTTGTTGCCAGAATCCTGCCAGGGGGTCGTTGGTCAGTCTAGTGAACTGAAGGTTGCACAACCTGGGGTTCTGTGCGTACCAGTAGCCGGAAAACTGCTCGAACAGTTCGTGATGCCGCGTCTCATGTGGCTCGGCGCCAGGCGCAACCTCACATTCAATGTCGTCGCATTTGCCCAAGATATGCCGAATCTTGGCTGGGATAATGGCCCAGCCCTCGGAACAACTGCCCATTGCCAGCGTGCATAGGTAGGCCCGTTTGAAAAGCGCTTGCACGACCGCTTGATGAAACTTGAGGCGATGGGCAACGCCCACGCGAATCGATTTGGAAACGGCCAACCTGCCGAATTCGATCACATGTGATGGGTTGAAACCAGCGAAGTCGAACCGACTCCAGCCTCCAGGAAAATGCATGAGCTCGAATGACTCCAACCCTTGCAATTCGCAGCCGAATTTGAGCGTGCAGGTACGAATGGTTCCCAGTATTTCGACGCGGTGCGTATTGGGGTTCGTGCCGTACAAAGAGAACGTTCTCTTGAAAGTAAGTCTTTGGTCGCCATCATCTGCAAGGCGGCGCCGAATAC
Organism: Planctomycetales bacterium; assembly: GCA_020426625.1. Lineage (GTDB taxonomy): Bacteria > Planctomycetota > Planctomycetia > Pirellulales > Pirellulaceae > Aureliella. The sequence goes on from JAGQPR010000056.1 coordinate 14,112, forward strand.
CTGCAAGCGTTTCGCTACCATCCGTGAAATCGCAGTAGGACTCAGCCACAATACGCTGCGCGGCAGCCAGTCGGTTGGGACAGTCTGTGACTTCTTGAAAACGGGTTTCCTGCACGGGATTGCTGGCATGCCGTTCACGACGAATCATGATTGCACTCCTCTCGTGGGTGGGCCTTGCAACAGCACATCCTCAATCGGTCTGCGCAATGCACGGATCGTGGCCGGGCCAACTCCCTGTGACAAGCGAAATAGCATCAGCGGAATATGCCCATCGCCTATCGGTAGAATCGCATGAAAACGCTCTTGCAAATCCGCCAACAATCGCCTTTCCCTCTCGCTGAACAAACACTGATCATGGGCGACTTGAAACATGTAGATAGCGGCAGTCATCGGATGCAGACTCAGTCCGCGGCTGGTTGCGAACAACCACAGCGATTGGAATGTCTTACCTGCCTGAACAACATGCTGGGCGGCGCCGTTATCGATGGAGAGCAGCCCAACCGCGGAGGCTGAGGCCAACGTGTTTCTGGCAGTGTCCTTCAACGCATTGCCACCGCCCGTTTCGCGCAAACCAGCAGCCACCTCCGGGCGGCGCAACATACGCAACCCCGCAATCTCGGAGGGCTTGAGTTGTAAAGCCTCAAGGTCCAAGCCATCGCGCCGCTGCGAGGCTTCAAGCCTGGACCAACGCACCTCCGCCACTAACTCGCGGTTTAGCGTTTCATTCAAAAAGCGAAGGCGATCACACTCGCCCACGATCTCTGCCAACTCCGATAGACGGCCGGCATCGTCGAGCAGTTGTAGGTTGCACTGGCCATCTGCGGCCACTTCGATCAGCTGCCTTTGTAGACCGTTTTCCAGCGGCGCTCCCGTACCCTTGCCACGATTGGTAACTCGCTTGTTAATGAAGTTGAACAGCGGGTTTGCAACTCTTGGTGAATCTCGTTCCGCTCCATCTACCATGTAGCTGGCGATACAATCGCAGTCATTGCAGGTCGCATCTTCCACGCGTTTCAATCGCCAATGGCGATGGCTTGCCGCGAGTTCCATGTTTCTGATGGCAGCCCCCATGGCCAGCAGGGCTCCGCGATGATACGGATCAAAGCTGTTGTGCGCTCGTTGGCGATCGAGGGTCAGCCAAAGCCGCTTCCCCTCGTGAAAGAATCTCCAGGGTTGAGAGTTGCCGCCGGAGGGTGCCAGACAAGCCACGTGGACCAACTCTCGAATTTGGGCATCAACGGGCGAAGGCTTTTCGCTTCCTTTTTCGGTTTCGTTTTCCAATGACTTTAAGCCGTGGCCCGGCGCGCCAGCCGCCAGCCTTGCGTTCGGCTCCGTTGCCAAGAGGGCTTGCAGGTCGACAAACCTGCGACCGGAGGTCATCGGTTTCCGCAGCCCGATCTGACGCACGGCCGCAGCCACGGACGCGCCACCCAAAGCGACCTCCGAGCCAAGTTGCGGCCACGTCGACAGACTCTCGTCGACATCGATCATCGATGCGGCCATCCGTGGGGAAACGGTCGATGAATCCAAGATGGGCAGCGCAAAGACGACTTTGTCCTCATGGCTGAGACTGTGGGGAATCTGAGCTGATTGGATGCCAGCACACAATCCGTGAAATGGCTCGAGGTCAGGCTGCACATCGAACCGCTCGACATCCAACATGCCACGGTCGCTGGTCTCCATGATCACAGGAATGCGATGCCGACTGGCCAGCTCTCGCAATTGAAACTTGAGTCGTATGTTGTCGCATTCCTCCACAAGAATATCCAGCTTGCGGTCGCCAACCAGGAATTCTTCGATGTTTCCTTCGTGAATGCCTTCGCTGAAGATACTAAGGCTGGCATAGGGGTTGAGCTCAAAGACTTGCCTCGCTGCAACCACGGTCTTGTGCAGTCCAATTTCATCCACGCGGACTCGCAGGCGGTTCATGTTGGAAAGATCGATCGTATCCATGTCCGTCAGCTTGAGGTGTCCGCACAGCCCCTCCATGGCCAGCGACAGCGCGATGGCATTGCCCACCGATAGGCCAACGATGCCAACGGTTTGTTCGGCAAGGCAGGCCTGCTCCGCAGCCGTAATCTTGTTGCGATTACGATCTAGCCGCAGACGGTTGTAGAGTTTTGGCGCTAACACGCGAACCGCTGAGCCCGACCAGGGGTAAACCACCCAGCGATCGATTGGCCCCCTTTGGATTTCTTGCAGTTCTTGCTGCCAGGCCGCAAGACGCGCGGCATCCATAGGCGTGTCTCGTAGCTTAGGGTGCAGGGCTACCTGCAGATCCAGCAACTGACGTTGCAGCGTATCGCAGGTTGACCAGATTTTTCCTTGCTCATAGAGCTGATTTAGGGTCAAACCATCCTCTGCGCAGCCATTCTCGAATATGATCGGCTGCCAGCAATTGAGATCGAATTCTTGCGAGTGAACGTCTTGACGCGTGTTTAACGCTGAGCCTTGCATTGTCATTACCAGCGACGCCTTTGTTTGTTCCGAGTTCATCTGTGGTTTGATCGCCACGATCAAGCCCTGTTACTCCTGAACTCGCAATTAGATATTTGGGCCGCCAAGGGAACAGCAAAATTCCGTTGCATCGGTCCAGCCCCTCGGTTTGCTACGCGTTTTCTACGTGGCAGCTGCGCTGTCGAGGAAGGAGACGACAGCAACTGGCAACCAGCCACCCTGCGATAATGGCTGGTTCTTAGTTGCGAATGACACCTAAGGAGGGCGCAACATGAGGGCGCAAGCGGCCACCGACTGCGGACAAGTGGCGAACCCCTGCAGTACTTTGAGTCGCCGAGGTGATAGAATTTGTTGCTTCGAGCCGAGGCGGGTTAATGTCGCAGATGCTTCCCTAGAGGCACACAGCCCAGCCACTCATTCACGCACTCGGTGGGAATCAAGCCGACGCGAGTTCTGTCAGCTCACTAACTCGCACCGTTTGGGCACGCCGGAGCGTCGAACACTCGCTGTGTGGGCGCTCTTGTCAGAGCACCGAATGCACGCGGCTGCTTCGTCAACGCAAATTGGTTGCATTGACTGACCGCATTGTATGAGCGAAGGATCGCCCTTCGAGGATGTCGTTTTGACTGCGTGGAGGAGCCGCATCCCGGCCCTTGTTCGGTCGGCGTTCGCGCCCCATGACGAACCGTCCTATGTCAGAAACTTACTTGGGAGCAGTTTCGCAGTGACCGATGCAGCCGAAAACACACTGGATTCTCAGCAATCCCGAGAAAGTGTCACTCAGTCAGCTCTTTACAGACGATCGAACTGCATGAATCGCTGATTGGGCACGCTGTTGTCCAAGCAACAATCGTCTCGATGCGGTAACTTATCTTATGCTAGTGATCAAGATTCCCAAATGGACGAGAACCAAGTATGCGACTATCGCGAAGACGCTTTGTATCGGGCTTTTCATCCATGGGAGCGCTTTCTTTCGTCGATTCATTGGCTCATTCCGCAGAGTTGAATGACGAAGAACTGTTCGCCAAGGTCGATGAGCTCGCTGCCAAGGCAGTCGACGATCGGCTTTCGGCGGGGATCGCGTTTGGCATGATTCGGTATGGCAAATCCATTCGATCCGGCGCCCATGGTGTCGCATCTGCGGATGCCTCCACAGACCTTTCTCCGGAATCAGTGTTCCGGATTGCTTCCGTCACAAAAGTCTTCGTGGCAATCGCTGTAATGAAGCTCGTCGAAGACAGGCAGCTAGAGCTTGAGGACACGCTAGAACGCTACTTCGGAGGATTTCTAAAGGATACTGAAGTCTCGGTCTATCAACTGCTGTCACACACCTCAGGGCTCAAAGACTGGTGGGAGCTCGAATTGCCGTCGGATCTACCGCAGGATTTTCCGCTTCTAGACGAACCTCATGATGCACTTGAGAAATGCAAAGATTTGTTTCATTTTGCTCCTGGCACGCATCACTGGTACTCTAACACCGGATTCGTGTTGCTAGGGGAACTCATCGAACGCGTTTCTGGTACAAAGCTGGAATCGTTTATCGGCGACAGAGTGCTAAAACCCGCTGGACTAACGAAAACGAGCTGGGTTGGCGACAGACTCTCCAACTTGGCATCGACTCAAGGACATCATCGAATTGCCGAACCAACGCCGCACTTCAAAATTGCAGACAACGTCGGCTCGCCACGCGCGGCTGGCGGCCTTTTGTCGTCTGTGGATGATATGCTGCGGTTATCAAGTCATTTGTTCGCTGGCGATTTGCTTGCACGAGAGACCGTGGAAAAGATGAGCCAGATGGCTAAACTTTTGAACGGAACGCCTGTTTCGAAATCGACTTGGCATCCTAGCTATATTGAATCTCTACCAGCCCCACCTGAGTTCATGCAGGATTCAGGTTGGGGACTTGGCATGAGCCGCTTCACCAGCGCTGGCAAACCGGTAATTTGGCATAGCGGCGGAATTCCTGGTTACAACGCGATCTGGTTGAACTTCCCTACGCTATCGACATCGATTGCCTTCCTTGCCAACACCGACAATGGTGCGGTACCGGCTTTCAACGAAGTTGTTCCACTAATCGTCAGTTAGTCTGTCGCTTGCCAGATAGACTCTCGCAAGTTGGAATTTCACGGCGCAACAGTTTTCCAGCCAACCGTTTTGATGCACCAGGCCCATCTAGGCTTGTCGGGAGCTGAAGTGCTCGTTGCCTCCAAACGGGCACGATAACTTCGACCTAGGTCACGAACGATGCGCTTTGCTGGTCGCCGAGGGCTTCCCGTCCCGTCAAATCGACTTTGCATTTTGCCGCCCCGAGCTGCAGTCGGAGTATTAAATCGCCGCAAGTCTGCAATCGCCCCAACTCGCTTCGGTGTCTGGGGGTCCTACGCGAAGATGCTCGTGACACCCCGTCATTACGCACCTATGCGTCGGTAGATCGGGGCGATCGGGGCTCCATTCGGGAGGAGATTGGTGAAGTCAAAGGTCGTCTTTACCGCCGCCCGTTTGGACCGACCAATCGAGAACAGCGATTTGTCCAACCGACGACAGCTAGCTTGGCAGCACAATCGCATCCGTTTGATGCCTCGGGAACGCAGAAATATCGTTAGTCGCAATATCGCATAGGCCTACAAAGGTCGGCACTCCGAAATTGGTCTTCCGAGAGTGGTGGAGCTCGCCCACCACCCTGTGAACAAGTTTGTTTTCTATTTGGTTGACCAAATCCTGACCGTACCGTCACGGCCACCAGAAATCACCTGCTGATTGTCGTCAGTCAAGACGGCACATTCGACGGCACCTTTGTGGCCTTTGAGTTGGAGAAGCTGATGCCCGGTTTCCATATTCCAAACTCGAATCGAACCGTCATCGCTAACAGTAATTAGTCGGTTCGCCGTGAGTAAGGTTGAACGTAGGCCATCGGAGTGTCCAACGAATTGGCGATAATCGGCTTTCACCTTTCCAGCCGATAGGTCCCAGACTATTCCGACATCGTTGTAGCCTCCTGCAGCAACCCTAGCTCCGTCTGGCGAGAACGAGACGGATATCATTGAGTCTTCTTCTGGTGGCTTGATCTCCGTTGGTTGATCGGAGTCACCACCCAACGAGACGCTTCCGTCGTAGCTGCACGATGCGAACATCAAACCATCTTTACCTGAGTACAGATCTACATCGGCAACTTGCTCTTCGTGGGCGACGATTGATTGAATGCATTGTGGCTTCCCTTCAAGTGAGCAGATGTGGATACTGCCCTTGTCATCACCTGCGCAGAGTGTCTGGCTATCTTCTGAAACAGCAATCGCAGTGATCAATGGAATTTTGGGGATGGCAATATCCATCCGCCTTGCATTTCCCGACTTCAATTCGAACATCGAAATTTTGCCTTTGCCACCAAGAAACAGGTAATCGTCGGTAATCGCGAGCGAACTGATTCCCGATTTTGGCAGGTCGAAACTCGAATCGATCGTCCGCTTGTTGAGATTGATCAGCCGCACACCTCCGGTGTTCATCAGCTGCACAGCGAGCCATTCTTGTGAAGGCGAAACGGCTATCGACTCGACAGATTCACCAACGTTGATCGCGCTGGTTTGCCGTTCATTCACGGTCCATTTCCTAATCGACTTGTCGGCGCTACCAGTGATCAAGAACAGTTGGTCGTCATTCTCCCAGAAGCGGACGCACTCAACATTTTCTTCATGGCCTCGCAGCACTTGATGGACTTCAAATCCTTCCAATTCGAGGATCGTAGCGGTGTTGTTTCGGCAACCGACTGCGAGCAAGTCGTTGCTTTGGGTGAAACTTAGATCACGACACTCGTCTTCAAATTCTCTTTTGAACTTTTCCCGCAATCCAATGCGTGGATCGATCTCCCACAGGATCACTCGGCCTCCCGCACAGCAGCTGGCGGCTAGTCGACCGCTGGGAGAAAACCTGACGCACCAGACGGAATTATTATGCCCACTAGCCACCTTCAATTCATCTTTGGTGGTATCGAGTAGTACGATTTCTTTTGCGACGCCAGCTATCAGCAATAGAGACTCGTTATTGGGGTCGAAGGCCAGGCTTCTTATTCCAGGTGCTGACGAATGATCCAAGGAGTCTTCCCAGAGCCCTGATTTGGATTTGGGAAAGCTAGGCTCCGTTGACTTCAAATCCCAAATGAAAACTTCACCGGCAGCATCCCCCGCCGCCAAATATTCGCCAGAGGGGGAAAAAGCAATAACACGCACCTGTGACGTGGAGCATTCAAGTGGGAAGGTCTGGTCATCGGCTGCGCGACGAAGTACGACTCCTATGCGATCATTGCTCGCATAGGCACACCACTTTCCGTTATTGGCATAAGCAACCGGTATTCTCTCCCACCCTTTAATCTTTTGGTCACTAGTGAGATCCACAGTGGCTTCATCTATTTGTCCATTGAGGAACCTAGAAAGGTCATCCTTGAATTCGCTAGCAGTTTGATATCGTCTGTCGGGACTCTTTTCGCGACACTTCAGGCAAATGACTTCGAGGTCTCTGGGCACCGAGCTGTTCAGTTTCCTTGGGCTCGGAGGCTCATCGTGAATGACTTGCTGTAGCATCATTCTCAACTGGCCGCGAAACGGGCGATGCCCAGTGAGCAATTCGTAAAGGATCACACCGAGAGAGTAGATATCGGACCGACAGTCGGCGTTTTTTGCGTCCCCGTCTGCTTGCTCTGGTGACATGTAGGCTGGTGTGCCGATGACGTTCCCTTCCATCGTCATCGTCGAGTCAATTGACTCCCTTTTGGCCAAGCCAAAGTCCATCACATGCGGGCGATCTTTCCGATCGACAATGACGTTTGATGGTTTGAGGTCTCGATGGACGATGCCGCAATCATGGGCTAGCTGTAACGCATTTGCCAAATCAATGCAGATCTTTGCGGATTGTCTTGCTGTTGGCTGATGCTGGAACGCCCAGTTGTCGAGTGTCAAACCTTCTACATAGTCGCTGACAATAAAGACCTGGCCTTCATGCGTTCCGATTTCGTGAACGGCAACGATATTTGGATGCCGCAACTGGGCGGCAGCCTGAGCCTCACGAATGAAGCTTCTGGATTCATCTGGCCCAAGCTGTCCTTGTCTTGGGATCTTCAATGCAACTTCGCGGTCCAATTCTAAGTCACGAGCTAACCACACAATCCCGAAGGATCCTGCGCCAAGCTGGGAGGTCAGTTGAAAATTGCCGATTCTTTTCTGACCCTTGTCGTCGAATGAAAGAGTCGCATCTGAAACAAGGCTGAAGCGATTCCCGCAGGCAGGGCATTGGATGCTTGAAATGTCCGTCGTGCTAGGCACACTCACTTGTTCATGGCAATCTGGGCATCGAGTCAACATTGGATTTGGGCATCGAGTATTTGTAAGGGTGTTGAAGATTGGAGAATCGGTCAAGCTACTTGCACGTACTCGCGGATGGTCTGACTAAATGGCGAAGTTGCTTTTTCGGGTAGCTACATCCCGCGTGCAGAAACCAAGCACAGAGAGATTGTAGCAAAGCGTTTGACCAATCACTTCATGGTCGGAAGGGTCAGGCGTCTGTGTCTCCAAGCTTCAAGATGGACAGCCAGGGTAATTTCATTCGATGGGGGAACAATTCGGAAGGGTTGTTCTTTTCAAAGCTGGTCTCAGATCCTTCGAGCCGGGTAATCAGATTGACCTCAAAGGTTGGTGGCAGATGAGCGTCACTACAATTAAGCGGCGTGCATAATGAGGTTGTGTGATTGTGCTCGAAGGCAGCTGCACAGGGTGGTTCGTCCTGGGTTAATAAGTTTAGAGAGTGGCGAGTGAGATAAATCGCCCGATACGTTTAGCGTCAAGTGGCGGTATAATCGGCATATTGAACATTGGTGAAAGGCGTTAGTTTTCACGCGAAAACCAACTAATAATGAAACGAATAACACTGACAGCAATTCGATGTTGCCTGGCCTTGCTTCTGGCAGCTATAGTCGTTCTCACAGCCACCTCGAACATCCATGCTAAAGAGCATTCCGTCGAGGCTAAGTTTGCAGTGGTTCTGCATGGCGCGGCGAAGGTTGCAAGCGACGCGTCAGAGGGAATAGTCCTAGTCAGACTCACGGAAGCAGGACAGCGAGCACAGTTCGAAAGACTTCCTGCCAGTAGAATGGTTGCGATTCGCTACGCCTGCGTCTCGGTCGGAACGATCAGCATTGGCGTCGGTGATCAACTATCGCAAAAGATCAACGTTCATTCTTCGGGCGACCTCAATAGTTCATTCCTGTTCGCAAAGCTTGCCTTGGAGATTCCCGACGGAGCAGCCCTGACAATTGGCATGGCGGATGGCGACGTTCCAGTAAACGTCGCGGGTATTGTTGTCGGCGACGAAGACTTGGCCCTCCCGCCGGATATTTGGAACTTGCCGCCCCTGCCAGTCGCCGATGGTCCCTATACGTCAGAATGGAAGACTATCGCTGCGCTATACTCTGCACCCGAGTGGTGGCGCGACGCAAAATTCGGCGCTTGGTCACACTGGGACCCGCAGTCGATGCCTGAACAAGGTGACTGGTATGCGCGGAACATGTATATGCCACGCAACCCAGATTACCGCTTTCACAACGAGAAGTTTGGTCACCCGTCGGAGTATGGCTACAAGGACATTGCCCATAATTGGGTGATAGACCGCTGGGATCCTGAGGGATTGATGAATCTTTATGTCGAAATGGGCGCCCGCTACTTCATGGCGATGGGAGTGCATCATGACAATTTCGATTGCTGGGATTCCACTTATCAACCTTGGAATTCAGTGCGGGTCGGCCCCGAAGTCGACATCGTTGGAAAGTGGGAGAAGGTTACCCGAAAGCATAAAATTCGATTCGGGATCGGCTTCCACCACTCGCCGGCTCGAACTTGGGGACAGTTCATGCCAGTGCGTTACACAAGCGACCGATCGGGGCCGAAGGCGGGAGTTCCCTATGATGCGCTGCAAACCATCTTGGACGGCAAGGGCAAATGGTGGGAAGGGCTAGACCCAGTAGATCTGTATGGGCCGTTACATGATCGAAACGACCCGTTACACTCCCCTTTTGCAAACCAGTTCATGTGGCGAGTCGATGATGCGATTAGCAAGTATCATCCCGATGTCATTTACTTTGACGAGCATGCTGGCGATTCTCAGGTAGATCTCGGAGTTAATATGGGGTTAGGCTTCCTAGCTCCTCGGTTGATCGCCAACTATTACAACAAGTCGCTTCAATGGAATGATGGCAGAATGGAAGCGGTTATCAATCTTAAAGGTGTTGGCGGTCCCTACAACAGTTTTCAGAATAGTCCCGAATTGCTTCCTTTTGTTGAAAGCGCTCTCGTTAAGAGTTCTGAAAAGATTATCGAATCGGATATTCAGGCGTATCCATTTCAGACGGAAACAAGTATCTCTGAATGGCACTACCAGACCGGCCAACGCAATTTGGATGCGCCCGAGATTGTCAAACTATTGATGCAAAATGTTTCGCGCAATGGAACGATGTTGCTGAATCTGACCCAACATGGCAGAGGCGACCTGGACCCGGAAGTTATTCACATTGCCAAAGACATCGGCGCTTGGCTAAAGATCAATGGGGAAGCCGTTTATGGTTCCCGTCCGTTTGAATTTTTCGGCAACGATTCTGTCAGCTACACCCGCAACAACGCACGCGTCTATGCCACATTAGTCGATTGGAATGGTGGACCGGTCACCCTGGAAGCCCTCGGCACTGGCGGGGCGACGCTGGGCAAGGTATCCAAAGTCGAAATGTTGGGCTCAGTTGTCAAGCTTGACTTCGTACAAAACGAACAAGGGCTCACTCTGACCCCTTCCGGCGAAGTGTTACCACAGCCAGGAATTACGGACGAACTGTTAGCTTCAAGTTTTAGAGTTTTACGAATCACGCATGACAAAGGATGGTTCAATGACGATGATCCGGGCGCCTTTGCTCCTAAATGGATACGTCGATGCACACTGGGGACGGGCGACTTTAACAACGACCTTTACATCAGCCATACACCTGGTGACGTTTGGCAATGTACGTTTACTGGTAGCGGCGTTACCGTCATCGCACCGACTGAAGCTGGCGCTGGGCAGATTGAAGTCAAGATCGACGGTCAATCACGGGCTACCGTCGACTTAGCTTCCTCCAAAAACCGCTTGGCCCAACAGAAGGTCTGGGAAGTCAACGATCTTCCTCGCGGCGAGCACGTGATTGAGCTCTTTCATCGAGGCGACGGACTGGTGGCCGTGGATGCACTTGTCGTGCGATGACTCTCCTCCCATCAAGCGTATGGTTCAGGAGTAAAACACCTCCTCTCTGCCAAGTCGAACACATCGCCGAGTGGGCGAGGCCAAAGTATGAGATTGAAGCATTCAAAGGGCGAATCTGTATCTGGCGGAAATCTGTTTCGATTAACGGCATTTTCGACCGATCCAAACGGTGGCAACCCAGCCGGAGTCTGGATTGGCGAAACGCTGCCAACGGATGTTGAGATGCAGCGGATAGCGGCTGAAGTCGGCTACTCGGAGACAGCGTTCGTCGCTCCGTGTCACGGGCGAGAACGCATCGTCCGTTACTTCAGTCCCGAGAGTGAGGTTCCGTTTTGCGGTCATGCTACCATTGCAGCCAGCGTAGCGATCGGAAACATGGTTGGCGATTGCCCATTAAGCTTTCAGACTTCCGTTGGCGAAGTGCCTGTCAAGGTCGTATCAAGGGATGGAATGCGCGAAGCAGCGATGACTTCCGTAAATCCTTGTTTCGAATTCGCGAGTCCTGAGTTGGTTGCGGCCACGCTGTCTACATTGGGCTGGAAGACATCCGACCTCGATCCTGCGATACCACCCGCCCGTGCTTTTGCTGGCAACTGGCACCTCGTTATCGCCGTCTCGCAGCTAGAGCGACTCGCCAATCTCAGCTATGACTTTGAACGGCTCAAAGCACTCATGCTTCACGAGAGTTTAACTACTCTACAGCTTGTCTGGCGTGAAGATGCGCTTATCTTTCGGTCTCGCAATCCGTTTCCGGTCGGTGGCGTCGTCGAAGATCCCGCAACGGGTGCGGCAGCCGCAGCCTTGGGCGGTTACCTACGAGATGCGAATCTAATGTCGACTCCGGCCAACATTCTTATCAAGCAAGGTAATAATATCGGTCGCCCCAGCAGGTTGACAGTTGAAATCCCCGTTTCTGGAGGGGTGATCGTAAAAGGGACTGCGGTTGAGATATTGGTCGAATGAAGTAGCTGGATTTATGTCAAGTTGATTCGCGCTATCATACCCTCGGGCTATTCAATTTTTCCGAGGAAAGCAGTGCAAGGAGGGCGTGGCCTGTGCTGCTTTCTTTCAAGGCGTGGCTGATAGTCGACTAACGCGCTTGCGGAAATGGTGCGCCGATGCTGGCTGGGCACGATCGACGCAACCTACGTGGGCCATGGTGAAACTTACATGCATCCTAAGCAGGAAATCTGGTGGGCCAAGGGCGGCACGCTACGCGGACAGAGCCCTTTCCGGATTCAATTCTTGAAGCAAATAGTTGCATCTGGACCGGCGGGTGGAATCGATCCTATCGATAAATGGCAAAACAGTTTCATGTGTGGAAGCCACCAGGAAAACTCTTAGTTTAGTTAGGAACTGAGGGAAAATAGCTTGGGTGTTTACTGCGAGTGGAATTGATCGTTCAAACGTGGAAGTGTTTTGTCGCGGACGGTGGTTTACCTTT
>JAGQPR010000570.1 GCA_020426625.1 Planctomycetales bacterium
GCGGTTTTTGAAGGAACCACTAGCGAAAGTCGGCAAGCACTCTCGTTTGCGATGAGCATCTCGTGCGGATTTTTAAAGTCGCAAACGCCGCCCATCAGTTGTCGGGACCTTCCAGTAAAGGCTCTTCCATGGCTCGCAAGTCGCTGTTGGGGAGTCCGTCCGGGTAATCGTTTCTAGCCATTTCAATGGCCAGGCGTGCTGTTTCCAAATGGTGGACTTTGGTGTCATCATAAAATGATTGGGCGTAACCTGGCAGCTTGGGTTTTCCATGCAACGGCTTGTCGGAAACACATAAAAGCGTCGCGCTAGGGATGCGGTAGCGAAATCCGTTAGCTGCGACAGTAGCTGATTCCATGTCGACGGCGATACTGCGACTGTCTCTGAGGTCCTTGAGAGTCTCTGAGATTCTAAGTTCCCAATTGCGGTCAGCTGTCGTATAGACAGCTCCGAATCGGTAGGGCAGTTGGCGTTCGTCCAGAACTTTGGCTAGATACCTGTTTAATAGAAAGCTTGGCACGATCGGCACCGATCGGGGCAGGGCATGATCGAGCACAAGGTCGTTACGCATGTACCCCGACGCCAGTACGAAGTCGCCGATTTCTTGGTGGTTGCGGACACCTGCACAGTGTCCAACCATCAACATCGCATCCGGTCGAAGCACCGCCAAGTGGTCTGTCAGATTCTTGGCATTGGAAGGGCCAACACCGATGTTGATGATGGTGATGCCGTCGTTCATGGGTGTTTTCTGATGATAGGCTGGCATCTGCACGTCCTCGCGGGCCGGGCGAACGCAATCGGAAAACATTGCCAGAAAAGCCTGCATGTGCATCTGGTAGTTGGTCAGTAGTACATAGCGCTGGAAGCATTCTACGGAAGTACCGGTGTAGTGCTCCAGTCGCTTGATGGATAGCTCGGCGCGTTCGGGACCGAACAAGAAGACCTTTTTGCGCGTCGGATCGAATTCCGATTCATCGATGCATTCCAACAAGTCAGGTGAGCTGAGGTCAACTCGCGAGCGCGAACGAGTTACTTCGATTTCGGCACCACGCAAAGCTAGTTTCAACAACTCGCGTTGCAGGTACCAACGGTAGGCAGAGGGGCGGGCAATTTTTCCTGACAGGAAGGGATTGTGCTTTGACCAAGTGCGCCGGACCGTCAGTTTGAGATAGTAGCCACTTTTGTAAACGGACTCCATCCAGTTGCAAGCCTGATCAATCGCTTGCACCAACTGCGAAGCTTCAGTGCCACATATCAATAGTTTTTCGTCCATGGTTCCGTCCTTGACGTCGGCACGCTCCACGTCTCTCTCACCTAAATGCAGTTTATTGGATCTGCGGAATAACAATTTATCTTGTCCAGATCCTTGACTTAGGGAAAGGATATATTGTTCAACTGGCGAAGCTAGGGCGATACTCGCTAGTTTGTTAGTTTTGGTCGCGATTAGCGAGAAGTGTCGGAATTTCTTGAGCTTTTCTTTTGGTCGTTTAGACCGACCTTGCGGGTTCGACTAGACCGATTGCAATGGCTCTCCCAGTTGTTCGCTCTGCATGCAATCAATGTCGATTCGTCAGCGGCTGAGCTGACAGCGGCAAGTTGCCATGGACCGGGTTGCAACCTAGCTTTGACACGTATCCTCCAATTCAAGCTGAATTCCGCAAATCAAGCCGGAGCAATAAGGTAATCTAGCTATGTCAGCCACCCAAGCACTCGAAAGCCAAAAGATTGATATCAATACGCTTATCGCCAATGCTCAATTGCCAGCTCTGCCTCAAACGGCTATCACACTCTTGGAACTTTCCCAGGACCCCAACAACGGTCCTGCCGAGTTTGCGCGTCCGATCGAAGCTGACGCCGGGTTGATGGGACAGATTCTTAGGTTTGTGAACTCCAGTTATTTTGGCTTCAGTCGAGAAATATCCAGTATTAGGCAAGCCCTGGCGCTTGTTGGAGTACGGACGATTAAGAATTTTGCGTTGTGGAGTGCTGTCTTCAGTCTCGTTCCTGACCCCAAATTTGGTACGTTTAACCTCAAGAAACTGTGGCAAGACTCGCTACGGCGGGCGATCTTTGCCAGAGTGCTCGGCAAGTCTATCAAGTTGCCCAACGCAGAAGACCTGTTCGCCGCTGCCCTTTTGCAAGACATGGCCATACCGCTATTGCTTGTTGAATTGCCCGAACAGTACGAGAAACTGATTTCGCAGCAGTGCGATAAGAGTAAGCAAATTCGGCTTTCTACCCTGGAACGCGAGTTGTTCGGATGGGATCACGCTGAAGTTGCAGGAGCACTGGCTCGCAACTGGCGATTACCCGAAGAGTTCGCGACGCTGATCGAGCGGCATCCCAAGTTTCATCTTCTGATGGAAGCAACACCGCCTCAAAGGGACGCTGCCTGCGTCGCCATTGCTTCGTTGCTGCCATCATGCCAAGACCAAGTCTGGGATGAACGCGATGAGTTTCATGCCTGCTTGGAAACGCTCAGCAAGGATGCTGTGGCGAACATTCAGAGCTTGATGAGGGAGAGTGATGTGTCATTTGAAGAGTTCGCGCCGGTGATGAGGGTGGGAGTTCCCAGCGTAAGCCTCGTCCAGTGGTTGAATTCATAAACACGTATTGCCACAATTGCGGTTCCAGGGCAGGAATGCAGCCATTTAGGGCTTGGCGTTTACGAATAGAACGGCAAGACTATGTCTTTCCCGGGCCAGAACAACGCAAGCTGGTTGGCAGCGGGACGCTTGGATTCGTGTACTAAGAACAGACTTGCCGGAATGGAGCGAATGACTGATATAACAGCGAAATACAACGAAGCTGAAAAACTGAAGGATGCTGGCAAATACGACGAAGCAGTCGATCTCCTCAAGGAGATTTTGCAGGAATCACCCTCGCATGTCTTAACGCACCTGACGCTAGGAAGAATCTACACCCTCCAACAAAAATTTGATGCGGCGGTAGAGCACGGTCAGAAGGCCTGCGAATTGGAACCTGCTGATCCCTTCAACTTCACTGCCATGAGCGTTACTTACCAGCGAGTTTTTGCTGGAACGCAAGATCACAAGTACATTCAATTGGCTGAAGAGGCCATGGCTGAGTCACGTCGTCTGGAATCTCTAAAGTAACTGACCCAGCGAGCTGCAAGGTGCCCTTACCGCCTCGGGATGCGATGCCATGGAAGTAATCCACCACGGTGCCCTGCACGGAGTCACCGGTTCGTGCCATCAACTTCTGTTCGATGGTCCACGGTCCTATCTAGTCGACTGTGGAATGTTCCAGGGGGACGACGCCAAGGGCCGCGATCAAGAGAAGATAGAATTTCCCTTGGAAGGTATCCAAGGTTTGGTGGTCACGCACGTGCATTTGGATCACGTAGGCCGTATTCCGTATCTAATTGCAGCTGGATTCAATGGTCCTATCTATTGCAGCCCACCTTCGGCAAAACTGTTGCCATTAATGTTGGAAGATGCATTGCGGGTTGGCGTAACTCGCAATAAGCGACTGATTGAGCGGTTCTTGATCGACCTGCGTCGCCATGTGCGACCAATGTCTTACAACAAATGGCACGCTCTCGATGGTGGGATTCGCATGCGCATGACGCCTGCCGGACACATACTGGGATCAGCGGTAGTTGAATTTGAGTATCGCGACGAGCGAGTTGTCTTCAGCGGTGATCTCGGTAGTCGAATGCAGCCGTTGCTAAACAATCCGACCAGCCCGGAACGCGCCGACTTGTTGATCTTGGAAAGTACATACGGCGATCGGCTGCATGATGGCCGCGAACATCGAGTCCAAAAATTGGAAGATGTGCTCTGCCGTACGATGGAAAACAAAGGTGTTACCATCATTCCAGCCTTCAGCATGGGTAGAACGCAGGAATTGTTGTTCGAGATGAATCAGATCTTCGATCGAGTTGAAAAGCGATGTGGGTGTTCCTTGCTGAACTCGGTGGATGTCATTATTGACTCCCCTTTGGCGCAGCGCTTCACGGAAATCTATGAGAATTTGAGCTCCTATTGGAACGCGGAAGCGCAACACGTTTTGACCTATGATGACCAGCCCTTGGTCTTCGATAACCTTGTCCAAATCGAGAGTCATGGCGAACATCGCGATACAATCGAATATCTAAAGTCGTCAAATCTGCCGGCAATCGTAATCGCCGCTAGCGGTATGTGTACTGGCGGGCGAGTTGTGAACTACTTAAAAGAGTTTATTGGGCAACCCGAAACGGACGTGGTTTTCGTCGGATACCAAGCGATCGGCACGCCTGGAAGATACATCCAAGATTCCGACTGGGTGAAACTGGATGGAAAACGCTACGATATTCGCGCCCATTCGCACCAACTGAGCGGTTACTCGGCACATGCAGATCAATCGGATTTGCTGCGTTTCGTTGAAGGCATGCCTCAGCCCCCCAAGGCCATTCGACTCGTTCATGGT
>JAGQPR010000571.1 GCA_020426625.1 Planctomycetales bacterium
ATTGCTCCATTCACCCCTTCGGCGAATATTTACTCATCCCACATCCCAAGTCGAGAGAGCACCAGTGGCTTCGTTCGATGCAATCTTCACCAACGAGTGTATCCGTTCCAGGGACTGAATGACGCAAGTGGCAATCCAAACGAAACTGTCAGAAGCGCGCGAAGCATATGTCACAGATGGAGTTGCCCGCGCCGCAGTGCTGTGCGCTGGCAATCAAACCGACTCGCGCCGAGCGATTTCATCTCGAAGTTGTGCAGCCCGTTCATACTGCTCTGAAGCCACCGCTTCAGCCAGCTGTTCATGAAGGCTTTGCTCGATCGCGAAATCCTTTCGCATTGACTCACGTAATTGAACAAGCCTTTCTACCAGTTCATCGGATTCGAACTGTTCTTCCCAGCCGAGTTGCTCAAAATTCTCCGCGATCAGTTCTAGTCCCTCTGTGATCTTCTCGATTGCGATTTCCGGTACCTGATCCTCAATAGCGGCCAAAGCGGCCGCCTGTGCGCGATGGAACAAAACAAAGGACCGGTGTTGCTCGTGCTGGAAAGTCCAATCTTCGCACGGAGAGTGCTCACTGCAGAAGTCCATGAGCGCTAGCGTGTGGTCAGCGTCCTTGACTGCCAGATCGAACCGATTTAGGCGCAACCATGCAACGCGACGGTGGTAGTACTGTACGAATTCATTGTCGATTGCGTTACACGTTTCTTCATCCAACTCAAACTCAGGAGTTTCTCGCTCTTTCTTCTGTACATAGTCGAGCATGCTGGCGCATCCAAAAGGTCGCTGGCCGTCAGGCCGCCCCCTGGTTTCCAGCTGCAGGATACCCAAGTCGACTCGTACTTGAATCACATCGCGTCCGTCAGCTCCTTTGAGCAGCCGCACGCCTGATCCCTCTGGTTCAAACGGCCAGTGTTGCAACAAATGGTCGAGGTGTTGTTCAGCACTCATGGAGAATTCCCCCTAGTTCGAATCCCATCGTCGCATGCAAGTATAGCAGCTGAAGCTAGCGGGTGAAGGTTGCCTGGCATCAACCGTCAAGCCAAGCCACTCAAAGTAGTCACTTGTATCAAAAAAATTGCTACAGACTCTGGTTGGCTGTACGCGGAAAGTGCGATTGCTTGTCAAAATACTCCACCGGCGAGGGATCAGCCCTGTTACAACTCTTACAATGATTGAACTGGTCGGGATGATTGTGTTCCAGAGGCTTCTAATCGGAAACGAATTTGCGAATTAGTCGCATGCAGGACATTTAGGGAGAAATTACCACCTGGCTCGTCCGCCGACCACTTGTTCCAGCGGAGAACGGCAGGTGTTTCCCGGCCTTTCGACGGATACGGAGTAGGTGTTATCAGCGATGATCAAGCTTGAACAGCATGCAGCTGCTGCTATTTCAATCGACCGGCAGCCCAGAGCGTTCCTCGAACCAAGGCTCGTTGAAAGGTCTTGTCGGCAAACGTTTCGTTACTGTGTCCATAGGTGGTGCCGAAAACTCTTGCTTTGCCGTATTCGTTCGTCCAAAAACATGGGTGTGACTCTCCCGTTGTCTCGCTGATGCTGGTTGCAAGCGGGACAGCCTTGGGCCACATCGTCTCGATTACGTACAATTCGTCTTTGGGAGTAACCCAATCGCTCGGAAAGCCCTCCATAATCGGATGGTCGCGCTGAACAACTTTGACCGGGTAATTGGATTGATGCTCGTGGCGTCGACTGGTTACCCCCAGCAGCTCTCGCCAGTCATCAATTTTCGAAGCTCGATAGGTGTGCATCGCGCAGTGAATAACAACGGCGTTTACGCCAGCCTCATGTGCCTGAGTGATTTTGCGAATGTATTCGGGGCTAGTGGTATTCGCAAAGCATTCATTGTGGATGACTGCGTCGTAGCCTTTGGCCCAATCGGGATTATCGTACCTTGCGATCTCTGCTTCGGTGCCTGATCCGCCTTCATTGACGACCGTCCACTGGACGTCAACCTTGTGCTCTTGGAAAGCAGTTTTCAGCGTATCCGTTTGGAATTGATAGTCATGGCAACAGCCGCCGGTAATCAGCAAGACCTTCAGCGGTTCGGCGGCCTGAATCTGCGGACGACAGAAGCCGACGTAGCTTAATGCCAAGGCCAATCCGACTGCGATGGCGGTACGGTGTAGTCGTAAAGGAACAAGTTTCATTGTTCGCTCCAGTGGTGTGTTTATGAGACGCGGATGTTTGAAGGAAGGCGTTGCCGATGAGGTTCACGACGTCGTCAAAGGCAAGATGGCAAAATGCTAGTCCAACAGTTTTTTGAGCTCTGACAACCACCTTGGAATCGCTTCCCAGGGTTCTTCAGTCGCTTCGTATTCGAGTGCTACCCAACCGCTGTAACCCGCCGAACGCAAGATCTCTAATATCCGTTTAAGATCTGCCTCTTGCTTCTTGCCGTCGACTTGGATTTCGACCTTGATCTGGGCATTAACCGCATAAGGAGCAATCTTAGCGAGCTCCTGGTACGGGTCTTCTGTGCCGCGGAAATTGCCTGAATCGAAATTGATCCCGAACGCAGGTGAATCTACTTGTCGGACGATTTCAATGAGATCATCGGCGCGAGCAGTTACTCCGCCGTGGTTCTCCAGAGCCAAAATCAGGCCTTTTTTCGCCGCGTATTCGCAGGCGATTTCGCAATTCCTAGCACAGCGGCTCAATGTCGTAGAAAGTGGTTCTTGGTCGTTGCCCTGGCCAGCGAAAATCCTAATTACCGGAGCCCCCAGCAACGCGTAGCGGTCGATCCACAGTTTCGTGTGTTCCAGGTCTGACGCAACTTTTTCACTGTCCAGGCTGCAGTAGTCATTGCGTATGGCCCCGCCTGATATCGTAATCCCAGCCAAATGGCAGTGTCGCCGCAATCGAAATAAATAGTCATCGTCGACATCAGGCGGAAAATAGTAAGATGTCAGTTCGGTGCCATCTAGTCCATGTTCGCGGCAGAAATCGACAAAATCGAACAAGTCCAGCCGCCGCGATTCGTTGCCACCTGGCGCCAGATATTTGCGCATCGAATATGCCGCGAGGCTAAGTCGCAGCCGTCCCGGGGCTGATCGCTGAAATGCATCAATTGCGAAAGCTTTCGACGTAGACGTAAGCGCAATCGTGGAAAGTAATGATCCATATCGCAACAAATCACGGCGTAGCATGAGATAGTCCTAGGAAGGCAGATGGCTGGAGACGCGAATCCCCGCAGGTAAAGATTGAGGTACTTTTGGGAGGAAGGGATGGCGTTTGAACGTCTCAGTCACATGCTGTCGCGCGGGTTTCGCAAGAAACCACTCGAACGCCCAAATGGTGAGGCCAAAAAAACCACGGCCAATGTCAGGCAGTCATGTGGGCTGATTTGCTACAAGCAGGTAAGGGGCTTGGGAGTGACAACTATTATAGCCACTCTGAATTCCGAAAAGTGGAAATTGCCAGCCACGAGCATACTCCGAAAGAAAGTATCAAAGATCGGCAAAGCTGAAGTGGAATTTGCACTTGATAAGAATTTGGCTGGAGTCCACGGGCCAGCGCAGGTGCCAGTTTACAAAACGAATGCTGCGACGGGCCGGTCACTCGGCAGGAGAATCAATTGGCGATTCCCCCACCCACTACTAAGCTATTAAAGTCGCCTGTGCCTTTGGAGAGCAGCTGGTTCTATAGGCTAGCTGCCACTCGTGAGCTGGCTTTGCCGCCAGAAAATCCGCTAAGCGCTTTCGGCTTGAAGCGAAACGATGGCTTGTTCTAGTTTGGCTTGCGGGGGCATTCCGCGAAATGTTTCGCTGATCTCCCCACCCTTGAACAACAGCAGAGTTGGAATGCTCTGGATCCCATACTGTGCTGTAATCTGAGGGTTTTCGTCAATATTTAGCTTGCCAATTTTTACCGACCCCGCAAATTGCTCTGCCAACTGGTCAATAAGCGGTGCGATTTGGCGGCAGGGACCACACCAAGGAGCCCAAAAATCAACCAGCACGCCGTCCGGCGAATTCAATACTTCTTGCTGGAAATTGTCATCAGTAAATTCTGCGGTGTGTTTTCCCATCGAAACTCTCCCGTTTATTAAGGACCAATTCACACAGTCGCTTCCACGCTGCGCTCCGTCTTGGCCAATTGTCTTTTCCCCGTTGCCAACTGTCAATTCGGCAGCAACAACCTCCTTGGGGAAGCGGATGCGAATCCTGGACCAAGTTAGATGCGTTGGACTTGTTTCAACATGGTGGGGGCAGTCGCAGTATTAACTGAAGACGAGCCGACCTATAATCTCCTGCATTCACCATGCTACCCAAAGGTGTGGATATGCCGTCGGGAAGCGCCTGCCTTGAGGATAGACAAGTTCTAACCTGCAAATCGCACTCTCGGGCACTGCGGCTTGATAGAAAACTGCGGCTTGACAGAAAGAAGGAGAATATTCGACGTAAATA
>JAGQPR010000572.1 GCA_020426625.1 Planctomycetales bacterium
AGGCTAAAATCTGCCACTGCTCTGCAGTTCCGGAGGACAACTTTGCGACGGTGCCGACGCAATTAGCGGTCAGTTTGGCATTGCCACAGAGTATTGGTTCAGTTGAACGGATCGGACTTGGCATCAAGCTGAGGTTTTCGATGGCGCGTTTCACGTGGAACGATGCTAAGAAGTTACGCGACAGGCATAGTTTCACATGAAACATTTCCCCCGCGCTTGGAAGTCCAAGACGCCTGAATGCCGGCGTCGACTTGTTCTCCGCTTAGATCATCCTATCGGTTCCCAGAGAGTGTCAAACGCCTTAGAGTTTCGAAGCCCGCATCCCAGCACGCCGATGATCTTGGCTCAAAGTGTTTGATCTCGGCAGAGTTGAACAGCAGTTTGCGTGCTTCGATCACTGAGTCAAGTTCTCCCGTGCCGATCGCTTGCATGATGATGTTCCCCAACGCGGTAGCTTCTACGGGGCCAGCGACCACCGGGAGCTGGCAAGCGTCGGCCGCAAATTGACATAACATGCGATTCTGCACCCCGCCGCCTACCATGTAGATCGTTTTCATCTTCTGCCCAACCAGCTGCTCAAGATTGCCGAGCACCAAGCGATAGCGGAGAGCTAAACTCTCCAATGCACATCTAAAAATCGCGCCCTCAGTCTCGGGAATCGGTTGCCCAGTGCGTTTGCAGTACTCCCTTACCGCCTCGGGCATATTGATAGGGGCGACGAACATGGGGTCGTCAGTGTCAATTACCGACTCCAAGGTTGGAGCAGACTCGGCCATTTGTATCATGCGTTCCCAGCTCCAATCGCGGCCCTCGCGTTTCCATTGAGCTGCACATTGCTGAACTATCCACAATCCAGCAATGTTTTTCAGCAGTCGCACGCTTCCCAGCACACCACCTTCGTTCGTGAAATTGAACAACTGGCACTCTGGTGTCAGGACTGGGCGGGCTAACTCTGCCCCCATGAGGGACCAGGTACCACAGCTGATATAGCACCAATCTGGAGTTGTTTGTGCGAACGTGTCAGCAGGGACAGCGAGAACTGCTGAGCCGGTATCGTGCGTCGCAGGAACGATCGTTTCGACCTGTTTATGCAGTCCCGTAGCGTTGGAAACGTTTGGCGTTATCGGCCCCAGTGAAATGCCTGGCTGCTGCGGGGGAGAGAACAGGTGGGTGGGAATATCGAAAGCTTTCAAGATGCGGTCACTCCATTGCGGCTGATCCGCGCTCAGCATCTGCGTCGTGGATGCGTTAGTAAATTCGTTGATCTTTTCGCCACTCAGCTGCCAATGCAGGAAATCCGGAATCATCAAGAAATGCTCGGCAATATCCAGCAGAGGAGAGTTCTCCTCGCGCATCGAGAACAACTGTATGAGCGTATTGATCTCCATGAACTGAATGCCTGTTGCTTCGAAGATCTCTTTGCGACTGAGAAGCTGGAAAGCGCGCTCCAGCAGTCCAACCGTCCGCGAATCGCGATAGTGGTAGCACGGTCCTACCAGATCATCGTTCCGATCGAGTAAAACGTAGTCGACACCCCATGTGTCCGCGCCGACGCTTCGTACCCGACTGCCATATCGCGCCGCTGCCAGGTTCAATCCAGCCAATACATGTTGCCATTGACCGAGCAGATTCCAGACCAAGCGATTTCCCACTGTAAGTCCCTCGTTAGGAAACCGGTGGATCTGCTCCAGTGCTATGCCGGCGCTCGAAACATGTCCGGCCAGGACTCGACCTCCAGAAGCTCCGAGATCGATTGCCAAATGTACTGGATTCGTTTCTGTGGACATGCCGTTGATTTCCGCCTTGGATCTGATTCACTTGGGTACGAAAACAGCGAAAAGTATATCCAATCATTTAAGCCATCGCGACCGAATGCCAGCCGCCTTGGAACGATATTCGCAAACGCGAACATTGGAACAATTGCCCGGCCGCGGAATTTCGCCTATCCTTATAGGCTTGGGGAAAAAAGCTGGGTCGTTGAATCGGCTGATCATCATGGCGGAGCGTGAGGGCTACAATGGAATCGCCGAGAGTGTTTTTCCAAAGTCCTAAACTATTGAGGACAGGTACGATATCAACCATCACGCCAGCGCGTGGACTTTCGGACCGGCCAGTTTCTTTCGCAAAGACAAATTCTTGACCGCTGCAATTCAACCAACGCAAAAACCTCAGTTTGCAGAGTCCCGGACATTAGGTCAGCAGGACTGGCGTTGCAAATTGACCGGCAAGACAATCATCTTGTTGGCCAGGTTTTTCAGTGGCTACACGGTTCGTTGGGTCGATTGCCAACCGGACACGTGCCAACGTGTTTACTTTGCGAACCATACCAGCCATCTCGACGCGGTGGTACTTTGGTCGGCACTTCCTCCCGAGATTCGCCGCCTGACTCGTCCGGTCGCTGCCAAGGATTATTGGGGGAAGACGCGATGGAAGCGATTCCTGGCCAAGTCGTTCAACGCGATGCTGATTGACCGTAAGTCCATCAAGGTTCACCAAAGCCCCGTGGACCTTATGATTCGCGAGATGGGCGACTTGTTTTCCCTGATTGTATTCCCGGAGGGAGGTCGCGCGGATGATGGAGAGATGGGCGAGTTCAAAAGCGGAATCTACTACCTGGCCAAAAAAAGGCCGGACCTTGAGCTTGTACCGGTCTACATGGAGAACCTTAATCGGATTCTACCCCGCGGAGAGTACATGCCGGTTCCCCTGCTCAGCAGCATTACCATCGGGCATCCCATTTGGCTCGAAACCGGAGAACCCAAAGCCGACTTTCTGGCGCGAGCTCGCGAAGCTGTACGTGGGCTGAAGGAACAGTAGAACACTCGGTCTTCCAGCCGATTTTCTCTCGCGCTCTCCAGCAAACATGCTGGCCAATGTCCAAATTCTTGCGACACCTAGCCCTGCTTGTCCCAGTTTCTTAGCCAATCGAAACGGCTGCAAGGCTTCGCCTCGGAAGTGTCGGGCCACACTACCGAAAAAGATCAGTGGCGGGTACCATTTCCCCTGGCAGGAATCGCTTTTACTGGAGCTACCCCAAAATGCGTCGTCGCGTTGTTGTTACCGGTTTGGGAATGATCAATCCGCTGGGAACGGAAGTGGATACCGTTTGGGATTCACTTAAGAATGGTCGGAGCGGAGTCGGCAACATTTCCATTTTTGATGCCTCCCAATATCCGACCAAGATTGCTGCTGAGGTGCGGGGCTGGGACATCACGATGTGCGGCGAGGACGAATCGAAGTGGGAGAAAAGAGGACGTCACGCTCGCTTTGCAGCTGGCGCCGCCAAGCAAGCGGTAGTTGATTCGGGCATATTAGACTCGATTCAAGATCGCTCTCGAATCGGTGTCTACTTTGGCGCAGGTGAGGGCAACCAGGACTTTTTCAATTTCACACAAATGGTTGCTGCTGGAGCTGAGGGCACCGAATTTGACGTAGAAGCCTTCATGCGTAAAGGCTTTGCTATCCTTGACCCAATTCTCGAATTGGAGCAAGAGCCAAGCATGCCTTCTGCCCACGTGGCGAATATGCTGGACATCCAAGGCCCCAACATCAACTGCCTGACCGCGTGTGCGGCAAGTAGCCAAGCGGTCGGTGAAGCAACCGAAATGATCCGCACAGGAGCCGTGGATGCAATGCTAGCAGGCGGTGCGCACAGCATGATCCACCCTTTTGGCTTGACTGGCTTCAGCCTGCTAACAGCACTTTCTACCAATAATGAAAATCCTCACGGCGCCTCTCGTCCATTCGATCGCCTACGTGATGGCTTCGTGCTGGGCGAAGGATCGTCAGTGGTAATTCTGGAGGAACTAGAACACGCCAAGAAACGAGGTGCACAGATCTACGGCGAAGTGCTGGGCTACGGCTGTACTTCAGACGCGTACCGCATTACGGACATCCATCCCGAAGGTCGCGGGGCGATCGGCTGCATGAACGCAGCCCTGCAAGATGCAGGCCTTTCCGCGGATGAGGTAGGGTACGTCAACGCTCATGGCACAAGCACTACGGTCAATGACAAGGTGGAAACGGTGGCCTGCAAAGCAGTCTTTGGCGAAAGAGCTTACAGTGTTCCGGTGTCCAGCACGAAGAGCATGATGGGGCACCTCATCGCCGCGGCAGGAGTTACGGAAATGATCGTTTGCCTGTTGGCGATTCGTGACCAGGTAATCCCACCTACCATTAACTTAGAGAATCCCGATCCAGTTTGCGATCTGGATTATGTTCCCGGCGAAGCACGAGAAGCCCGTCTCAATGTTGCACTGAACAATTCATTCGGCTTCGGAGGCCAAAACGTGACGTTGGCTGTCGGACAATTCCGCAACTAGATTAGCTGCTTCCGATATGACTTGGACAAACAGAATTTCCAATTCTTGACACTAGCGGTTTGGGACAGCTAAAAATTAGGATTGGTCCGTA
>JAGQPR010000573.1 GCA_020426625.1 Planctomycetales bacterium
ACCCATTAATAATTAGTTTCTGTGAGAACGCAACCTCGATACGTGGGCTAGCAAAAATGGCCTCAGAAGGCACGGTCCACTTGTTGCCTGCTGTGCGTGCAGAGCTTGAACGTTTGTGCGGGAAGCCGCTTGAGCTGGTAAGCATTGAGAAATGAAAAAACAGAATAGAGTGTGTGTACGTAGCTGGGTCAGACACTGTTTTCGGTTTTCGGCGGTGGGGAGATCCTGAAGACGCCATGTGCTAGATAGGAACGATTGGGCTTGGTTTGGCAATAACCAGTGCCGCGCTGGATTGGACGTTTCGCCGATGGATAGTGGGCTACGTCGCCCCCGGTCATCGCCGTCATCGCCTTCGACTCTCTTCTAACAACTTTGGTTCGAGCTTGAGCGAGAGCGAAAACTGCCGAGTCATCGCTTGGTGGCCTGTATCGCAGCGATCGAAATTTGACAGTCGTGTATGCTGCCCCTCACCGTCCGGATTTATTCCGGCGGGAGGATGACTGAAGGCTACCAAAGCGTCAGATAGCAATGGAGGACGAGAGGTGGTGATGGCAGCAATTAACGGTTGGCCGAGTCCGCATACGGACTGAGGTTGGCCAGCAAGGATGTGGTGGACTCGAACAAGCTTGGTGGCAGGTTGAGTCAATCGCTCGTCCACAGCGTTAGTTTTCTGTCCGCAGATAGCTGCCAGTCATGCTTCCGCCGGGACAAGCCCGAAGACGATGGGCGACACCAAGAGGGATTGATAATACACTTGGGCATTGGGAGAGTCGCGAGCGGGCACACGAAGTAGAGCGGCAAGGGACAATCGCCCCCCGTCGCTGGCTCCAAACCCCTTCAGCAAGTTGCAAAAAAGCAATGCAAGTTGCGGAGGGAAGTTTTGCTGAGTTTACCCAGCGGTGGTGTTCGCCGAGATGTGTCAAAAAAAAATTCTGCGTGGGTGCTGATAATAGCTCGCGACCAAACTTTGCGGAACTATCAAACTGCAATCAAACCTCGTTCCAGCCCTTCTTGATGTTCTCTTCACGCATCGAATACAGCAGAGATTCGATTTGAGTTTGGCTATTGCTAACCAAGACCTCCCGCGACAGCGGGTCTTTGCGATTGGGACTGAAATCGGTGTAATGCAGGACGAAAGCGGGGAATTCGTCGAGCGATTTTTCTTTGTTCGTCTTGATCAAGACAAACTTGCGAATCATGGTCGCACCTTTGAGCACCTTCGTAAAAACTTGACGCTTCAAGACTTCGCTCTTGGGCAGGTCAAAGCTGCGGGCATCGACATCGGTCAATGCTACTTCGACGCGATCGGTAACTTGCGCGATCCGTACGTCTGAGTTGTTTACCGACTTGTCATCCCGCAGCCGTACGAATTGTGGCGAAATTACAGTAGCCAGCGGCAAGCGACGGACTACTTTGTAGCCCGCCTCAGCTTCGTATTCAATGACCATCCGATTGACGGGACCACCGCGTGTGGTTTGAGAAATCAGGTCCAAATAGCTGACTTCGACAATCCACTCCGGTCGCACCATTTGATAAGCCACGTAGTCGGAGTTGACTTCGACGTATTCGCTGGCCACTGTCATGTCTTTCAGGTCGCTCAACAAACTGCGGCGTTGGTCTTCGCTGAAACCGCCACCGACGCGTGTCAGGACATGAAAACTGTCATCGCCGCGCATGACGGCCACCAGCACATCGTGCAACAATCCAGCTCGCTCGTCGACAGATTCTGTGAAGCCGATGACTACCGCATCCAAAGTGTGGCGGGCCTTGATTTTGAAAAGTCCCGAGTTGTCGCTCCGAACGACCAGGCCCTCGGCTTCTTCTTTCTCGACCCACTGATGAAACAGTTGCGAGATCGCTTTGCGGTCGTTAACGATCTGTGTCTCGACAGGAGTCACGTATTTGCACTTGGCAAACAAGTTTTCCAGCGACTGAAATATCGATCCATAGGGATCTTCGACTTTCTCTCCATTGAGTTCGATAATGTCAAAGGGAGCAAACCTGAGCTTTTTCAAGTCGGATTCTGATTTGGGACTGCGTGCGATTCGCGATACATCGTGAACGCGTGATCGGCGTTTGCCCAGATGCGCATACAATTCACCCGCGATCTTGGCTGAGCGAATACCAGCGTCGAACAATTGCTTGCGTGCTTCCTCCAGCCACGGCAAACCAACACGAATCGTTCCACCAGGGTTAATGGCAAAGACCTGCTCGTCTTGCAGCACCAAGACGGCAAACTCACCGTCAATCTTGCGGCTGACATGATATTCGCCACTTGGAATCTTGTCGCCAATATCCTCCTGACCCAAAGGCATCATGCGCGAGGCAGTCAAACGGCGATATTCCTGTGCGGCGGAAACTGCCGTTGAATCTGGCATTGACGTCGCCGAGCCAACTGCATAGTTGCCGAGTTTGATTTCCAGTTTGGCGGAATCAACCAACGAGTTTGCCATTATTTCTCAGCCTCATTGGTTTGTGGCGTCTTGAGTTCCAAGTTGGAAAAATGCAGCAGCAAACAGTACTTGTCGCCTTCTGTGCGACCCTCCAGGAATCCTCGATAGGGTGTTCCACCGCGACGCAAGATGAGTGGCTTTTGCGACTTTGGGCCCGCTCCGAGCAACATCAGACTTTTGCGCTCCTCCAGATCCCTGGCCATGGCGAACAAGAAATCGTAGGTCAAGCCGTTTACATGTTGAAGTTGCGCTTTGCTGGAAAACACAAACTTACGAATCGCCTGCGCTTTGTTGACAAACACACCTGACCAACGCAAAGGAGAATCGGCCGATATGTTGGTGTCAGCCAATTGGCGAGGCCGACGTTCGCGTACCGTACCGTCGGCATTCTTGATGATCTCCCAGAACCGCACATTGCGGACGATGCCTCGATGCTTGTCGACGTAGACTCGCGCCGTTTCCCTTAAGAAACGGCCCGTGTTTTCCAAGTCAATTTCAGGATCCCCGTCGATTAGCGCCTGAGCAATTTTGGCGGCTTCGCCGTAGCGATCTGTTAGGGCCGACAGTTCGTGATCCAAAGTTGCCTTCACAAACCGCACGCTGGATGCCTGTCGCTGTTGTTCGTCAATCCAGCGAATCGTTTTTGTGCTAGCAACACTGGCCAAGGCAACTTGGGCGTCGCGACCTTCGCTGTTGGCGATGTTGATTTCTGCCATGGCCGAATCAAGCCTTATATCATGTCGAAGTCGAGTAGATCTTGGTCGTCGTCAGCATCCAATTCAGTTTCTTCGACCACTTGCGTTTGGATGCCGACAAAGGAGACCTCTGCTCGGGTGCCGACAGCCATCATGATTTCACCGCTCTCGCTGAGCAGGATGAAAGCCGTATCCGATTCCAAACCGCCGCGATAGCTGTAGGGAAAGGTGAATATTGCTCCGCGTTCCAGCTCACGTCGCAGTTCAGCCAAACTGCCGCCGGCGGCTCCATCGCTGGTTACATCCAAACTCAGGGAATACACCAGCCGAATGTTGTGGTCCAGAAATTCGTCCGCGGTAACCGTTTCAAACAGCTTAAGCGTTTGGCCAAATGAAGAGGCGACGGGCGTGATTACGTCTCCCTCGACGTTGATCGGCTTCAACTCCGATTTCGCCCGCCACTTTCCGTCGACATCAATCCAGCCCAAGCCGGTGCCACCGCGGCCTATCAACGTGCGGCCATCATCTGCCAGCGTTGCCAGCTCGCACGGCTGATCGGCCTCGTCGACAACTTCCAGTTCCTTCGAGCCGTACAATTTGCTTCGATCCACTTTGGACATGGCCAAAGCGAACTCCGTGTCGCCAAACTGAAAAACGAGCGGTCGTGCCATGTGAATCTGATTCAATGACTGAGTACAAGATTATCCGCAGCGCAAGCGGACACTTGGGACAAACATCTGCTGCAGGGCCGAGGATGGTGCTTTCAAGCATAGCCGAAGATTTGGGCAGCGCGATGAGAAATTGTTGTAGAACCACTGAAAGTGATCCTACAACGCTGCTATGAGTCCTATTGATCCTAGAATTTGCCTATTCCACCGACGGCTGGAGATAAGTGTGGAATAGGCGTGAAATTGCAAAAGTCGCGTTATGCCACCACCGCACTAGTTGGCAGCTTGGACTTCGATATTGGGTTCTGGGGACGTCCCTTCTGGCGAGAGCAGTTCGTAGGTGACACCCAACTGCGTAGGCTCGTCCATCAGGTCCGTCTCGATCACCAACCGCCCTTTCACTTTCCCAGGCCTGCTCGATTTGGGAGAGATGTTAAGGTTTAGTAGATGGTTGGGTTTGGCCTCGACGATGGGGCTGAATCCCACCTCGACTTCGGGCGAAGTGATTTCCAAGATCTTAAACGCCTTGGGACCTTTGACGACCAATCGCTGCGGAACGCTGTCACCGTAGTGCAACTCGCCTAAAGCCAGAT
>JAGQPR010000574.1 GCA_020426625.1 Planctomycetales bacterium
CCTCCGGGGCGGACAATGGTTTGCTACAAACTCTCGGGGCTTCCGCCCCGAGCTACCAAAGCTGGCCCCCCGGGGCAGATTCGGCCTTGTTCTTGCACCTCCGCCTGCCCTGTCCGCCAAGCTGACTGTCTCCAAGCTGAAGTGAGGCGTGGGGGAGACATGGCGTTGTCGTTATTTACTCGCTCCGTCTGCGTGCAGGGGAATGTTCAAGCTGGCTCTGTCTGCCGGCGATGGCGTCCCTGAAAGAATCTTCTCGCGGCGTGGCTCCCTTGTGTTTGCTTCGGCCGCTTCGGGGGTCTGCCCCGGAGGGGCCAACGTAGGCTCCCTTGTGTTTGCTTCGGCCGCTTCATGGGTCTGCCCCGGAGGGGCCAACGTAATTAGCTCGGGGCGGAAGCCCCGAGCAATCGAATCGTAACAACACGCCCCGGAGGGGCCGTCTTATCATAGAAGCAACGTTCGATCAATTAGTGTCCGATAGTCGACTTTCGCTCCGCGAAAGATGCGGAAAAAAGGGCTGCGTTCGCGGAGCGAAAGGCGACAGTGTTGATCGAACGTCCCTTAGGAGACTCAGTTCCTTTGGACTGCGTGATCCAAATTCTAGGCAACCCCCAGCGCCCGTTAGCCAAACTTGTAAAGTAGATGGCGTCCAGGCAGGTGGACACCGAGGTCGTGTACGCGGTAGTTAGAAGACAGTCGTCGGTGAGGCGAGCGAACAAGTACCGACGAACGAAATATTTCCACCAATCCTCTGGTGGCATGGTTACAATGTCTAGGACTCTGTTTTTATCCATAATGCGCCCCAAAATTTCTGCGCCCAAATTTTCGACGTAAACATGTACTTTAGATTGAATATTCAGGAAAACGACGGTCGTGGCCGAACGGCAACTCGCCAACTTAGTCGAGTTTCAGCACGGTCGAATCTGGTCACGACGCGTTGGGTTAGTCCATACGCGTCTATGCCCATTTGGGTCTTGATCTTTGCCACTTTGATCATTGTGGGAGCAAGGCCAAGCGATGGTCGAGCACAAGAGGTCGCAGGAGAAGAGTTCCAAGAACGGAAAGCCATCGCCGAAGATTACTTCCAGAAGCGCGTAACGCCGTTTATCAAAGACTATTGCTTGGATTGCCATTCGAACAAGCGCCCTACCGAAGCTGGCGTCAATTTTTCTCCAGCTCTGAAAAGTCCAGGGCACGCCGCGTTCGGCCAGCAGTGGAAGAACGCTGTCGCCATGGTCAAGGCGCATGACATGCCGCCCGAAGGCATGGAGCAACCGAGCGACGAAGATCGGCAGATGTTTGTCGACTGGCTAGCGAAAGTTAAATTCCTCAGTCCCGAAGATCCAGGACCATTCGTAATCCGCCGCCTGACTAAGACAGAGTATGGCAATACCTTGAGAGACCTATTTGGTGTCGAGACGTCGATTGTAGATCGATTGCCCGATGAAGTCAGTGGCGCTGGCTATCTCAATTCTCTCTCTCCTTTGCAGTTGGAACACTATCTGTCGATTGCCGACGAAGTCTTAGACCACATTCTGCCGACTGCAGATGATCCGCCGACCGAAATACAACATCGACTGTTTGGTGAGTGGCCTGTCATAGAAGCGGATTCACGCGCAGCTGCGCATACGATTGCGCAGTCCTTTGCTAGGAAAGCCTACCGTCGACCGCCTTCTCAGGCAGAGGTGGAAGTGCTGCTGCGAGTATTTGACTTGGGTTCAGAGAACAAGCTTACCTTTCGGCAGGCTCTGCGTTTGATGCTCAAGGCGGTGCTTGTGGCGCCGCAGTTCCTATTCATTACTCCCGCTGAAGAGGTCAATGCGGAATCCGAAATCGTTCCCCTTGATGACTATCAGCTTGCGTCGCGCATTTCTTATCTACTTTGGGCCACCATGCCAGATGATCAACTGATGGCGCTTGCCGACTCTGACCAATTGCATGATCCGTCCGTACTAAATGCGCAAGTGAAACGCATGTTAGATGATTCGCGTTCCCGCGCGCTGTTTGACGGCTTTGGTGCGCAGTGGCTGGAAGTGGGAGAACTTGATACCAAGGTGTTTGATACGACCAAGTTTCCGCAAATGACGGGACGAATGCGGGCCGCGATGTACGACGAAATCCGACTCTTCTTCGAGAGCATCATGCGAGAAAACCGCAGCGTCGCCGATTTCATTGATAGCGACTATACATTTGTTAATGAAGATCTGGCCTCCATCTACGGTTCAAAAGCTGTCAAGGGACCGGAAATGCGGCGAGTTCGGCTGGCAGACGCGAACCGCGGGGGGATATTGGGCATGCCCGGCATCCTCGCTGCGACCTCGTTTCCCAACCGTACCAGCGCAGTCAAGCGAGGTGTCTGGGTACTGGAAAAGGTGCTTGGCGAGCATGTACCGCCCGCTCCACCGGATGTCCCAGCCTTGGAACAGCAAGATCGCGAGACAGTCGCAAATCTCACGCTGCGCGAGCGTACCGAATTGCATCGTTCCAATCCAGTATGTGCAAACTGCCATCGATTGCTGGACCCGATTGGATTCGGGCTGGAACGATTTGATGCGATCGGGCGATGGCGCAACGTCGACGACAACGGCGAACCGATTGACGCCTCAGGCGAACTGCCCAGTGGAGAGCGTTTCTCGAGCACCCAAGAGTTGAAGGCCATTATCGCTGCACGCACGCATCAACTGTCCCGCAATTTACTGGAAAGACTCTTGGCCTACGCTTTGTGTCGAGAGCTAGCAGGCTACGATGAAATCGTGGTAGATTCTTTACTGCAGAACATCGCAGCTGACGGATATCGCATGCAGACGCTGGTCTCAGCCGTCGTAACCAGCTACCCTTTTACACACCGTCGAATCGAAAAGGAATAGGGACCCGGCAATGAGCAAGAATGTGCTAATGGATCGTCGCCTCTGCCTCAAGGCTACGGGAATATCACTGGCGCTGCCGCTGCTGGATTCCATGGGTTGGGCGGACACAGCTCCCGGAAAATCGCCGCAGCCGCCGGTGCGATTGGGTTTCATGTACATGCCGCATGGCGTCATCATGGATCAGTTTTGGCCGAAAGACGCGGCCAGCTTTCTAACTTCGCCACCACCAGCACTGGAGTCGCTCCGCCCCGTGCTCGACCAGTGCCTGATGATGAAAGGAATCGCTGGCGTTCCTATTGCCCCTTTCAACGGTGCACCGCACGCGCTGGAGCTTTCCACCTGGCTCACCGCAACCCTTCCCGATCCCGCCAAGCGGAATGAAATCGATATCGCGATCTCAGCAGATCAAATTGCTGCCAATTATGTTGGTGCTTTCACGACGCTGCCTTCATTAGAGTTGGCGACCATGCCACAGACATGGAAGGAAAATCAGGAGGGATTGAACGAAGCCTATTATTCTCATTGCAGCTATCGCTCGCCGACTCAAGCGGTGCCCGCCGAAACCAATCCGCGCAACGTCCTCAATCGACTTTTCAACGCCCAGCCACAAAGCAAAAGCAACAGCCAATCGAAGCAGATCAGCGCCTTGGACCGCAGTATGTTGGACATCGTTCTCGGAGGCGCGCGGGAGTTGCGAAGCACATTACCCGCCAGCGACCGTCGCAAGCTGGATGAATACTTGGACAGTGTGCGTTCGGTAGAAAGACGAATTGCCGCCATCGAATTCCGGCAAAAAGAAGCTGCTTTAGAAAAAGCTGGCGTTCGGTCCAGCAAGCGCTGGGACACCGATTCTCCCCCGATCGAAGTCAAGATTCCTGAAGGCGACAAACGCAGCGAGTACATGCAAGTCATGTGCGACTTGAATGTGCTAGCGTTTCAGACCGACACCACTCGTGTCTGCACCTACATTGGCTCGACGCCCAATGGCGTTTCCTATCCAGAACTTGGATTTAACGATCAGCATCATTCGCAAACGCATCACGCTAATGAACCGTCAAAAGTCGACAAAGTTGCCAAGATCACCGCATTCAATATCGCCCAGTTTGCTTACATGGTGAACAAGATGCGTAATCTGCGCGAGGGCGACGGTACGCTGCTTGACAATTGCATCATGATGTGGGGTTCCGGGCTGGAGGACGGTGACCAGCACACCCGGGCCAATCTGCCATTTATTCTTGCCGGCGGGGGTGGCGGTTCACTTAACACCGGTCGTTTTCTGCCAGACACAAGCGGCAATCAAGGAGATTTATTGACCACGTTGCTTTCCTGCGCGGGCATTCCCATCGATCGACCTGTTGGCATCGCCACCAAGCAGATCAACGAGATGAAGCGAATGAGCTGACTTGTTTTTCCTCAATTCCCTAGTAGGTGCCATCTGCCGGATGGCTCTGGAACGCAAGCTGTCTCTGGCGGAACCACGGATTCCGGCCGCACACCTGATTCCGCTCGCCAAGCAGAACCTAC
>JAGQPR010000575.1 GCA_020426625.1 Planctomycetales bacterium
TCCGGCCGGAACAGCGCTGATTTGGCAGCGCCACGCTGGTGCGGTTGCCACGTCATTCTGGGCATCATCCCGGTAAACTGAG
Source organism: Planctomycetales bacterium (assembly GCA_020426625.1). Classification (GTDB taxonomy): domain Bacteria; phylum Planctomycetota; class Planctomycetia; order Pirellulales; family Pirellulaceae; genus Aureliella. The sequence continues at coordinate 83 of JAGQPR010000575.1, forward strand.
GCCGACAATCGCTCCCGATATTCCCAAAAGATACTTCCTAGTTGGCTTCGACGGGCGACTGCTGGGGGAACGGTTGCCGCGGTGGAGAGAGTTGGTTTGTTGCATCATGCACGGGACCGAGGCAATCCCGACGCTCCAGGGGCGGCGCTGACGGCGAAGTAGTCCCAGGCGAGGAACTGCCAAAACTGACAGAAGCCACTTCAGACAGTTTTGTCAGTACACAGGGAGGGCGTCGGAACAATCACGAATTTCAAAACAGACATTTGACCAGGTGCAATAGAGTGAACGAATCGAAAATTGCGTTGACCGAAAGGCTGCGGCGGGAAGGACGTTGGGACGCGGCTACCAAATTTAAAGACGATGCATTGAGAGACTTCCGTGCTAAGGGCATGAAGCGAGACGAAGCGGCAGATGCCGCGTGGGAGGCAATGGAAAAAGCGTTTCCGCCGATAGCTTCAGTGGCATCGACAACAGACATTCGAGCGGAAGAGCCAGTAAATACGCTAGTCCAAGGGCTAAGCGAAATTCCGGCCAGCTGGCCTCCACTGCCAGCCAACGCCTCGCTGCAAGTGGAAATCAGCTGGGTGACCGCCAACCGGCTTCTGGTTCGCGATGCCACTGGCGTGGATCTGTCGCGAGCCCTGGGTCCAGCTCCGAGCTACGCGGCCCTGTCCTGGCTGGAGACATCTTTCCTGTTCCCCAGCAAGTTCGCCGATATCTCGGTCAAGGCGACGGCTACCCAGGACGATGAACGTGAGATGGTCCGACGCGAGAAGATGGCAATCGAGGAGATTCGCAGTCTTCTGGCGGAAATGCTCGAGGATGGCGATATCTAGTCGCCGAAGTTTCAATGGTACACAAGACTTACCTAGCTTACCGCCCAGTTTGACATTCCCGATTCCGATTCCAGCCTGGCGCAGCGTGGCAGGCGCACGAGGCTAGCGTAGTTGCTGGTGGTGCGTGGGAATTTGTGTGGGCTGCCGGCTGCGGCTGGAAAGCGGGCTGGGCCGTGAGAGGAGGCAGGACGGCAGCCAGGTCGTAGCTCGAGGATCGAATCGTTGTGCCGACCGGAAACCGAACCGCTTGGGGCCACCGCTTCATCGGAGTCACACTAATGAGCCTCTGGGGCGTGTTTATGCTTCCAGTTGCGTTGCTGGGTCTATGTTGTCGGGCGTAGTGGTGCGCGTTGAACACTGTCTCCTGAACGGGGTTTCTCAGGCACTCCGTCGCATGAGCTGTGTGGAAGCTGAACCGCAGCTATGTGCTCGTCTCGTTCGCCCATTGGGCTTTTGCTGTGCAAACTCCTTATGTCCGTCTGATGGCGATTCCAGGCATCAACATTCGCTCGGCTGCTGATCTAGAGGCAGAAATGGGGCCAATCTCTGGATATGCCAACTCAAACGCGATTATCCATATCACCAGCGTTTCCGATGGCGATAGCGACTGAGTAACCCACAACTTCTTGAACGTTCATTCGGCGAACGTTTCAGCACGAGCAAAGATGGAAGCTGGCATACGCAGCATTCAGAGCTTTTGTCGCCCCGATTGAATTTCTCTTTCACCGCCACCACGTACGGGCCTACGGGGATTTTCTACCTTTGTTCAAAGTCGTCCAAGAACTCCGACGTCGGTTCGACACCAGATACGACAAGACAATCCCTGGCTCGTGTGCATGCAACGTACAGAAGCTGACGTTCCGTTGCGTAGACCTCTTCTAAATCGGCGTCGTCGCCAACCGACTCTATGCGAGATTGAAGCGGAATCACTTCATCATCGCACGCCATGACTCCGACTGCACGAAATTCGAGCCCTTTGGCTAAGTGCATCGTCGCCACCGTCACGCCCGAACTCGATGCTGACCTTGAGTTGCCTAGACGTCTCGAATTGCATCCGGCGGCTTTCACTGCCTCGAGCGCACGCGGAACTTCATCTTCACTTCGAACGATTAGGCAGATTTCCTGTTCTGTTATGCCGTTAGAAATCTGCTCAGTCAACCACTTTGCTATCTCTGTGCATTCTTGGTCTGAGCTATTGCAACGACGTACTGACGGCGCTGGCCCAGAGAATACCGAGATCGTACCGCGTCGGTCTTCGCTTATGCCGTCAACGTCGGCGAATTGAGGGTCGAGAAGCCGGTCCGCTTGTCTGCGGATCTCTTGCGATGTCCGATAGTTGATTTTGAGGGTCTTGCTTCGCCCTCTGATATCAACCCCCAACGTTGACCAGGAAAATGGTTGTTGAAAAATTCTCTGGCCAAGATCGCCTGCAAAAAAAAGCCCATTGGGTTTGTCAGCAAGGAGTGCAGCCAACAATCGCATTTGAGGAACAGAAATGTCTTGTGCCTCATCTATCACTGCATGGTCATAGGGGCTCAAACCTTTCTCGCGAAAGAGCGACTCCAGTCGCTGACAGGCATCCGCCTCCGTAATCAAGCTGTTTGTAGTAAGCTTCGACCGCACATTCTCGAACAACTCCCAAAGACTCTTTCGACCTTCTTCGTTTAGTCTTGTTTTGCGTCCGAGGCGAGGTACAACGCGATACTGCTCCCAGCTTCGAATCTGCCAGGCATCAACGATCTGCTCCCACTCCTTCCAAAGAAAATACGTGGAGAACTTTCTTGCATCTAAACCTGTTTTTTCACTGACGATAAACTCTTTAATTGTACTTTCAGAAGCAAATTTCATTTGCCCAAAATGAACTGTGAAAAGTCGTTTGATCAATGCTGGGATCGATTGGACTTCAATCTGCTCGCTTAGCCGTGGCTGCTTCGTGACCAACTTTTTCAGGTTAGCTTCCAAAGCGAACGCTAAGGAATCGGAGAATGTTGCCAGTAGTATGCGATTCTCTGGGCTCTTTAGCGCCAAGTTATAAACTCGATGAAGTGCCACAATCGTTTTTCCGGTCCCGGCAGAGCCCGACACCCTAGCTGGTCCGTTGAATTCCTTCTCAACAAAGCTTCTTTGTTCTGGGTGAAGAAAAATCGTCCATTTATCCCATGGAAACTCAAGCGCTCTCGTCAGTTCGTCGCTTGAAGAAATGAGGGTGAAACGTCGCTTTGCATCTGGGTGATTGAACGGGTCAGCTGCTCGGTTATTCGCTACAGGAACGACAGGATGACCACCGGTCGCTACTTCCAAAAGAGCCTCCGCAGCCTCTGCCGGAAGACGCCCAAACAAATCAAATATCGAATCCTCCGTCGCCAACCGAACTGTATCCAGCCAATCCGGTGGCACTCCGTACCCAAGTAGTTCTGCGTCGCCCAGAGAGCTAAATGGGGTTCGGACCGGCCTTGCAACCGCCGCTTCAACGTACTTTGGTACCACGTACTCCTGAACCGTCTCACGTATCTCTACAAGCTGAGCAGCACCTGTTTCAGGATGCGTCTGTAGCTTTCGACGCTCCGCCCAAGCGTACGCCGCGTTGTGGTGATTTACATAACACAACAAGAAGTCTGCTTCGGTCTTATGGATAACAATTCTCAGGTCTCGACTGGACCGAACTGACCAGAAGTTTTTGTCTTTCGCACCTGCGATTCGATGGAACTGCAGACTTGGATGCGCAGGGTTCAGCTGCAAATCAAATGCTGTGGTCTTAACGAGCGATTGTTCCTCGCTCGTCAGTTTCCCCAAACTTGAGGTGAAGGTATCCGCAATTAAAAATCGCACTAGCAATGCTCCCAACTTGGCTTCAAAATATAGAGGGGCATTGATGCAGATTGATTCTCCACTGAAAACCTGAGTGCTGCTAATCTCTGCGCCTGTGATTCTGGAGGCAGCGAGAAATCAAAGCCTTTGAAAGCTTTCGTGCGATAAAATCCGACTCCCTGATCTAGGTTAATTTCGACGTGAAAGCCATTCGTCCATCGAATCGATAGAAACCGTGAATGACTAAGCTCATGCGGCCTTGCGTAAACTTTAACCGATACATGGAAGTACGCCTTAAACAAGTCTTGAAGCACGGCCTTTTGAGTACCATCATCCCTCCAGTCATGATGCAGAGCGTGCCCAGTCTGCAACTGCGGACTCGCCGTAGTGTTTATCTTTAACTCGGTACGATCGGAAGATGTCGACGCGAATCGTTTGATCAATTCAAAAAGCACTCTCACACTAAGCGGAGACCTGACGTAACGGTCAGAATATTCGATCGAAGTAGGGGGACCTTGGTCCAAACAAGCCTTGAGCCATCCAGACTGACTCTCGAGGAAACGCCAAAATGCAGCACCAGCGCTAAGGATATCGCCATCGAGTTCGGTATCCACCAAGACTCGAGTGCAATCCTCAGGTCTCTCTGCTTCCACTACG
>JAGQPR010000576.1 GCA_020426625.1 Planctomycetales bacterium
CCGTCCTTCTTGAGGGCCGGACTCTAACTCCATCTGGAGGAAAATCTTAGTGGCAGGTCAGGATCATTCGCAAACTTCGTTCGCGTCTCTTGGGTCCATCGGTACGCTCCTTGGTTCCAAGCAACTGCCAACGGTACAACATGATCGATTTGAATCATGCTCGCGTCTGAAATTGTTTGGAGTGTGTACTCGGAAAACCAACGGCCCGAAAGGATACGGCAACCGCTCGCATCGTACGTGACTTGCGACAATGAACGTTTCTGCAGAACTTCCATCCGAGTGTTTAGACAGTCGCTGTCTGGGTCCGCCCAATCTCTTCCGAAATCTGTATCCCGATCATATGGTGGCGGTGTGAATCCACTGTCGTATTGGGTGTCGGCGGTTGATATCGTCTCTGAGGGAGAGCGTTTCGAAGGTCCTTCATCAACGGATCGACATCCCACCAAGGACGCCAAACACGATGCTAGAACTGCAATGAGCCAATATCTCGGTGAGGCAATGGAGCTAGCTTGCATTGATTCCGGCTTCGGGAACTGGCGTAATTTTATCGCTGTATCGAAACTTTGCCGAGGCGAAGAATCCTGCGCATTGGTCCATTACGGAACAGCCATCACATTCGGCCATGTATTCTTGTTTCCAGTCGCTAATTGACCGCTTGGTGAAGCGCCAAATGGCTGGGTCAGTAAGGCACAGCTGGGAATTGTAAATCGAAACTCTCATGCGTGCCCGATCAAGAATGCCTACGGCTTCTTTTAGTTCATTCTTGTAGTCACCCGGGTCGATCCAAAGCTTATCAAGATTGGCTTTGGTGAAGCCTGTCATCTCTAGCCCCATCAAAGCGACATGGTCGGCAAACAACAAGTTCCGGGCAATGAATTGTGCCAATTGGGGAAGGCGAGGAATAGTCTCTTTGTGGAGAACAACACGAATTTCCACAGGCACGCCGTGTCGCTTCAAATTGATAATACCACGAATAGTCTCATCATATGCGCCATCCGACTGCACAACATAATCGTGAATATGTGCCAAGTCAGAGTACAGAGGGATGCCCAGCATCAAATCTGGATGCGCAACTTTTCCGAGTTTTTCGGAAAACCGATCATCCGAGAAAGTTCTGCCGTTGGTGAGAACCATTAGGGACGTTCGCGGCAAGAACGATTTGGAGGCCTGAACTAGCTTCAGAAACCTGTCGCCAAGAATAGTAGGTTCCCCGCCAGTAAAGCAGAGGTAGCTCGTATCTGGATCGATCAGCGGCAGGGCAGACAAAATTTCATCGTATATCCAATCGTCATCGACATTGCGAGGCGGTTGAGAGCACATGAGGCAGTAGTGGTTGCAGCGCTCGGTCACCAGGAAACTGTTGTGGGATGATGAGCGGCGATAGATTGCTCTGAGTTCGTTGCTTTGGGGCGCAATGCGAACCACATCACCGTCTGCAAGGTATTCAAATGTCTCTGGGACAATAATCGATGGCTTTCCAGAAATCGAATCGGGGATTTCGGTCTTTTCACTGACGATGTACCATCGATAGCCCTCTGGTGGTGCGCCTCCTTCAAATAGGAACGCTTCTGTCGAACGAAGGGGCTGGGGGCGATTGTGCGCTGTAGAAACCCTGATGACCTCTCGCCCCGCACTTTCCGGTGCATTTCGAAATTCGATTTTGCGAGAGCCGAGAATTAACATCAGTTGTTCGCCCAGTTTTCGAATATGGTCCGAATTTCGGGGTCCTGATTCATGCGTTCGATTAGCCCTTTGAAAATCGCCATGTTGCGGCCACAGAACGCAGAGAGGGGTTTTTTTCCAACAAAATCGCCCTGTGTGGCGTAGTGAAATACGGGGTCAGATCCGCACCAGGGCTCAAACGCGCACCAAGAGCACATCGGAGCGCTTGGCGCAAAAGACTGTTCGATTGGATCGAGCAGGCTTTCACCTAGAAATATCTCTTCATAGGTGTTGTCATGTACATTCCCCAGCCTGAAGGTTTTATCGTTCATTTCCGCGAGCATTCGAGCTTCATCAGAAGCGTACACATCGCCGTCATAGTTGTAGACAACTGCTCCGATGCCAATTCCAGAAGGACTCATTAGATCTACATAGCCAGGCTGGAACGGCGTTAGCATCTTCCGCAAAATCAACGCTGCATATTGCTCAGTGAACGGGAAGCCATTCCGGTTCATCTCAATGATGTAATCCAAGCCATCAAAGTAAAACTGCAACCAGCGCTCATGGCCATAGGATTGGTAGAATTTTGTCTTGAGAGCGAAGCCATACGGACTCAACGCTCGAAGGAAGATTCCGCGAAATCCCTGCCGAATGTACTCGTCCACAATTTCGCGGGCACGGTCGAGACTGGCTGCTGTTGTGGTCATCAGTGCACTGACATGGTCGCGCCCCACCACTGCTCTTGCGCGATTTATTCCATCTATCGTGCGTTCGTAGGAATCACCCCCAGGCCGGGGTCTATTCCTGTTGTGCAAGTCCTTGGGGCCATCGAGGGATGTTGAAATGAAAATGTTGTGCTCGCGCGCAAATTCCAACGCCCGTTCGTCCAGAACAGCCAGGTTGGTTGCGAAAACAAATGCGAGTTCGCGCTGTTCGGTCTCATTTCGGCGCTTAGCTTCCGCAACAATGAGCTCGATAAGGTCGAGGTTCAAAAGTGACTCGCCTCCTTGGAACTCTATCTTGATTGCTGGCGATGGGGATTGAAAGACCAAGTCCAATGCGCGCAACGCGGTTTCTTCGGTCATGTCGAAGTCCGTGCGATTGTCGTTTGCGCGGGACACCTGGCAATAGGGACAGGAATGCTCACATCGCAAAGTAACAACGAAAATGTGAAGCCCGGTGAAATTTGCTAGCGGGCTCAATTTCGTTCGCACCTTGAGTGCCAGCAGATCCAGCGCGACGTCTGAGTCGCTATCGATCAGGAAGTGCTTGGATTTCAGGTCGCTGTATGCGGGAGATTGGTGATGCAACTTGCCGCCGGCAAATTCGACGAGCCCGTCGCGGTCAGTGACAACAAATTCGCCCGCCATGTTGGTCAGAACGTATTTCTCTGAATCTAATGGCATGAATCGGAAAGGAAGCGGCTTGTATCCAGCCGCCAAGTTTTTGGAGTAGGCGTTGATATCAGTGAACTTCGCCATTCTGTCCGACACGCGAAAATGCCAAGCCAAGAACCAGATTTCTCAGCGGTTCTGTCTGGGCTTCAATGGACAAGCGCAAATCCTGATCCAGGACCTCCCTCCGAAAATCTCTTGCTAGCCCTTCCAAGGGCTCATCGGAGGCGGCAGTCAGTTCGCAGACGAGAACTCCGTCCACCATACGAATATTGCACACGGCTCGCTTCATCATTGCATAAGCAGCCCGTTTGATCGCATCCACATTGTGGATGGATTCATCGAACTCTAAGCGCAGGTCTGGCTGTTGCTCATCAGCCATCGCAATTACCTATTTAAGCGTTTGTTGGTCGCTCGTGCTCGCCGCTAGAACGAACTGGATGCATGCGAGCTATGACTCGCGTGTGAGCTATGGCTTGAGTGAGATGAGTGCGACGCGTGGCTTGAATGGGACGCATGCGCGGCCATCTGCAACCCTGCATTTGACTGGTCGAGCACAACGTCAATGTCGGTGGTGGGCTGAGCAGTGGCAATCCGCTGGGCGGTAGAGTTAGAAATCAAGGGCGTGATGGCCGCTTGAGCTTGCGAGCTTGCCAGAACCGCTGCGACGGTCGCTGCGAAAGGCTTCAGAAATTTTCTTTTCATGCAATCCCCCATGATATCGGCGCATTTCACTAGTTGCAGGCGGCTTTGTCAATTCTCCAATTGGTTGAGCGATCAATTTTTCGGAGCTGAGCAAGCGTTGCGATGAAGTGCTAGGCTGTCCTGCTGGGAATGGAGCTGCACATCGGGCTAGGTGGGGTTGTGTCGCTGGTTGAATGGTGAGGGGATTGAGTTTTGAGTTGGAGACGGGTGGCTGGCGATCTATCCTCAATAGTCAAAGCAGTTCCGTAATGCGGTGTTTGGGATCGGCATTTGTTGACTAGGTGAAAGACGGGGGAGGGGACGTGAAGATCAATTTTCTGATGTCGATCTTGCTAGTGGCATGCCTGAGAGGGGTTGGAGTAGCTGAAGCAGAGTTGCTTCTGTTTGGTGGCTCAGGACATGATGAGTTTTTGGGATGCGTTGATTGCAACGAATACTCATCAGAATCCGTCTGTAATGAATACGGAAAATTCGGAAACGACTACAGCAGTGATTCAATATGGAACGAATACAGCTCGTTCGGAAACGAGTACGCGAGTCAAAGTCCTTGGAATGAATACTCAACCTCCAAGTCCGTGCCAGTTTTGGTAGACAACCAAGGGAAGT
>JAGQPR010000577.1 GCA_020426625.1 Planctomycetales bacterium
GGGTTTCGACCGAGTCGGTTAAGTGTATCCCGGTGAGCACCACAGGCCCCGCCATCAGCGGGGCCTGCTCTTTTCAAGCATTCACAGCCGCAGCGATGGTCGTCCAGAAACGACGAAGGCCTCAAAAGAGGCCCTCATGGGAACGTCGTACGCGATTGCATGCCAGGATGCGAATCGAAGCCTGAATTTGGCTACCCCGTCCGTCGAGTGATCTGAATGGCCTCGACCCCCGCTCACGCTCCTCGCTTAAGCCAACATCGGCGGAAGCATCGTCTTCGGTTGCGTACAGTCTAGGTGGGCGGTGCTGCTTCCACAAGCCGCCTCGCCATCGCTCGATGCCAAGCGTCTTTCGCCAAGGAATCATCGGGTGGATTCCATGTGGCCGGCGCTTCTAAAGCTATTTGGTCCTTGTTCCGTGATCGACCCACCAGTTGGCAAAATCCCGAAGGTCTGCGTGCTGTGAATCGATGTGGGCCAGTTCGGCACCCACATTTGGGGAGCCTACCGGATCACGAAGGATGAGCGCCTTGTGGACGGCAGCAGGCAAGCCCCGGTGGTACGGAAGGTAATCATCTACGAAGGCTACGGGTTGGAGCTGCTGTATCGCGTCAGCCTTCGGACTTTGGTCACCTTCCTGACCGCCCGTCACGATGACTCGCTCAATGGGAAATCCCAGCGTTGCCAGATTGCGGGAACGCGCCTTGGCATACGCGCCATCCAGGGCAGAAATGCAGACGAGATCAAAGCCCGCCTGAACAAGACGATTGCACGCGTCGACCGCTCCAGAGACAGCGGGAATGGTGGACCAGAAGTCTTCGTCGAAAGCGGCCCGAAACCGGTTCAAGCGCTCACCGGTGAGACGTTGCACTTCCCATCGGTCGATTGGCCAATACGCTTCGCTTTCCCGAAGGGCAGGCTTCTTGCCGAAGGCCTTCGCCCAGGCACCAGCGTAGGCGGTCCCGTAGTCCAGCAGGACCCCATCCGCATCCAGCGCAATAATCCCATTCGGGGCCTTCACGATTCCCAACACGTCCCGCTGAATTGGCTCGAAGCACACAGATCGGCAGCTTCGCCTGCTGCCTCTTTGGCAAGTGTAGGAAATGCTGGCGGAGTCAGGAAGGCTGATCCAATGCTCCGCGATAGGCCGCGTCCGGCGGGTTTGCAAAGGTCGTATGACCCCCGGTGGATGCTACGGCAGGCAAAACATCCCTCGTGCTGTATTCGTTAGGCTTTCGAGTTCCAGCGGACAGGCCCAATCCGACCCAGAACGGTCGCTTGCCAGCAGACTACTTGGAGCCTCTTCCATCCAATATGCGACACGTTGGTGCTTATCAATCAGACGGTCATACTCTCGACGGCAACCAGAGTCTTTCATGGAGACGTTGAGTACGACATAGTATGTATGAACCTTGAGAGTATCGGTTGAATTTGGTTGCTGCGCCTTCCTGAGAAACCAGCTCTTCGCCTCGAAATTGCAGGAGAATGGAATGAAGACCATCGCTCTCAACTTCCTTGCAGTACTGATGTGGTTGTCGAGTCTTTCAATGTCCCACGCCTTTGTCGGCGAAGACGTGGGCATCGTGGCGAAGAAGAGGGCTGCTTTGGATATTGCCCTCCAAGAGTCCAAACTTAAGGCGTCAGGAGTGGAGGAAGCCGATAGATTTGGGTCCTCAATCAGCTTAGACGGTGATCGCGCACTTGTGGGGGCTTGGGCCGACTCATCAAATGCTGGTGTAGTGTATGTATTTGAGTTTGACGCGAACGCATGGGTCCAAACGGCCAAGTTTTCTGCGAGCGATACCGACCCAGGGGATGCTTTCGGAATCTCAGTCAGTCTCGACGGTGATCGCGCCCTTATCGGTGCTTACGGCGATGATGACGAGGGTGGAGGGGCAGGCGCCGCCTATGTGTTCGAGTTCGACGGGACCAATTGGAATGAGACTCGGAAGTTGACGGCAAGTGATGCAGCTACCAACCATTGGTTTGGAAGCGATGTCATCCTTGAGAGCAACCGCGCCTTGGTGGGTGCTCCTCTCCAGATTGGAAACACTGGCGCAGTTTATGTGTTCGATTTTGATGGCGCAGAATGGAACGAAAGCGCCAAGCTGACTGCATCTGATGCCGCTCCAGACTCGTATTTTGGAGGGGCATTGAGCTTGAGCGGCGATAGGTTACTGGTGGGTGCCTATGGGGATGACGGATTTTCCGGGGCTGCGTACGTGTTCGATCTTTCCGGCGTCGACTGGAACGAAACCCAGAAGTTAACAGCTTCGGACTCGAATGGCTTTGATCTGTTTGGTTCGGCACTAAGTTTGGATGGCCATCGGGCAGTAATAGGAGCCAATGGTGATGACGCTGCTGGCAGCTCCTCTGGCGCCGCGTACGTGTTCGATTTCGACGGAATTGGATGGAACGAGTCCACCAAGCTCAGTCCACTAGACGCTGGCCCAAATACCTACTTCGGGCAATCGGTGAGCCTTGATGGAGATCGGGTGCTGGTTGGGGCTATCGGTGGCGATAGTTACACAGGTGCCGCCTATGTCTTCGAGTATTCCGTGAATTCCTGGGTCGAGGGACAGAAGGTGCGTCCCTCAGGCTCGATGCAGGACGATTGGTTTGGCACGAGCGTTGAGCTGGACGGTGATCGCGCCTTCATAGCGGCTTTGAGCAATCGAAACGGCGATAGCCATTCTGGTTCGGCACACATTTTTGAACTTGGAGGTACCGGTTGGTTCGATAGCGCTACATTCGTCTCCAGCGTAGCGTCGATTGACGCTCGGTTTGGGAATTCGCTGAGCGTCGACGGGAGCCGAGCACTGGTCGGGGCACCTGGGAAGAATGCGGAGCGTGGGGTCGTCTACGTCTTTGAATGGAAGAATTGGAAGTGGGTGCAAACTGCAACGCTCAATCCCTCCCAAACCGCTGGCGTCAAACAGTTCGGCTGGTCTGTAAGCTTGGATGGTGATCGTGCGCTAGTCGGTGCACTCCGCGACGACGGATCAAGTCACGTTGGCAAAGCCTACATATTCGATCTTAGTGGTTCGATATGGACTGAAAGCGCGGTCCTCGAAAGCTCGGACCTCACCGAGAACTTTGGCTACTCTGTCAGTTTGGACGGAGCGCGCGCTTTCATAGGTGCCAACAGGGATTCTGGCGCAGCCTCAAAGGGCGGATCCGTATACGTGTTTGAGCGTGATGAGGCCGGCTGGAGCGAGTTCACTGAGATCTATGCTTCCGATGCGTCGGCGGGAGCTCGATTCGGAAACTCGATCGCTCTGGAGGGCAATCGCGCTCTCATCGGCGCATCGTTGGCGGATGGCAACGAAGGGGCGGTATACGCGCTCGAGTACTCAGCCGGTGCTTGGCATGAGATGCAAAAGATCACGGCCTCGGATGCCGCATTGGAGACTGGTGTCGGCGGCTTTGGGGGGGCGTTGGCAATGGACGGCGATCGGGCGATTGTTGGAGCGTACGGCCGAAACGGATACGCTGGAGCAGCGTACGTCCTTGACTTCGACTCGATATCGGGAGCATGGGACGAATCCATGAAACTAACTGCTTCTGATGCCGCGACCAATGATTTTTTCGGTGCCTCTGTCAGTCTTGCCGATGATCGCGTACTTATTGGAGCCTGGAAGGACATTGATAACGGTATAGAGTCGGGTTCAGCTTACTTGTTCGAGCTCGATGGCCTCAATTGGGAGGAGACCGGAAAACTCACCGCGCTGGATCAGGCCGATGGCGACCGCTATGGTGCAGCGGTCAGCGTTGAGGGTGGTCGTCTTTTGATAGGTGCCCATGGCGATGATCTGAGCACCGGTGCAACATACGCTTACGATCTGGATACTGTGTTCCACGACAACTTTGAATGATCGGGCCCGGGGCGAAAGCTGTGGCAACCTTTCCAGGCGATCACTTCTCAAGAGGCATGGCTAGTGACATTCCGAGTGCTGATCTAGACAGTTGATCTCTGTTCTTGGCTGATAGACCGCGTGCGACCCAAAACTGACCTTCGGCGCTTTCAACAGCGAAAGGCAAGAAACTCAAACACCCCGCGTTGACGGGAAGTCTCTTACGGAATTGTTAGGCCCCATTCAGTGGGCTTGCCTTCTGTCTGAAGACTTGCTCATAGCTTCGCTAAGAAGCTCCTCGTAGTTCAGTACGGTGAATGCGCCAAGTGAGCGCGTAAGGACAATGGAAGCGTCGAACAGCGACTGCCGAGCCTTCTTGTCTTTAAGGATAAGGGTTGAAATAGGTACGGCGCACATAGCAACGGAGAATGCGAGCTCCGTAGTTGCGACATATACACCGACCGGCTGGAGTATCCCAGTTAAGAGCGGCCTCCCGGTTGCCATATAGTGTCT
>JAGQPR010000578.1 GCA_020426625.1 Planctomycetales bacterium
TCCATCTGCTTCTGTGTCTCGCCAGTAAGATACGCATACGCCTCTTGTGTCCCGACTTCGAGCGAAGTAATAGCAGGGGACGGAGACTTGATAGCCTCAACTACTGCGGATGTCGTGGACCATTGCGTCTGAACGAACGCGTCCTGAATTCCCTGCAGGCCACCGAAAAGCATCTCAGTGGCAGTGGAACCGCGAGGGACAGCACGCTGGAGCGATGCAAATGCTTGGTCCACGACTTTCTCAGTGGAAGATTGAGTTGGTTCAAACATCGACATGCGACCACCAACGGAATATGGAATCGCATTCCGTCGCGCTCCCGTTTGCTGCTCACCCCTAAGACTTTCAAGGTATCTCGCACGCGCATTAACGATGTCACTCGTTTCCTGCAAGGGTTCAGGCCTTACAGCATTAACTGCATTTGCGAGTTGATTCGACCAATTCACAGCAGCCTTCAAAGCTGGCAAGAGTTCATTACCTATAGAAATAGCCACCGTTCCAACGTTGTCTTTAAGCGTAGAAAATGAACCAGACAGTGTCTTGGACTGTTCCTCCATAAGACCGTTGAACTTGCCTGTACCGGTCGCCAATTCTTCCAGGACTACTTGCAAATCGCTGAACGATATCTTCGCCTCTGACGCCAGCTTTTTCACTTCTGCTGTCGTTACGCCAAAACGCGCAGCCAAGCCGTCGAGAACGTTAATGCCACGTCCAGTGAACTGGTTCAGGTCTTCGCTGTAGATGGTGGTTTGCACCCGAGCCTTGCCAACCAGTTCCGCCAGCTCGCCGATCGGCTGATTAGTACCAGCAGCCAGATTGCCCAATATCTGCAATTCCTTGCCAAGTTCCTGCGTAGAAAACTTGAACGCAAGCAACATGCGGCCAGCGTCTGCAATTTCTGGAAATGAAAATGGCGTTGATGCTGCAAAGCTTCTGAGTTCTTTTAATGCGGCTGTAGACTGTTCAACATCACCGACGAGAACGCGAAACGCCACTGCAGTTTTTTCCGCAGCAGCCGTCTGCTCAATAATACTTCTCGCACCGCCCTTCAGTGCGCTGAATCCGACGTACGCACCAACCAATCGCTTCACACTGGATGCGTACCTGTTCGTACTACCCTCGGCACGCTTCATTTTGTCGGCAGCAGCAGAGACCAAACGGTTGTAGGTTCCCTGGTCAATTGCACCCTGCTTGAGTGCTTTATCAAGTCTATTTAACGATTGCTCGTAATTCTCCGCTGGTGTGCGAGCACCATTGATTTCACGAACGAGGGAAGACGTTTCCTTGCGACTGAGTGAACTGCCGCGAATGTACGACGAAGCATCCATTTCGAGCGAAACTGCGTATGCGTTAATCGTCGTTGCCACTGGCCACCCCTAATGACTTTGCAGCTGTTGCTAGCTGTTCTTCAATCGACTCCTGGAGCCTTGGCGGTGGCTCCCAATCAGGATGCATGTAATGCGATTCGTCCCGCATCTTGGCTTCGGCACCGTGACTGCGAATAAAGACCACCCGAAGCTCGTCAATCGCACGGCACACTTGCGCCGACCTGCGCCAATCGTCGCCAAATGGCTCCACGCGTGAATAGGCTTTCCAGAACTGAACCGCATGTTCTGGCAAGCTGTTCCACCACGCAAACGGATCGTCAACCGCTTCCCCACCACGTTGCAACGCTAACCGACCAATGAGCCGCAGATCGCGACTCAGTCCGATTTTTTTAGCAGTGCCTCTGCTTCTTCCTCATCCAGCCCATTCACCTCGACACACGCACTAACCAGCGGAGCTGCCACATGCGATGCCAAATTCCACTCACGGCAATCTGGCTGTATCGGCTCGCGTGTTTCTGGATCGCAAACACACCTAGCCAGGTACTTGCTTTCCAAAAGCTGATTGTCGCATCGGCCAGTTTTCTTGCTGGTGCAAGACGCGACCATGTCACACTTATCGGTTCGACTCAATCCAATGACAACGACCTTTCGGCCCCCGCCCAGATCCACCGTCTTTTCCGCTGGTGGTATCGCTTTCAAATCTGCGAACAATCCCATGCTTATTCCAATTCCTCTTCTGCAATCGTTTCCGGTTCTGGTTCAGGTGACTTCGGCGCACGTAGCGACCGGGTTAGTCGTCCTGCACTTCCGGCAATGACTGCGGTTGACAATTCCTCAGGAAAATCAGCGAGCGGATGAAACGTCTTGTGATGGGGGTCGTTTTCATCGCAGGGACAATAGCCTGCACGCTTGCCATTGAAAAACACTTCATCTAGACCGTGCCGTTTTTTCACTTCGCCAAAACGCGTTTTCTGCGTGACGAAGACAGGCTTGATTTCTACTTGTGCCATCTTTCTGTTATCTCCCGATTGTTATACTTCGACAGTGAACGCCATTGCCGTTTGACCGTCTGGCGTCATGATGATCTTGCCTTCTTGCCGCTCGTTGTTAGCGAGCGTTGGAAGATCGAGGTCGGTGTTGATTACTGTTCCGATCAACGTTGCTGCGGTTCCACCCTGCGACGGAAAGGTAATCGTCGTTGATACCGATGCCCCTCCCAAAGTTGGAACATTGTCGGAATCTGTAGAGTCGAACAGAAACATGATTTCGATTGGCTTTTGCACCAGAACATCACCAGCAATTAGCTTGGTTACTGTGTCGGCCAATAGCGTCACGTCGACGGTCGGTAGAGTTCTGCCTCCGACTGAAATACTTGTTATCGCCACAGTCAAGCCTGACTGCGTGAGCGTGGCCCCGTTACCTGTGTTTGCTGCCATGTTGCCTTACTCCAAATAGGAAACCATCAAATCGAATTGCGTCACATACGTGTGATCGTCACCACCATCCCGAGCGTCTATCGTGTAGTTCCGCTGCCCGTCCTCAACAGTCACGCCGCGAATGTCCACTGAATTTGTCACGCCACGGACCGCAGTGATTCCGCACTTGTAAATCGCTGCCGCCAACGTTTCCGCTTGCAGGTAGTTAGTGCTGAAACACTCAATCTGCAATCGAGTACTAACCAGACCAGACCTATCACTCAGCGTATGAATGTGGTTCGTACTGACCTTCGCAATAGTCGCAGCTGGCAGCACGGCACCTTGCTTCAAACGAAAAAAGTACATCCTCTGACTGATGATGTCGGTCACCAGCGTTTTACTCAGGATGTAGCTGCGCACAGCAGAAATGACTTCAGCCACGGTTCCGCCATATCTGGTCCATGACCGAACGAAGTTTTTTTTTCATCTCCGCAAGCTGTTGCGATTTCGTTTCGTCGAACGCCTGCACTATCCAATTTCGAATTTGCGGAACAATTCTCCCGGTTGCTCGTCCCCACAGATACTGACGCCGACCACTTGGGCTTGTGTTGAAATACGCTTTGTTTCCCTTAGGCCACTCGGGACCAACGACAGCCACTCCGCTCGTTGAGTACTTGCGCAGAACGTATTTAATCGTCTTCCATAATGGATAGTTCCAATCGGCTGCTTGCTTCTGCTTAGTACTTCGCTTGGCCCTGTCTTCGGGTGTGCTGCGTGGTGCCAGCTGTCTGGCACGAGTGACGATTGGGCGAGCACCCGCCCGCAATACTTGATCAGTCACGCGGAATCTATCCAGATGCGGAACGGCATCAAACATGCGATTGATTTCCGCATCACTCGGAAGGTTCTTTGCGTCGAATTGCAGTTTGTTCGCCATCATGGCACCGCCTTACAATGCAGCTCGATGTATCGCCTTCCGCCCTCGACAGGCTTGATGTAGACGATCCCGTAATACTGGCTGTTGTGTGCGATGCGTTGCTCCACCGTGTAAACGTTGTCGCGATGATGCACCGTGAATATCGCTGCAATACCCGCTTCCACTTGCCTGCCGCGTA
Source organism: Planctomycetales bacterium (assembly GCA_020426625.1). Taxonomy (GTDB): domain Bacteria; phylum Planctomycetota; class Planctomycetia; order Pirellulales; family Pirellulaceae; genus Aureliella. The sequence continues at coordinate 3,856 of JAGQPR010000578.1, forward strand.
TTGATTCCGTGCCTGCCGTTGGCGTCCACTGTGCGGGCTCTCCGGAAAGGGTCGTTGACCATGTACGAATCGGCTGACCACTCGACTCATCGGTGGTCGCAGTCTCAACGTCTATCCGTTCTCGCATAGCTGCAATGCGCTCACGCCGTCTACCTCGGAAACTCATGGGTAGGTGCTCCGCATGTATTTCCTGACCAACGACTCATAGGCTCTCATGTCGTTTGGCCGATCGTCATCACCACGATTGCCAGAGAAGTAGTAGCCCACCAAAAGCAACATTGCTTGCTTGGCTGCTGCCGGAACAGTAGTGCTGTCAGTGTGAGTGCCTAGCGTGTAGTTAATTTCGATAGAGTCCCACCGATCGATGTAAACCGGCCACGTTTGGTTGTATGCCAAGCGCAAACGACTGTTCACCGAATCAAGCTGGTAAACAGCACTGCTGAGAGTTTGCTGCGTATTGTTCAGATCGTAATACTTGATCGAAC
>JAGQPR010000579.1 GCA_020426625.1 Planctomycetales bacterium
GAGGACCGAGGTGAGGGACAAAAATAAATTGCTCTCTCATTTCCCCCTGGTCCTTAAGCGTGACTTTCTGCCTTTCGAATTCAGTCACTACACAGTCTTAGCTTGCACATCTTTTCCTGCTTATCGCCGCGATATCGCAAAACTTTCACGCTCGCTACAATACAATTAGCCTTTGGCAACCCGTGGCGGAAGAGAGGGGTTTCGGAGAGGACTTGAAATTTTGACAATAGGATTGGTACCAATGCAGAAACTCATAGCGATTGTCCCATTATTGCTGCTTGCGGTAGCGGGCTGGGTCGAGTCAGGTAAGGCACAAGACCCGCTGCACCTGCCAACGTACCGGCCGGGATCAACCGGCCCAGTTGCCTTGATTGGCGGGATTCAGTCAGTTGACGACAGGCCAAGTATTGCCCAGCGTCAAAAAGCAGCCGAGCCCGTTCGGCAGCTGCCCGCGCGCGGCGCAATGAGTTCTTCCCAGCAACTTGCCGCTTCGATGCGTCCTTTGGCTGCTGACGACCGCAACCAAAGTTCGGAAATACCGCAATTGCAGCTTCCACTTGAACGAACTGTTCCGTTGGTGCAGATCCAACGGGAAACCGATCTCGCCGCACCGCAGAGGCGTCCAGAGGAGGTGCAAGATCGTCACGGTCCTGATCGACCTGCCGTTAATCGAAGGACCGATGATCGCCCGGTGGATCCACCGCCGAGAATCGCCCAACCGCGAGACGCGACTCCGCCGCCACCTTCTGCCGGTCCCCGTGGGCCAATGTTTCGAAGGGAGGGCCTGCCTCCGGTAAACCCCGATGTTCCAGGCCGACCGGACGAGCGTCGCCAAATCGAGCAGCGCATTGAGATTCGAACAATTGACGAGGACGGCAATCGGCGGAGCCACAACATGCCGGGCGCCAACGGGCTCAGCAGTATGGACGAACTGCTGAATAGTGATGTCGTCAAGCAGATTCTGAATCTGACTAAGGACAATCTCGAATTGCATGCCAAGATGGAAATCGCTGAAGTGCGTTGGGAAGCTGAACGCAAAATCATGAAGATGGAAACCGAACACCAATTGCAGGAGGCTCGCCGCGCTGTCGAAAATGCTGAGCGAATGTTAGCCGAAGCTCGTCGTGAACAAGAAGCTGTTGCGAATGTCGAGCGAGACGCAGCGAGACGCCAGGAAGAATCCCAACATCGATTGTCCGAAGCAGAGAATCGTATTCGCGAAATGGCGGCGCAAAATGAAGCTCGCGAACGTGAGCTGCATGAACATGCGGAGTTGAACCGACAACTTTCGCGTGAAAACGCAGAGCTCAAAGAAAAGCTCGAGATGGTTGATGTCGGACTGAAACGCAAGCTGGAGGCTGCGGCCAAAGCCAATGCAGAAATGGAACATCGACTGCGCGCGTTCGACGCTCGCTACCAGGAATTGGAAGAAGAGCTTGCTAACGCCCGAAAAAAGCAGGCTGCGGACGACAAGAAGCGAGCTTCAGAGAAGCGATCGCGCGACAAAGAATCTGCCGAAAAGGATTCTGATTGAGCGTTTTCAACGACCTACCCAAAATGAATGCGCAGTGCCTACGTTGTTCGATCGAGCATTTCTAAATCTGCAAAACCTTCTGGAACGCTAGATGTCCTCCAGTTTTCAACGAGAACCATTGTCTGGCCTAATTCAGCAGCACCAACGAGTTGTTGGTGCTGTATGCCTTCCTGAGGTTGACGCTCAGGAATTCATCGAGCAGTTCAACCACTGCTATGGCCCCATGGGGTTGCGTATTCTATCACCTTTGTTGCCGCCGAACCCAACAGGAATGCTGCTGCCCGTTGGGGCCACTCATCGCAAGCCGCTACGAGAACCGCATACCGATTGACGCAAATGAGGCTTTTCCGCTTCACCGAACGCGTCCCAATCCGAATTGATCTCCGGTGCGAATCGCTTTTCCATTTTGGAATACAACTTGGAGAATTTTTTCGCTCGCTACTGCGGTACCATGTTCGTCAGTCAGCTGGGCAACTATTCTCTTGCTAGCCGTGTCGATGATCTGCCCCGTGGAAGGATAAGCCCAACGGCCGTCAATACTGAAAGTGACCCAGCCTGGCTCATCGCGCAGAGCAATGCTCTCCCGCTGTTCCGGAGGGTCGACGGTGTTGTCAAAGATGTGGATGCGTCGATTGAATGCATCAACTACCCAGATTTCTTTTTCGTCGGGTGTCAGTCCTACGCCGTGACTAGGACAACCGTGCCGCTTGACTTTACCTGGTGAAAATCCCTGCACTTCGATTCGATGCAGCATTCTGCCGGAACGAATGTCGCCGATCTCAAATCCCAGTAGCTCATTGACACAGACGTAACATCGATGCTGTTTACCATCGACGGTGAATGGTCGGATACTGTTGCTAAACGGTCCCACCTGTTTTGTCAGCTGATGTACGCTGGTGTCGGCGATGGACAGAATCGGCGACTTCAGGCCTGCCAAGTAGGCGTATTTCCCGTCCAGTCCAACAATTGTGTTGTGCGCTCCAGATCCAGGGGACAGAGTTGCCATCACATCGCCATTGATTCCGTCCAGCACATACCAATCTGGACCTTCGAATGAGGGCTGATAGATGAACTTTCCATCCGGAGAAATCGACATGCGATCCAAGCCACCCTCGTACGTTTTTTCCCAGAGTATTGATTCCGTGTGCATGTCGACACACTGCAGTGTTCTGATCGTGCTGACGAAAATGCGGCCCGTTTGTGCGTTTCCGCAAATGCCTTTGACGTTGATCGGTCGACCATCTTCGGCGACACCTGCCAGAGGTATTCGACGAAGAAACCGATGATTGTCATCGATGTCATAAACCAGAAGCCCATGCCCGCCATACTCAAGATAGTTGCGAATACCAGGGCAGGCGACGAACAAGTAGTTGCGTTCTGGCACTGCGTCCGGCGGCGAATTCTCCTGCCCTTGCGATTCATAGATGCTTGAGTGGACGCACAAAAGCATTAACATCAAAATCAGCAACTTACCTGGGTTGAACGATAGCCAGCTAACCGCGCCAGCATCTGCCTTGACCCGTTGCATCAACATGATTGAATCCTTTGGAAAGTGTGCGTAGTCGTCTGCTAGGTTTGACCGCTTCCTCCCGAGGAGGACGCTGGAAACATCGGAGTACTCGTGAACTGCTGCTCGCTGGTATCCGCAAGCCTTGTTCAGGCGATGTTGAGTCTTCGCGGTTTCCAATGCTAAATTCGCAGTCTGCGAGTTTAGCTATCCGAGACACTCGTAGCACAAGGTGTTTGCGTCGTTTTCGGTGCAACGTTCGCGAGTGAAAGTCGGATACCCGCGAGGGAGAGGTGATTTCCCCCTCCGCTCGCCAATACCATAGGCATCTATACCCGAATCGAAACTTGGGTGTTGCGTCGATTCAGAATTTCTATTGCGACTTTTGAGCATTCCAGGGCGAATCGCCGAAACCACTCATGCGCCAGCCAGTAAGTCCCTTGGGACTTACGATAACTTGATATGTGCTGGTAAATTCCCTATCGCGAAACTGAGTTGTTGCGTCGAAAATCAGCTTATTACCCACTTGTTCGGCGTTCGCAATCTTGACGGTCGTGGGCTCGGTTTCACCGCGTTGTGTAGTGTACGAGCCAGAGATAGCGCCGTCCCTTCTTTCCACCACCACCGTCGTTACAAACAATGTGTCGCCACGACGTGTTTCGGAAATATACGTACCACTGGGATCGATCTCAGCCTTGGCATCAAATCCCGGAAATGCCTCTGAAACCTGTGGTTCAATGGCTTTGGCTTCGGCAACAAAATCGGCATCCGATTTCACAACGTCCGGATGATCACGCCAAATCCACTTTAACATTTGTGGTAGCATGGCGCCGCCGTGATCATCGGCGTGAGGACCTATGCCAAAAACATAGGCCATGTCGTAGCCCTTTTCTTCAAAAGCGGCAACCATCTTCTGATTTTGAAGAAACCAGTCTCTTTCCAAGTTCTGTGGACTGCGATTGTCGTTCTCGCCGTCCTGCAGGAAAATGCGGATGGGCTTCTTGTCAGCTTCACGGATAAGATCGGGGTAAACATGGCCGCCATGGATGTTGGTAAAGCTACCAATCATGCTGATTACATTGCGAAAGTGCTCGGGGCGTTCCCAAGCCACTGTAAAAGCGCAGATCGCACCGCTGCTGGATCCACCGATGGCTCGCTCCGCAGGATCATGCGATATCTTGTAGTCCTTCTCCACTTCCGGCAAGATTTCTTCGATCACCATGCGGGCATAATCGTCGGTCAACACATCGTATTCGCGGTCGCGATTATCCGGGTTGCCAGT
>JAGQPR010000057.1 GCA_020426625.1 Planctomycetales bacterium
TGACTAATGTACAGTTGCTATCGAACAACACTGGCGTGTCGCCAGGCGCGGTCGCCGCGCCAGGCAACGGTGGCGGCTTGCACATTACTGGTGCAGGCGATGCGACGATTCAGGGCGGTACAGTGACAGGCAATGTGGCCGCACGCGAAGGCGGTGGCCTATGGAATGGCTCTGGCACGATGACGATCACGGGAACATTGATCACGGGCAATACCGCCAGTGGACCAGCGGCCGACGACGGTGGTGGTGGTATCTTCAACAACGGCGGGACGCTGAACATTACTGGAGCGACGATCAGCGACAATATTGCAGATGGAGCTGGCGGTTCGGGCGGTGGCTTGTTCAGCTTGGCAGGCACGGTGAATGTGACCGGCGCGAGTTTCAATTCAAACAGTGCCAATCGAGCTGGCGGAGCCATCGAGCTGGTCGATGGCCAAGCGACGATCAATTTCTCGGCGTTCACGACGAATGACGCAAATGGCGGCGCCGGAGTGGCAAATCCCGGTAACGGTGGTGCAATCCACACGTCGGCAGCTGCAACGGTCGTTATTTCAGGAGGTTCATTTGTAGGAAACCAGGCAGCTCGTGAGGGAGGTGCGATCTGGATTCAGAGCTCGGGAACGTTAATTACGAGTGATAATCTTGTGATCGCCAGCAACTCTGCGCATGGTCCTGAATCGCACGATGGAGGTGGTGGACTCTTTAACAACGGTGGCATGATCGAGCTGAATGATACGTTGTTTTTCGGCAATGTGGCTGATGGTGCCAGTGGTTCTGGTGGTGGTATACTTAATCTCGGTGGAACAATCATAGCTACCGGCGTATTCCTAGGGACCAACACAGCCAGTCGAGCAGGCGGAGGAATTGAGGACAGTGGAGGCGTTCTGGAGTTGGTTGATTCTACGCTATCGACAAACAGAGCTCAGTCCGCACCAGGTAATGGCGGTGGTCTGCATATAACGGGAGCCAGTGTCGTTACAGTTGCAAATTCCTTAGTGACGCAGAACTTTGCATCTGCCGAAGGAGGTGGTTTGTGGAATTCTTCGACTGGCAAATTGTCGTTGTCTGAAACCACCATTGACGGAAACGTCGCAAACACAGGCGGTGGGTTGTTCAACGATGGAGATGGAGGCGAACTCACCGTAAACGCATCAACTATTTCACGCAATCGTGCTAGTCAAGACGGCGGTGGTATTCTCACAGAGGGTGGCTCGGTAATGGTGCTCAACAGCACCATTTCTTCCAACGACTCGATCAACGGGGCGGGCGTCCAGCTGTTGAGCGGCACCTTTGAATTGACAAGTGCTACTGTGGCTAACAACACGGCGACTGGCAGCGGAGGTGGCTTGAACATTGCAGGAGGCAGCCTGTCGAGCACCAACTCTATCATTGCAACGAACAGCGCAGTTGTTGGGCCTGATGCCAACGGCACCATTGTCAGCGGTGGAAACAATCTGATAGGAAACTCTAGCGGCGTGTCCATCTCGGGTACAACGACAGGGAATCTTACGGATGTGGATCCCATGTTGGGACCGCTGCAGAACAATGGCGGCAGCACTGACACGCATTCTTTGAACATGGGCAGTCCTGCCTTGGACGCGGGATCCAGTGCTGTTGCAGCCGTAGATCAACGCGGGGTTACACGTCCACAAGGGGCGGGCTTTGACATTGGTGCTGTCGAGGTGATCGCAGCTGCATCCATCGCATCCCGGGCGGACACCAATGGAGATGGATTCGTTTCTCCGATCGATGTGCTACTGATTGTGAATCGACTAAACCAGTCAGTGGATGGTGAAGGACCGGTTGCCGGAAGCCCGTTCGACGTCAACGAAGACGGCTATGTTTCGCCACTAGACGCTCTGATAGTTGTCAACATGCTGAACAACGAATCGCTGGAGCCTAGCTCGACTGTCTCCCAGCCATCGACTACACGCTTTGACCGCAACCATGCGGATTTCTTCATGGAACAAGCATTTGTATCAGAGCAGCTCGATGAACTGAAGGATGCGGCCAGCAGCGTGTTCGACAACGAGACCTACAACTGGAGTGAACTCGTGGACGACATCGCCCTGCATCGGCTGCGAAATCGAGTACTGTCCATCGATTAGTGATTCGACACACATTTGATCTAGGATGCGCCGTTATGAGTCTTGTACGTCCTGCGGACAAGTACTCAATTGAAACGAAAAAAATCTCCCCTTTTAACTTGGGTCAGTGAGAAGATGAAACCAACTGTATTTGCGGTTAGCTGTTTATTAGTTCTTGGTTGTTCGCTTACCTCAGAAGCGGCCATTGTTACTTTTCAAGGTTCCTTGACCAGCGGAAATGGGTCGCTGTTGGGAGCGGTACCGCCCACGCGAGATTTTTCAGTAACGCTCGACTTTACCGAAACGTCCCCTGGTTTTGCCACGATCAACGGCGGGTCGTTCAATGTGAATCCGACAGTCTTGACGATTGACGGTGGAGACATCATCTTGGTCGACAATAACTCCAATGATCAGGCCCTGTTCTCTTTCCAGTCGAGTGGTCCTGCCGGTTCGTTTTCGGTTAGCTTCATTGGCGACGCGATTTTGAACAATCGCGTAACTGCCGAGAATCTTCGCGAGCTCATTGAGCAATCGTCGCCATCAACGTTGTCAGCCGATTTTGGAGGTTCTGGCAGCTACACGGGATCAGTGATATCAGCCGTACCCGAGCCGGGCTTCTTTCCCGCCGCGCTGGGGCTTGCATGGTTGGCATCCCGGCGGCGTCGAAGAATAGCTGTGTAACACGCCTCAAGTCTCGCGCTGATGACGTGAATGTCACTGGTGAAACTCGACGTCCAGCAGACCGCTGTTCGCATCGGTGAAGCCATATCGCCGTCGAGCAAAGGGTTTCCTATCCAACAGGGTTCGAAGTTGCGGTGCGGCTGTTTGGTTTGGGAAACTACTGTCTGATCAGTAGGGACGAAACGGTCATCTGCGAAGCTGATTCAACTCGAGCTTTGCATTCTTCGCCGAGTCCTGGAATTGGGTTGCCAGAGCGGTAAATGGTTTCGGTGAGTTCATTTTCTCTTGCGTTCTGTGCAAGAAAGCGTCCCGAAATATTCTTCGGTAACCTGAAAAATGCCTGTTCCAATACTGTCTGGCGTTGCTTGACCTCGGGCGAATATTACAAAGTGGTAATGTTGGGGCGGTGGGTTAAGAAAAAGTTGACATTTGATTAAAATTCCAGGCTCGTGTAGACGCCATTATGGCTAGGATAACGGCTTTTTCTTCTCTCTTAATTGCGGGTAGGTGTATGAAAAGAAATCGTGTGGGATTTACCCTGGTGGAATTGTTAGTTGTGATTGCGATCATTGGTATCCTCGTAGGACTCCTGCTACCTGCCGTTCAGGCGGCACGTGAAGCTGCGCGGCGCATGCAATGCAGTAACAATTTGAAGCAATTGGGGCTGGCAGCGTTGAACTACGAGTCTGCGTACCAACGCTTTCCAGCATTGCAGTCTGGAACTGGCCACATTTGGGGCGGTTCAGATACCTCGAACACACAGCGTGGTTCTATGGGAACCAGCTACTTTCTTCTACCCTTTATCGAGCAGAACGCACTCTACAATCAGCTTGGTCAATTGGGCAATCGCAACCAAGGGATTGAACCATGGAACGGCAATCAACTTTACCGTTCGCGGCTATCGTTCCTGGAATGCCCAAGTGATGCGGGCGAATCTGATCCGTACCAGGCCAACCGCACCCGTACGTTGACTAGCTATGCATTCTGCACGGGTGATAACTATGCAGCCTCCGAGCTGTTTTCCCCTTCCGAAGAACGTGGCAACGCAGGGCTCTCTCGCCAGAAGTTGCCAATACGACACCGAGGTATTTGGGGGCGATACGCCTACGCGAAAATAGGCGAAATCGTGGATGGTACAAGCAACACGATCACGATTGCCGAGCGCCAACGTCCTAGTGGCCAAAATACTCGTGGACTTGCAGCAGCGGTGGCTGGCAATGTTGCCACAGCCACTCCGCTCGACTGCCGAGCGTTATGGACAGGCCAGCAGTACGTTGATCCTAACTTAGTAACTCCAAGGAATGACACGTCTCCAGGATACCGAGGACTGGCAGGAAACACTTTCTTTGCCGCCGTTTCAACCATTCTGCCACCTAACTCGCCAACTTGCATCATCATGGAGGGCAGCGCCTCACCGCACTGGTTTCCTGGAATGTGGACTGCCGGTAGTGAGCATGTTGGTGGGGTGCAAGCGTGTATGGCCGATGGTAGTGTGCATTTTATCAGTTCTAACATTGATGCAGGCAATCAAGCCGCTATCGCGCCACTGGGCAGTGGCGGAGGCCGAAGTCCCTATGGAGTGTGGGGAGCTCTGGGAACAAAGGCTGCTGGCGAAGCTGGCGCACAAGTTGAGTAGTTAGCTGGACTGGTTCAGGTTTTCCGAATTACAATTCGCATGAATCGGGTCTACTGATATCAGGGCTGGGCCATCCATTTTCTTGGGTTGTCCAGCCCGTTTCTTTTGGCTGGTTGACTACAAATAGCACCACTAGCCGGGCTGGCAGTTATGGATCGTTCCACTGGAACCTAGCACGCAAAGTAAGTTTCTTTAATTTTTTGAGTCCACTCACTCACTGCGAAAATAGTGACTGGTGGTCACGAGGAGTACAATTTTCGATGAAGCGAATGATTTTGGGGCTGGCCCTCTTAGTAATGACCGCGGCGGGTTGCGGCCCAGATTTGAGTCACTTGCCCAAGACAGTTACGGCCGAAGGCACCGTTACCTTGGATGGCAAGCCAATCGAAAATGCGACCGTGGTCGCGATTGCCGACCAAGGTGAATACAGTGCTCGGGGGGTGACTGATGCAACCGGTAAGTACTCACTTCAGGCGTTCGAAGAAAAAAAGGGTGCCGTACCTGGCTCCTACCGTGTTCAAGTCAACAAGACAGTTCTCACCGAATCGGGTGGAGGGGAAGACGAGAATTCAATTGGTTCGGTAAACGTACAATATGGATTGCCGAAGAAGTATGCTGCTGTCTCGACATCGGGATTAACTTTGGTAATTCCAGATCAAGACAAGTCGGACTTGAACTTTGAATTAAAGAGCAATTAGCCGAACCGGCCAGGCTGCTCATCTGGCAATCCAGATGAGCAGTTCCACTCGAATCCGCGACCGCTAGTACCGCAAAATTAGATCTGCGGTTAGTCGGTTATCCATCAGGCCCTTACGTGCGGTCATCGGGTATTCCCAAGCAACGCCCGCTTCAATGTTTCGCTTCGGGCGCGCCTTGAGTCCGATGGCATGGGTGACCAGGTCATTCCCTGTAATGCCTACGGAGCCCAAGTTGAACAGATCGCCTCCCTCAATGGGCAAGCCGAATGCATTTCCCGAGCTCATATAGTTGTACCAGTTGAGTTCAGTGAACGCATACAAAGGCCGATCGCCAATCTGTCGATCCAGGTGATTGGACCAGTATGCCACTCGGTTTTCTAGGTTCGTATCCAGTGGCTCGCGCAAGCCAGCAGCTGAAATCCAGTGGCCTCGCGAGCCAACGCGGGTACCTGCCGTTACGAAGAAATGGAATTCACCGTTACCGTTGCCTTGCAACGATTTGTTTGATCCCATCGGAATTTCGTAGGTTGTGCCGACACTAACCAGCCTGCCAGCTTGCACGTCACGGTACAAGTTGTATTTCAAACCCGCAGCAACGTCTGCTACTCCACTTTGCAGAACTGGACTTTGCGTTGAAATGAATCCGTCCTTGGTAGCAATGACGCTTAGTCGATCTGTCAACGCAGCCCGCGCCTGCATGGCATAGACTTGGACGGAGTTTCCTCCCAGCGCCGCTGGCAACTTGTGGCTCAGAAAGATGAATCTCAGCTCGCTGAGAGTGCGTGGGTCTTCAAAGAAAACCGGATTGGTCATCGGGCTAATGAAGTCGGCAAAGCAGAAATCGGACTTGGCAAGAATTCCCAGTCCCAATAATCCACCAGCCGAGGAGCAGTTGCCACAGTTGCAGCCTTTCGATGCCGAACAACAAGCGCTATCGCAGGCTAAGCTTGATGCACAAGAGTAAGTGTCACAAATTGATGTATCACAATTGTCGGTGCAACCACTTTCACAGCTTGCAGAGGTGACTGCAGGTGCCAGGGTTTGGTCGTAGTATTCGAACGTCTCAGCAACGGCACTGCTAGTCGCGCAGGCACAGCTGACAAATGCGAAACGCAAAATCCACTTCTTAACTTCCATGTTTTGTCACGCCTTGTGTTGAGCTGGGCTCATTCCTCCCAAGACATCCGGTCTTGAGTGTGCACTACCGCACAAAGCCCTTTTGCAATCGCTGGAGAAGTGAAACAGCTCCCAGCTAACCCGGTCCATAAGATCGGCCCATGGATTTATGAAATTGAGCGGATCGAAAGTTTCTCACAAACATACGCTAGACAGCGATAACAAATACAACTTCGAGAGTGCATCTGGATCATCTAGGGAAACTTTTCGAATTCTCGTCGGTTTCCCACGACTATGGCCTCGCTGTGCATATTGTCGCGCCTGAATGGAAGGCCGTCACGACGGAGGGCGATCTGCAGCCTGGGCCAGACCGCGACGACGGCAAGACAGCCTCCCCCCGGTGCATTCTTCGAGAGACGATTTAACGACAATTCAGTGCGAATTGGAGAGGGGATTTATTTCCTGTTGGGCGCGTCGCGATCGCCAAACAGGGATACTGCTCCACGAATATGCAGCCATGGACGTGAACAAGAGAATTGCTGTTAGGGTGAATAGCCAGTCAAATCCAAGCGTTTCCCCGATCCAGGCCAGAATCGGGGCACCAGCAATCATGCCGAGATCAAGCATCATGAGCGCCAGTGCCGAGCCAGTTCCGCGAACCTCGCGTGGAAACGGCTCAATCGTCAGTGCTGTCATCGTATGAAACATCAGTGCATGCGCTGTTCCGGTCAATAGAGCTGGGATGACTAACAGCCAAGGTCGCTCAGCAGTGACCAGCAAGTAGCTGAACATTCCCAGGCACATAAATAGATTGCCAACTAACAGAACCTTTCGCCTGCCAAATCGATCGGGTACGCGGCGCAAAGTGATTCGGACACACAAGCCCCAGCCAGCATACACCCAGAAAAATACGCCCATCATGGAAACGCCAGCGACTTGCAAAGGAACCTTGTCAATGAAACTGGCCAGGAATCCAAAGGGGATTGCCATGCAGACACCGAAAGCCAAGTCTACAAATAGAATCGTCCCGGGCCAATGCTGATAAACCGTTCTTGCAAAGTCGGACACGCGCAGAGAGCCTCGGCTGCGTAGCGAGGACTGTGGTCTGCGCAGCAGCAGTACGAGTGCAGCGGGTATCAGGTTGCCTACAGCAGCAGTTATGAACAAAGTGCTGAAGTCATTCCGCTGCCGCATCTCGCCGCCGAGAAACACATCACCCAGGAATGGTCCGACCAACATTCCCAAAAAGCCGCCGACACCTAAGATGCCAATCGCTTCGGCTTGACGGTGTACAGGCGCAATTTGTGAAATGTAAGTCAGACCACTTGCAAATACGACGGCGGCACCAAGCACAGTACAAGAACGCAACATGTAGATGGCAGGGCCAAGATCGCTGATTGCCAAGTTGCCCAAGGCGCCGGTAGCAAACAGAAGATAGCCAATTTGCCACATGGTTATGGGACCAAATCGATTAATCCACTGTCCCATGGTCGGTCGCAGGAAAAGCCCAACGACAGCTCCCCCGCCCATTACCCATCCGATGCTCAAAAGATCGCCACCGAGAAATTCTATCCAACGAGCATAGTGAGCCATCAAAGTATTGGCGATAACGAAGCAAGTTTGGCTGGCCATCGCCAAAAAGAAATTGCTGTCATACAGTTGGCTGGAATCTGTCTGTTTTGGAGCTTGCACCACGGATACTTAACAACCACTTTCTTCCAGACTAACGGCGTTATCCCTGGCAACGATTATGTGATCAATGACATTGATCCCAAGGAGTTCACCAGCCTTTTTCAGGCGAGTGGTAACCTCCCGGTCTTGGCGGCTGGGCGTACAATCTCCAGATGGATGGTTATGCACCAGCAGGACAGCTGAAGCGGTATCGCGAATCGCTGGGCGAAACACTTCACGAGGATGCACCAGGCTGGCATCTAACGTTCCGACAGTAATGCGATGGTTGCTGATTGGCTGCAGTTTCGTGTCCAGGGTCACGATATGGAATTCCTCTTGGCGGGCATCGTGTGCGAGCCTGGAAAAAATCCTCGTGCAGTAACTGATCGCAGCTTGCGTGCTATTGATGCGTTCCTTTGGGGCGGCGCTCAGCGCAGCCTCGCGCACACGCCGACCCAATTCTATGCCAGCCTGAATCTGGCAATAAGCGACTTCCGAAACTGCTTTGCTAACCTGCTTCATGTCCGAACGGGCCAGCGTAGGGATAATTTGCATTTCGTTCTTGTAACGGCTTGCCAGCTTTTGCCCGGCTTGCACCGCGGACTCGCCACGCAGCCCAGAACGAATAAGAATGGCGAACAACTCACTCGTCTTTAGATTCTGGGCCCCCAATTGCATCAAGCGTTCTCGCGGGCGCTCTTCGATGGGCGCTTGCGTTACCTGGTTTCCTGCCAATTGGCGTTCGATCCAGGTGTCTATGGAGAATCCCTCCGGCGAGGTCATCCATTGGTAGCGGCAATCACGTGATTTTGTGCCCGTCGTCGATAGCACGCCATCGGCCACCAATTGCTTGAGGGTGGCGGTTACGAATCGAGGCTTGGATTCGCAACACAGCGCCTGGATCTCCGATTTTGCAAACACTTCTCGTGATGTAATAGTCCGCAGCAATTGGTCGAGTTGCCTCCGGCGTTCCTGGTTGTTCAATGGCGATTGCATGGATTCTTGCCCAGGCGGCGATGGTATTGGACTAAAGACTACGGCTAATCACATCGGCGCAGCTGCTAAGGCGTAGTTGCCTTATCGTGGACGTCCTCTGTTTGCAGCACGACCATTCGTTGGTAGTGCCCCCCGCGCTCTAGCAACTGCGAATGAGTGCCGCTTTCGACGATGCGTCCATTTTCCAGTACTAGAATCAAGTCCGCATGCGCAATCGTACTTAAACGATGAGCGATGACAAATGCGGTCCTGCCGTGCAGCAACCGTCGCAGACTGTTTTGGATCAATCGCTCACTTTCGCTGTCCAAGTTGCTGGTTGCTTCATCCAGGATCAGAATACGTGGGTCGGCGAGTAAAGCTCTCGCGATTGCCAACCGCTGCCGTTGGCCGCCGCTCAACTTGACACCGCGTTCACCGATCCAAGTGTTGACCCCATCGGGTAACGCCTCTACAAACTCGCTAGCCGCTGCAGCCTGTATTGCTACAGCAATGTCTTCATCGGTTGCTCGCCGTTTGCCGTAGGCGATATTGTCGCGGACGGTCCCGTCAAACAAGAATACGTCCTGCTCAACCACACCAAGCAATCTGCGAAACGCGTGTAGACGAATATCGCGAATGTCGTTGCCGTCAAGCAGGATTTTGCCACCGCTGGGCTCATAGAATCGAGCTACAAGATTGCAGAGCGTGGTCTTGCCCGCGCCGCTCCGGCCAACCAGGGCCACCGTGGAACCAGCCGCTGCGGTAAATGAAATTTCATGCAGGACCTCTTGCTCCGCACCCGGGTAACGAAAACTAACCCCGTCAAAACGGATCTCCCCAGCGACGTTTCCCGGAATGATCTCAGCAGCACCTTCGTTGCCGGTAGATTCTGTAGCCTCCTCGAGCAGGTCCAGCACTCGATCGAGCCCGGCCAGGTTATTTTGAAAAGACATGGCGCTTGAGGCAATGGAAGCAATGGGGCCGAGCAGCATCGTCAGGTAGACCAGGAACATCATCAAGTCGCCAAGCGTGAGATCCTGGTTCAGTATTTGCCAACCGCCGTACAGCAACAGCCCAGTTGACGATAGTGGAATAATCACATCCCAAACAACCTCGATCACGCGAGTGGACCACCATACCATCAATTGTTGTCGCGCCAGCAGGTGCGTGCCGCTGGTAAAGCGATTGGCCTCACTCTTGTTTCGCGCAAAGGTGCGTACGATGCGAATGCCACCAAACGTCTCCGTCGTGGTGGAATCTATCTGCTGACGTCGACTGCGAATATCTTTGTACAGTGGACGCACTCTGTGAATCCAAGTGCGATGAGTTAACCAGACGGCGGGCAGAAGCAACATGCCTCCTACCATCAGTCGCCAATCGACCAGCACAAGCACCGCCAGGCTGCCTGCTAACTGGATAATTGCTTGCCACGGGTTGTAGAGCATGTTGAAAATCAGATCGGCGATGCCGCCTGCATCTTCGCGAATGAGACTCGTCGCGCCGCCACTTTTTAGTTCCTGGATCCGATGCAAAGGCAGTTCCATCGTATGTTCAAAAACTCGTCGACGGATATCGGCTTGAACCATATTCACAGCTTTGGTCGCATACCATCGTCCCCAAAGATGTACTACTGTTCGAGCAAGTGTGATGCAGCATACGGTGGAAGCGATCAGCCAGAGCAAACCCATGCGAGTCAAGTCGGTTGGCAACCAAACCCTTGCCCATGCGGGCACAGGCTCGGGCGGATCGGTAAGGACGTAGTCAATGGCGAATTTCGTGCTGGCAGGCGGCAACAACCCAAGCAATGTGGAAATGGTTAGCGTTGCCAAAGCCAGGATTACTTTGCCCCGATGCTCGGCCAGCTGCCGCCAGAACTCCTTCAGCAGCTGCCAGAAAGACCGTTGCCTGACTTTCCCTTCAGACTGTACCGTACCAGCCCCCGGAGAATTTTTGTCGCGTCGTTGCTCCAGCTCTTTTAGGTATGCTTGATAGCGTGTTCGGCTGCTCGCGGTGGGCATCGGCTAATGTCAGACTGGATTTGATAGTGGGCTTGGTTATGGGTCTCAAGGTAACACAGGTGAACCAGTTCAAGCAATCGTAGAGAGGCAAAAACGCCAGGTAAGATTGGAGGCCGACCTGCATCGGGTGATATTTAGTCGGCAGAATGTCAACACTGCTAACCAGTGCACTTGTTTTGAATGAAGGTTTGCAAACGGAGTGGAAAAAGCCGACTTTGGATTGACCGAACCGCTGTAGCGATTCTCTTGATATACTGGCACTTTCAAATCCCCTAAGTTGCCATCACCGCAGCGATGTCCGCCGGTGAGCCGTAACACACGACATAGCCCCACTTTGAAAGTAGCCATCATGTGTGACCAGGACCATTTCGAAGAAGACGTAAAAAAATACTCGCGTCGAGAGATGGGCGCGATCGCCGCTGGAGTAAGCGCGGCACTGATGTTGCCCCGGCCAGCCAATGCAGCTGATGTCGAAGAACAAGATGTCAACATTCCAACTGCCGACGGCCAATGCGATGCTTTTTTTGTTGCACCAAAAACGGGTGCTCACGCCGCCGTGCTAGTTTGGCCCGATATTTTCGGGCTTCGCCCAGCATTTCGGCAGATGGCAAAGCGTTTGGCGGAATCAAATTACAGTGTGCTTGTGGTCAATCCGTTTTATCGAAAACAAAAAGCTCCAACGGCTGCACAGGGCGCAAGTACGCCCATTCAAGAGGTGTTCCCGCTAGCACGGTCTTTAAGCGCAGAGACGCATGTCGCAGACGCCAAGGCGTTCATTGCCTGGCTCGACCAACAACCGCAAGTTGCCAAAGACAAGAAGGTCGGCACGATCGGCTATTGTATGGGTGGGCCCATTGTGATGCGAACAGCAGCGAGTGTGCCTGAACGAGTCGGTGCAGCTGGGACGTTTCATGGCGGTGGTTTGGCCACTGCCAATCCTGATAGCCCTCACCTGCTGATCCCGCAAATGAAGGCTCAATTCTTGATCGCCATCGCAGAGAATGACGACATGCGCGATCCTGACGCGAAGGAGACACTTAAGAAAGCGTTTGCGGAAGCCAAGCTCACTGCGGAAATCGAAGTCTATCCAGCGGGCCACGGCTGGTGCCCACCCGATACTCGTGTGCATGATCGCGAACAAGCTGAAAAGGCTTGGGAGCGTATGTTGGCCTTATTCGCAAAGGCTCTGGCCTAGTTGGATCGCGTTTGACAGGTTGCGTCCAGTTGCGATGCTCCGTCAAGTAGGCCATTGTTACGCAAGCCACATTCTGTACCGTGAAAATAATAGATTTTCCGACACTTCTCGCTAATCGCCACCACGGTTTCATCGCAACCTGTACCCAGCTGCAACTATGAGACATTGAGGCGAAGGCAGAAAGTCACGCTAAAGGACCGGGGGGAACCTCGGTCCTCGCCCATGCTTTTTTGCTGCGCGGCATGGGCGAGACAGATGAAAAGTGCCCAAGTTATTCTTCCCCAGGTCCTTAGCCTAGTGGCTCACAACCAAGACTTTAGCGTCTTAATGTCGCGTTGGTGAGCGGAGATCGCACTGGGGATTTCGTGCTTTTCGAACACGCGGTAGCCCAGCCATTCCATGTGTATGCACAATGGCATTGGGCCGAGCCCCTGCCGCATGGCGTCGAAGATCTGCTTGTTGACAAATCCCGTATTCAGCGGCACGTCTTTGTATTGATCCCCGCGCTCGCCCAACCACATGCCATCCTTGACATAGATCGCCCGCACGTGGGGCTTGCAAACCGCGACGGCTGTTTCCCACGATGCCCCAGTGTCCTTGCGCAAGTGTCGGGTATCAAAGGCGATTCCTAGAGCGCTTGGGTCGATGCCTTCGAGCATCAGGGCGACGTCCCATCCCAGGGAGCCCAAGTAACCGCGCCCGTTACTGCGATTGCCCCCGGAGTGATTCTGATACAAGCCCTGGATACCGATTTCTTGATTCAGTGCTGCCAATTCGCGGGCTCTGGCTGCATACTCACGGACTTGCTTCAGCGGCGACTTGGACAAATCGATGTGGTAATGGGACATTCGGTAATGGTTGATGCCTACTGATTTTAGGGTCCGCAAGAGTGGTTCCGTGGTTGGTTCATCGACGCCACCGATATCTGTAGCCGCAATCAGAATGCTTTTGCCACGAGCCTCGAGCGCGGCCGCCATTTGTGGTACCGCTTCCGCAGCCACTGCTGGTTCGACATGCCCGCCAGGACGGATCGTTGCCTCAATGCCGTCAGCGCCAGTTTCTGCGACCGCATCGGCAAGCTCTTCAAAATCGAGAGCCTCAAATACCTTTTCAAAGATGGCAATCGGCCATTCCACCTTGGCTTGCGCCCTGAGCTTAGAGACAAGCATCGAACTGGTTGCTACCCCGGCACCTAGGCTCATCAAGAATTTTCTTCTACCTGGCAGCATGTTTGGCGTTCCTTTTCTTACAGTGAACTTTGTTTAACATCCACAGCTCGTCAGCGCGACGTCAGCCTACTGGGGTGGTACGTAGTCGGGCGGCAAAACTAAACCGGAATTCGAGGGGTCCGTCCCAGCGTTATTGCGCACTGTGCTTGGATCGCTGTCCGCGTTCTGCAGTTTGGAAGCCGCACCCCGCACGGTTTCTTTCAGTTTCTCGGCGTCTTCCTTCAGTTGTTCTTTGTCAACAGAAACGCCAAGATTGGCTTTCTCGGAGTCGGCGGAAGTGGAAATCGTGAGCCAGCCACGCATCACGCCGACGCCAGCGAGAATCAATAAGCCGACGACCAATGTACCGATCAATTTACGCATAGAGGCCTCCTAGTTTCGCTCTAATTTAGCCGAGAACGACTTTCTGGCATACAGGCTGGCGGCTTGCAACGTGACTACAATTGCTCCTCGGCTGCGGCTTCTTCAGGAAAGGACTGTGCATAAATCGCCGCAGCTTCGTCAGCGGGGAAAGTCCAGTGAAGATCACGCAAAATGTCTCGCCGTTTTTTCAAATACCATTTGCGGTCGATTACATCTGCATGATCCTCCAGCAAGCAAAGGGCTGTTCCGTTCCAATGATCGCGCCGTAGCATGCGGACGTCTAACAGTATGAACTCCGCAGCCTGGGGACCAGCCAAGGAACGCAGCAACTCGTATGCTGACAACAATTGCGTTTGAAATTCATCGGGATTCTGGATTGGTCTCTTGGCGATCACTTCCGGCAGTTCGCGATACGCTAACGCGCGGGCTCGGCGATAAGCGCAATAGATTGCAGCCAAGCGAGTTTGATCGTCTTGTCGGGGCAGTTTGTCAATCATGTCATAGACGCGTTGGGCAGACTGCGCGATCTCGACGCAATAGGCCTTGCGGTATTGATCTTGATCAAGCCAGTGCAGATGCAACTGCCGAATACCTAGGTCTTCGTGATTCTCTTTGAGCAATCGTTCGAGCTGTGACGTATCCCGCGCCGTGGGGCGCGCACCGGGGCCCAGCAATTGGCGACGCAACGCGGAGGCGGATCGATTCGGGTCCAACGACGGCTCAGACCCAAGACGTTTCTTGGATTTCGTCTGCCACAAGGCGCGGTCCGACAGTGAACCCGGTTGCCAAGCACGCAGCCACTTGCGCTGGCTCTCCAGTTCCAGGCGCAGTTCGTCCTGAACCGATGTATCTGCTAGCTGGCTTTCAATATGCTCTGTCTGAGCGTCCAGCCAGGCAACTGATGGATCTCCCTCTGACAGTACGACAATCTGTCCAACAGCGGTCTGCATCCATGGACCAAATAGTAGCCCGGTTAGAACAACAGCCCGATAAACGGTTGATCGAATTGTGGCTGTCGCTAAAGCTCGAGTTGGCAAGGAAGAATAGTTCATGCAACTGTAGTCGTAAAAAATGATTGAGTGAAATGCGCCTCGCTACTTGAATGAGCTTGATGGCTCGCGAAAACCGAGTGAGCATAGCCTACCGCATTCCAGGATTCACCGATTCCGGCAAAGATGCAAGCGCCGATCAAGTGCTGCCCCCCAAAAACACCAAAGTTGCTGACAGCAGTTCAGCGAGCCCGCCTTTTCTTGAACGGTCTCGTGGGTGACAATCGTATACCTGAGAAATGTGGCACTTCTCGCTAATCGCCACCGCTGGGTAAACGTGACCAACCCTCCCACCGCAAGTTGCATGGGCGTCATGCAACTTACAGATGGGAAGGCACTTGTTTCCAGGCTCTGCCAGCTCTGCCTGGGAACGCACTGTCTTCGAAGCTCCGCTTCACGAGTTTTGTCGATTTACCCATCGCGGCTGACGGAAACTGCAGGCATAGCCTGCAAAAAACTGGGTCCCCTGGCATAGCCTGGGAACCAGACTAGGACTTTCCGAAAAAGGGGCTTAGTCTTGGCGGCGGTTAGCGATAGGCGTCAAGAAAGTGCGAAATTGGATCTGGGTAACATTTATTGGTCGGCACACGAGATCTGCAAGAACGGCTGCAGCCGGTTGCTAGAGAAAGGATATAAGATGAAACGAATTGCATATTTGACAGTTCTGCTTGCTTGTTTGGGATGTGGCACTCAACCCGAGGCAGACAAGACGTCAGCGGAGGCTAGCCAAGTGGAAGCCGCCCACGACCACGCCCATGAAGAGATGGGGACTCACGGTGGGCACATGCTGCACTTGGAACCCAGCGGTGCCCACGCTGAATGGACTCATGATGACGAGAATTTCAAGATCACTGTATATTTTGATGGCGATGTTGACGGGGCAAAATTCGTCGCCAAAGTCGGAGAGAGCACCGAGGAATTCCCGCTGGCGGCCGATGGTGAAGGTTGGAGTATTACGAGCGAGGCCCTACTTACGCACTTAAACATGGGAGAAGCAGTTCCCGTTCGATTGGTTATCGCCAGCCCTGATGGTGAACTGTCCACAAAGATTGAAAAGCATGAGCACCATCATCACTAGCGGATGCATGTTCGGTTAGTGTGTGCCCAGGTAATGCCCGAGGTGTGCATGAGCAGTTCAGCAGTTACGTGTTAAGAACGCGACTGCTTGCTAGGGTCGAACTCTTGAGCGGGCTCTCGACTAGGGAAGTGGGACGATCTGTAAGCTTGCTGTAAGTAGACTTTCGATCGATGGCGGTTCGTTGTCTTCCACAGGTCGCTCGCAGGGAATTACAATGCCAAGAGAATTAAAGGGTTGCAACTTGTGCGTCAGTTCGGCTCGATGCTCAGTTGTTCCCGCGTTCAGCAGCAGTATGTCGCCGTTCAGGGTCACAATCATGCCCGTTACTGGTTTCGCAACCGGACTAAGCGACAAGTAAAGTCGATGATTTTCGGTTCCTGTCGGGCAATGAAAATCGCGACGGTAAACGACGGACGTCCCGGATGCGGAGCTCTTCCAACTCGATTGCCATGGCTCACGGAGCCGAATCGTGTGCATTTTCACCTCGTCCTACATTTCTTTCCCACTGGTGGCGGCATACTTCAATGAGCAAACAAAATATAATTCCGACTTCGAGTTCCATTTGTTACTTGGAGGGTCGACCGCTGCTTATTGTGTTCTTGATCGCAATTGGATGCCAGGTCATGTGTGGCTGTAGTTCAAGTAAGCGGCCCGAAGAAAGAACCGTCGAAACCAATGAAGTTGCTGCTGAAACAGCACAAGCGAATATTGAGGCAGCTGTCGAAGATGTTGGTATCACCAACAATGCTGGTCGCTCGGCGAGTCCCATCAATGAAGCCATCGAGCTATCTGTGGAAGACCTTTTGTCGGCTCAACTTTCTCAGGCAGAGCTTGCCGATGGTTGGGTCCGGCTGTTTGACGGACAATCGCTCTTTGGCTGGTTCGCATTTGGAGATGCCGATTGGAGCGTTGCCGATGGTGTCATTCGGGTTAGTGAGGGCGAGCGAAGTTACCTTTGCACAAGCTTTCAAATAAGCGACTTTGAACTAGAGCTCGATTTTCGAAGCGACGCGACGACGAATAGCGGAGTGTTTTTACGCACCGAACCGGAGCCACAAGATGTGGCCACCGAGTCATTGGAGCTCAATATTGCACCACCAGACAACGCTTTTCCTACTGGTAGCTTTGTCAATAGACAAAAACTTTCCACTGAGGAACTGGGTGATTTTGATACCGATCAATGGCACACCTATCGCGTCCGCCTAGAGGGTTCTCATGTACAAGTCGCTCTCGATGGCCGAGACATAATGGACTTTGAGGCGGAATCGGTGTCCCCCCGAGGATACATCAGTCTGCAACACAATTCCGGAAGAGTGGAATTCAAGAATATCCGTATGCGCCCCATTCATTCCGAACACCTAGCCATGGATAGTGGCTGGGAGAGCAGTTGGATCAAATCCCAGACGGAAGGTGTTGATTTCCAAGTCGAAGCAGATGACAAGGGAATCCATTTGACTGGTGGCTTGGGGCAATTGGAATCGAAGAATCAGTACGACGATTTCTTCTTGAACGCCAGCTACTCGCTGGCTCGCCCTGACGTAAATTCAGGAATATTCTTTCGCTGCATTCCTGGCAAGATGCTCGACGGATACGAATGCCAAGTGAATCATGCCATGGTTGAAGGCAATCCGTTGCAACCGGCCGATGCGGGAGCGGGCGCCATTTTTCGTCGCGTGGACGCAAGGCTCGTTGTCGGTGATGGTACCAAGCCGACGCACATCGCAATTCTGGCTTCCGGACCTCAGATCGCAACTTGGGTCAACGGAGTGCAAATGGTCGACTTCTTGGATCAACGCGCCCCGGATGAAAATCCACGACGAGGGCTGCGGACGCAAGCTGGCACCATTGCAATCCAAGCTCACGATCCCACAACCGACGTGGTGTTTTACACCGTTGCAGTTAGCAGCTTGTGACAAATAGCGAAATGTGCAGCACGAAATCTCGGTTTTTGCCAGGATCTAGTTCAACTGTTTGTCTATGAATTTCTCTAAAAGCGTGCGCTCGTCGTGGTAGGCAATGATATGGTCGCCGGGCAGTAATGCATAGTTTTGACCAACATTGATAGCACGTCCCTTATCATCGGTACGCGTGTCCATCCTCAGCGGTGGTCCACCGTGGTCATTGGGACGCATGATGGAGATCGAGAGCTTGCCTAGCTGCTCATGCAGATTGGCTTGCTGAACCAGGTCTTCGATGAAAATCGCTCGGTCGGTGGGCAAAGGGATACTCTCCAGGTGCTTGCCATCCCCGCGAACTTCCAGGACGACGCGCGGGCCTCGGCTAGCGTCTGCGGCAACCGGGGACGGCATGCCGCCAGGGGGTATCGAGTAACCCTGGGCCTCGAGCAGAGAGGTGTCTAGTCCCGAAGTCCTCTTTTGACCCATCAATGCAGAAAGGGTGATGCAGCCGCTTTGAGAAAGCATGACGCTAGTCATTAGTAAAACTAGCCAACGTGATGAACTAACCATGACGTAGGAAATCCTTCTCCTGAATCCAAGGCGAACGTATCAGTAGGTATCGGTAGTCGAACTTGAAAAAATTAGTTGCAGGCGAAAAAAACTGCGCATTCTTTCCAAAGCAACATCTTCACACGCAGCAGTTGGGTTCGACGCGCGGCATGATCCGTCAAAGAACCGCCCAGAATCCGGAAGAACGAGAGCAAATTGCATGAAATCAATGCAACTTGGAGAGGGTGGGTAAGTTACGTTTGCCCAACGGTGGCGCTCGCCGAGAAGTGCCGAAGTTTTTCCTTTTTGTTAGCCGCTTTGGCATCAACCACAGTTGTTCAAGTGTCAAAAAACTTGTGCGTTGGGGCCTACTGCCGATCGAAAAGGCTGTTGCGGATTTCCGTTTCAAAGGAAGCTTGTTCGGAAATTGCCTGTTGAAAATGTTCTTGGCTGAGAGAATAGAGCACTGTATCCTTCAGGGTGACAACGCTCGCATTGCGGGGGTGCCCTGTCAGTAGCGCCATTTCGCCAAAGAAATCGCCTTCGCCCAACGTGGCGATTTGCTCGCGTTCGCTACCCCGCAGCACAGCTACTTCGCCTTGGCGAATCAAATAGAATTTGTCTCCGACTCCGCCCTCGCGAATCACTTCTGCTCCAGTCTCGAAGGGTTCGTGCTGAAGCCGGTCGGCCATTTCTGCCAAGCTACGCGGGGTCAGGTGCTTGAAGAGATCGCACTTGACCAACATTTGGCTGACAATCGCCGCTTCTTGAACCAGCACGTCACTGCGGATGCTACCATCGACCAAATTCACGATTCGGTCGGCTACATCTAGAATGCGATTATCGTGAGTCACGATGATGATCGTGACGTTCTCCTCCTTGGCCATTTTTCGAAACAAGTCCACGACCGTTCGCCCACTCAATTCATCCAAGGCCGCAGTCGGTTCATCTGCTAGAACCAGGCGAGGTTTGTGAACCAACCCACGTGCGATCGCCACTCGTTGTTTCTGCCCACCGGACAACTGTTTGGGCTTGTGGCCGGTCCGCTGTCCCAAGCCTACTTTTTCCAGCATCTCCTTTGACCGTTGGGTTTGGTCGCGTCGCGAGCCACCTGGCTCAGCCAGCTCTAATGCCATGCGCACATTCTGAGTCGCTGATAGCGAGTCGAATAGATTGTGTGCTTGAAAAATGAAGCCGATCTCCCGGCGCAGTTTGAGCAAGTCTGCGTTGGACACCTGATGAAGGGGCCGATCCAGTACAACCAGTTCTCCTTCTTGCACCCGACGCAGCGTTCCGATCAGGGTTAGCAGCGTCGTTTTTCCAGACCCGCTCGGGCCGGTCATGATGATGATCTCGCCTGGAAAAATCTCGAGGTTGTTGTCGTACAGGACTTGTTTGCGCAGTTCACCAGTGCCGTAGTAGTGTTGCAGCTTGCGGGCAGAAATGGCAGGAAGTTGCCCTTGTGCTAGCCGTTCGCGCCAGCTGGGGTCATACCGCAATGTGTTAGTCGTTGGG
Organism: Planctomycetales bacterium; assembly: GCA_020426625.1. Taxonomy (GTDB): domain Bacteria; phylum Planctomycetota; class Planctomycetia; order Pirellulales; family Pirellulaceae; genus Aureliella. The sequence goes on from JAGQPR010000057.1 coordinate 19,759, forward strand.
GCCGTCATCATTCATTAAGCGGTGAAAAGGAATCGACCGTAACAATCAGAATAACCGGATTGAACAGAAAATGCGGGCGAGAGGTAGCACGGTTTTCGATCTTACCCGTTCTAAGGCTAGCTTAGCGTTGATCGCGCAACAAGACTAAAGACAGCCATGTTTCAAGTTCGAGCAATATGTTAGGTGGCCGAGTCGGATATTTAACGTTGCGCGTGGCAACATGGCTATTGTAAAAAGTCCGCGCCTTGCAGAAGCGGCGGTCGCAGTTTACCAGTCTCGGTCGCGTGGCGATCTAGGCTGTCCTGCGGACTAGTAAGTCTGCTCGGCTGAACTTTCGGCTTGTAGCACAATGCAGTTCCCACGCGGTATGGTACTTTGCAAACCCGGGCAAGCCGTGTTTAGTTTCCTTGCAAGTACCGAGTATAATTGCCAGGAGCACGCTTGGTTGTGTTCACTCGACTAGCACCTATGATGCCCTGAGGCACTCGCAGACGCCCAGCCGTTCACTTTCAATGCTACGTAGCTCGAATAACTATCCTTCTAACCAATCACAGCCTTGCCCATGAACAAGATGACAAGCACGAATCTCGACCATTGGGGCGGACGATTGTTGGCGGTAATTAGTTTGGTGGTAGTAGCATTCGCTGGCTGTCGGACCAAGGAAGCCGATTCCCGCGAAGAAGTATCAGCGACACACGAATCGCATGTCATTGCACAGGGGCAGATTCTGCCCGGCAAGGGGTTCTTGCGATTGGCTGCGGCTCCGGGTGACGTGGTTGAGCAGGTCTTGGTGAATGTTGGCGACGAGGTAGTTGCCGGTCAAACGCTATTGGTAATGCAATCCGAGGCGGTTCGCAATCTGCAACGAGAAACTTTGGTGCAGCGGCAGACCGAGGCACAGCTGCAACAGGATTACGCGATCCGTCGGGCGGAACAACAAGTACGTGCGTCCGAGATGAAACTGGCACGCTTGGATGCGCAACGCACTGGTCTAAAACGTCAAGAGGAAATCTTGCATTTGGCGCGGCAGCAGGTCGATGCGGCAGGCCGAGTGTTGTCCCAGCTGGAATCGATCGCCGCCGATGATGTTACGAGCGAGTTTGTTGGAAAAATCGAGATCGATCGCCAACGCGTGACCGTTGGTGAAGCCGGATTGCAGTACGAACAAAAGGCAGAAGCTCATCGGCAGGCCGTTGAGGATCTTGACTGGGCACACCGGGCTGCCATCGAAGAACAAGTGGCGGCCCAGGAAGCATTAGAGTCTGCCCAGCAGTCCCAGGCTTTGAAGATCATCGAATTGGAATTGGCGACGCTGGATAAACAGGTAGAAGCATCGAAAGTTACAGCCCCAACCGCAGGGCAGATCGTCGCTGTCAACGCCAGCGTGGGCGAGGCCGTGTCGCATTTGCCACTGGTTGAAATGGCTGATACTAGTGACCTGGTATGTGAGGTAGAAATCAATGAGATGGACGCTGCCTTGGTTAAAGAAGGGCAAAAAGCCGACATTATCAGTCGCGCGTTTTCGGGGGATACCATCACCGGCACGGTACGCCACAAATACAAACTGGTTGGCCGCCCTCAATTGCGACAATTGGATCCCTTGGCACGAGCCGACTATCGAACTGTAACGGCCGTTATCGCCATCGACAAAGAACATATTCAACGCGTGCAGGATTGGCTGCAGTTGCATGTCGAAGTCGAGATCAAAGTCGGACAATGAAGACACCTCTTGCCGTTTACAATTTGTGGCATCAGGGCGCTAAGACCGCCGTTTCAGTCGGAGGTGTTGCCTTTGCACTGTTACTGGTCTTCATGCAGTTGGGATTCATGGGGGCCGTTTCCCATACAGCAACGAACGTCCTGCAAAGTCTAGAATTCGACATCCTCATTCGCGCTCGCGACTATCTTCATTTGTACGAGCCAGGGGAGATCGATCGGAAATGGCTGGCTGTGGCCCACGGTACCGATGGAGTTCGCTCGGCCAGTCCCCTGTGGACAACGGTCCAGAATTGGCGAACCTTACCCAGTGCGGCGCAGCAAGACGACGCGGACTTTGAGAGTCGGTATTTGCCCATCGCGATCATGGCATTCGAACCACAAGATCAGGTGTTTCGACAAGAAGACATTCGAGCTCAGCAAGCGAAACTTTTTGCGGACGATGTCGTGCTGTTGGACGATAGTACCCAAGCTGATTATGGGCCCCTCAACGGTCTGTCCTTCGAGGAAGCCGATCTTGGCCGGAAAACGGAAATTGGAGAGCGGTCGTTCACGATCGACGGATTGTTCAAGCTTGGTACAGGCTTGTCTGCCAACGGAGCCTTGCTCATGAGCCAACGTGGTTTTTCCCGTATCACACCTTGGGATGTACGAACCACGACGAACATGGGGCTGGTAACTGTCAGACAAAACAACGATCCAGTTCACCTGCAACAAACGCTGCAGCAGCTGCGCGAACGAACTGGAGAATTAGTCACGGATCGTAGCCAATCGTCATCATTCTTGGAACGCATTGGGCAATGGTTTGGCGCCCCAGCTGCATACGAATATCGTGGTCCGGTGGTCGTTTTGACACGCGATGAAGCGCTGGTTCACGAACAATACCGCTGGCTGTGGCAAACGCCGATAGGACTTATTTTTCAAATGGGCGTAGTTCTATCACTCATGGTCGGTGCGGCGATCGTCTACATGGTCCTGTCGACGGATGTAGCCAATCGCCTGCCGGAGTACGCGACGCTCCTGGCGATGGGGTACTCGCGAAAGTATTTGGCTAGTATCGTCATGACCCAGGCGGTATTTCTTTGCACGTTAGGATTTGTTGCAGCTTATCTCATCGCAGAGGTTTTGTATCGGGTTACCTATTCATTCTCGTCTATCCCGATGAGCATGACGCCCACGCGAGCCGTATTGGTATCTGTATTGGGTATTCTCATGTGTTGTGCCAGCGGATTGTTGGCGCTACGTAAACTTTGGAAAGCAGAGCCCGCTAGCCTGTTTTAGCAATTACGGACCATCAAGATCAGAATCGAACGATGCGCACACCGTTGGCATGGAAAAACCTGACCTCCAGTTTTGGTAAGTGCGTGTTGGCCGCTACGGGCGTGGGGTTCGCCGTTGTGTTGATGTTCATGCAGATTGGCTTTCGCAACGCGCTGATTGACAACAACGTTCAGATTCTCACCCTGTTTGATCCAAGGGTCGCCAAACTGGCAATCGTCAGCCGCGCTCGCTACAACTTGTCGACTGAACAGCGGTTCTCCCGACAGATCCTGTTGCAGGCAAGCTCCTTAAGTGATGTGCGAAGTGTTTGTGCGGTAAACGTTGAACGTGGGACCTCCAAAGTCAAGGTCGAAGGCAAACCGGCAAGGCCCATACGAAGCATTGGCATAGAGCTGGATCATCCCGCATTCTTCGCCGATGCCGAATTGTATGCGGAATTGCGCAGCGCCGACATGCGGCGGGCAGGCTTGGTCGATACTCGGAGCAAGTCTTCGTACGGATTTGCAACGACCGTTGGCGAACTGCGCAAACAGACGATCGAATTGAATGGAAAGTCCCTGCAAATCGTCGGACAATTCAAGCTGGGGACCGACTTTGGCAATGACGGTTCAATACTCACCAGCGCGGCCCTGCAAGCAGACTACTTTCCGTGGAGGTCGCGAACAGGGGATCCGGAAGATGTCGTCGACATAGGCTTGCTTGATGTGCGAATTTCTGACATTGACGAACTCGATCGTCTGGCAGAGAAGATTGAGAGCCTGGCTCCTGACCAGATTCAGGTTAAAAGGACTTCGCAATTCATTGCTCGGGAGAAAGATTTTTGGGCTAAGGCCACGCCCATCGGCAAGATCTTCTTGATTGGCACCTTGATGGGACTGGTTGTCGGTGCAATTATCTGTTATCAGATCCAGTTTACCGACATCAGCGAACATATGCCGGAATTCGCTACGCTCAAAGCCATGGGGTACGGGCCGAGCTATTTTTGGAGCGTGATTCTTTGCCAGTCGCTCTATTTGGCTTGCCTGGGGTTCCTGCCTGGCCTGGCAGCGTCGATTGGCTTGTACGCATTGCTAGCCGAATCGAGTGGACTGATTATGAGCATGACGCTCGACCGCATCGTCTTAGTCTGGTCGCTAACGTTGCTGATGTGTCTCGTCAGCGGCTCGCTGGCGATTCGCAAGTTGTTTACCACCGATCCGGCAAGCCTTTTTTAGAAGGTCATTACTCCAAGCCAGTCACCAGCCAGGCTTTGCCGCAGCAGCATCTCGCCGCGATTCCTCCAACTGATTCTGCCAAATCGATCTCTGCTGAGCGTGCCTCCAAGCGGCGTGTGATCCACTGCGAGCGCGCTTCCATGATGGTAGCTCGGGCTTCTGCAACCTGTTCAGGTTGTGTGGTTCCCAGGTTCTCCAAACGCTCCAACTGGTCGATGCGATCCTGCCAGCTGTCAATTGTTTGTCGCGCAAACGCAACTCGTTGGTATGACATGACGACTTTGGCGTACTTCTCCTCCACCGCTTGGCTAATCCACTGCCGATGCGTGGAGGTAATAGTCGCCAATTCCTGTCGCATGTTTCGCTCCAAGCCAGGATAGTCCACGTCCGACCGGCAAAAGAGTTTCTTCAGTGGTGTAATGCGGGGAAGTGGAATGCCCCAGCTGCCAACCGCAGTCGTCAACATTTGGGCAAACATGGGAGCGCTGTTTTCGTTGACTTGTCGAGAGAGGTGGCTCCAGCCTTGCAAGTCCATTCGGTGCTCAAGTGCAAAGGACTTGAGCCCTTCCAAGTCCATGGAAATCTCCCGAACGTCTAGTTGCTCTTGTGCAAACTGGTCCATCGTGTAATCGAATTGCGTGATGTGGGCCAACAAAGTTCTCAATTGCCGATCGTGCATTTCCAATTGGATGATGCTGTCGGCAACTTCCAGCCTTTTTCGTTCAAATCTTGAGGTATCCGTACCAGCCGCGACACCACCCAGTTGCAATCGGGACTGCTTTTCCTCTTCTGCATCGATCAAGGAGATTGATTCGTTGGCCAAAGCCATCTGCTCTTGCAGCGCTATGCGGGTGTAATACGCCCGCATAGCACTCGCTGCACCGATGTCTTCTTGCGTAATTGCCTGGCAATTTAAGAACTGCGCCATGGCCTGCGCTGCTCGCTGCATGCATACGTCTTCGTCGCAGTACAGCTGGACAATGGTTCGTCCGCGCTGTCTGAGCGCGTCAGCCGGAGCCCACTGTTGGGCAGCGCTGCAAGCAATCTCGCACCCGGTCAGTACCGAAAGAGTGGTGGTTGGAACAAACGGATGTTGGTATTGACCGAAGCTGGGTAGCTCAAGTGTAGGTTGCGAGCTGCTTTGGCTGGTTGCAATGACTGGAATCTGCGACTGGGAACTTCGACCCCGCGTAGCGCTCGCTGCAGTGACTAGATCTCGCAGAGCATTGGGTTGCAACGAGTTCCCCAATACCGAGCTTTGAGCAACCGTCTCGTTCCGCGCTGGATTTTCTATCGACAACCGAATCATTGCCCCGCCGTCAGCAGTAGCTTTCACTTGTGGACTCGGCTTCGTGGCCACTTTGTTGAGCTGAATTGCCGAGTGTCGGGAATCGTTCCGTCGGTCCGTCGAGCCAACTTCAGCAAATCTCACTTGCGATAGCAGACGCGTTGCGGACCCTTGAAAACGAGTTTCGTCCGCAATCGCAATGCTAGCGATGCAGTTCATGCAAGTGGCGACAAGCAATGCTGCTCTACTGAGCGCATATGGGGAACATAGGTATTTCGTTCCCAAATGTCTAATCATCATTGCCCCTCACTGAACGCCCGTTCGTCTTGCAACGACAAAACGAATACAGCGGGTAAAATCGAAACAAAGGGTTGTGCCACTCCAGATGTTGTTGACGGAAAATGCTTGGACGGCTCAGGCAAGATATGCGGGATTGGCAATTCAAAGCACTTACGGAGTATGGAAAGTAAATATTCGCCGAAGGGGTGAACGGTACCCAGGAACCTTACTTTGGGGCTTTGCGGGATGTAACCTTCCCGT
>JAGQPR010000580.1 GCA_020426625.1 Planctomycetales bacterium
TAGCTAGCTAGCGACATAGAGACTAACAGAGCGGAAAAATTTCTTCGCGGATGCTTAGCTTAGGTTTGAGGTGCGGCCCGCTGTTCAAAATTTGTCAAACATAGTTTTAGGCCGAAGGCTGGGTTTCCAGCTGAGGCTTCTTATCGGTCGGGCTTGTGTGCGCTCCTTTTGCTGGGTTGGGCTTGGGTGCATTGATCAGCACGGTTACAGCTCCAGCGATCACCACAGCTAGGCTTATCCAAAAACGCAGTTCGACCCGAGACCAGGTACCCGCTTCTGTGAGCGAAATAAAAGTGTTGATCACTGGTGCGAAGCCAAAGATGAGCGGCATCACGTAGTAAGGCTTGCCGCCAGCGTTGAATGCCAGGATCACACCCAGCGCTCCGATGGCGCCCGCAACACCAGCCAAGAACGAGAAAGTCATGCCCATCGTAGTCCAGCTTCCAAAGGGTGTGCTGCGACTGTAGATGATCATCAGTGGCGCGGCGACGGCGATAAAGAAATATGCCATACCCACACAAGCAAAAGGACGGAGTCGGCTGCCTGACATTTTAGCCTGACCGATATGTAGCATCGGCCCGTAGGATCCCCAGCAGAAAGCGGCGATCACGATTGAAATTACAATCCCCATCGTACTTGAGCCGCCAGCCGTTGCTGGCGCGACGTCGCTCTTAGCTTCCTCCGCTGCTGGATCGTTTTCGCTCGCCGCGGCCGTCGAGCTCTCTGGGGGATGGTGGGCAGCAGAGGCTGGCGCGGGCTTAAAGAACAGCACGCCGCCCGCTCCAAGAGCTGCAGCCAGGATTCCGACTAAGAACAATGGGCGCACTTGGCTGAACGATTGGCTAAGGTATGCAGTAACGAGCGTGTTGACCACAGGAGCGAACCCGAATACCAGCGGCATCACGTAGACGGGCCTTCCACCATAGGCTAGAGCCAGGATGACACCGAGCGCGCCAACCGCGCCCACGCTCCCTGCGATTAGCGAGTAGACGATACCCGTAAGTGTCCATTGGCCTGGTTCCTTACCGCGCCGCAGTGCCAGGAATGGGAAAAGCACTGCGATGAGAAAATAGGCAACTCCAACGCCAACGAAAGCTCGCATGCTGTCGCTCAGCTCAGCTGTGCCATGATGAAGGATAGGGCCATACGCACCCCAAGCCATGAAAGTCATGGCGGTAAATAGCAAGACAAACGGTAAGCCTTTCATGGACAGGTATTTCTCTTTTGGTTTTTCTTCCAAGCGGCGGGGTGTGAACAAATAGTCTTGAGGCTCGTACCTCGGGGCTGGCGTCGGCACAAAGAAGTTTAGACGATTGCGAAAGCAGTGGACGCTTTTGATTTCATGCACAAAGGACCACGATCACTCATATTACACCGGAAATACTGCTAAGCCGCTATCGCCCTAGCTTGGGATTGTGGGACAGGCGATAGGGCTGGAAACAACATGTTGGCGATCCCCGTTGCGGCGATTCTCGCGAGGCAATCGCTCGCTTCGAGCGTGTAAGATGCACGAATCCTGCCGAAGCACAGTACTGAACGTATGGGTTTTGTGCTCAATTCCGGGCTGCAGACTCCGCTTTGCGGCTTCGAAAATGCGCATTGCCAGAAATCTGAGGTTGCCAGGATCTGCAAATGAGATAACATCTGAAAATTGCGGCAAAATGCTAGAGATAATATGTGATTTTTGATTTTCGTCCGGACACGACGAACTCGCAGGTATTATGACAACGACAAAAGAATTGAAAACGCAAGCAATTGCTGACTTTAAGACCAAAGAAAATGACACAGGTTCGTCGGCGGTTCAAATCGCAGTTCTGACCAAACGCATTAATCATTTAACTGAACACATGCGTTCCAACACCAAGGATTATGCCAGCCGCCGCGGTCTGTTGCGCATGGTCAGTCGGCGGCGTGGATTGCTTGATTACGTACGACGGCACGATCCGCAGGGCTATCTAGATCTGCTCGGACGGCTGAACATCCGCAAGTAAGCGGTCGCGTTCACGGAAGGTCGGCTGGATGAGCAGAGAGCCAAGAATTGGAATGCTCTAAGGTCTGCGGCGCGAAACACCAGTTTTGAGGAACGCGCCGTCTGCCGCCTGGAAAAGCTGCGTCACGATAGGCAGCGACGGCCATTTCTCGCGACAAATTCCAAATGGGACCACCAAGCGATTTGTGAATTAAGCAAGAACGTGGTCCCGATTTCAGCAGCCCGAATTACTGGCACGGACTCCTGTGCTTTGCCCGCTGCGTTTGGCTGGTTGAAACTAGCCTCTAGGGAAAGGAGAATCGCAAGCGGTTATTCCCAGTGCGGCTGAAAAGCCCCTTTTGCGACTCGTTGCCGAGAATGTGGCGCGGCCGAATTGCGGAGGCCATTTCCTTCTAGCGACCATACTGCCAGCAAAAGCAGTTGGATCATGGTTAAGTGTACCAAGCCCACATGTTGTGATTTAGTTTGATGTAATGTAGGAAAAATAGGATAGGAATTGAGAAGTGAAAACTCGAGTAGAAAAACAAATTGGCGCCCATGTATTATCGATTGAAACCGGGCAACTTGCTAAGCAGGCCGCTGCAGCGGTGTTGGTACAGTACGGAGACACGGTTGTACTCACAGCCGTCGCTTCAGGCTCCTCTCGTCCAGGCACGGATTTTTTTCCCTTGACCTGTGACTACCGCGAGAGGATGGCTGCAGCCGGGAAATTTCCAGGTGGTTTTCTAAAGCGCGAAGGTCGTCCAACAACCAAGGAGACGTTGACGAGTCGGTTGATGGATCGCCCTATTCGGCCGCTGTTTCCCAAGGGATTCATCGACGAAGTGCAAATTCAGAGCTCGGTGCTCAGCAGCGATTTGCAGAATGACGGCGACATTCTGGCCATGATCGGCGCAGCAGCGGCTCTGGCGATCAGCCCGTTGCCTTTCCAGGGGCCGCTCGGATCGGTACGCGTGGCAAAAATCGATGGAGAGCTGAGCGCTTTCCCAACCAGTGCGCAATTGGAGGACAGCGAACTGGATCTGATTATCTCTGGAAGCAACAAGTCGATCCTGATGATCGAAGGCTTTGCCCAAGAGATGCCGGAGAATGAAATGGCTGAGGCGATTGTGTACGCACATTCGATCGTCCGTCAAGTTATTGGATTGATTGATGAATTGTGCGCCAAGGTTCAAGTATCCAAGGTGGCATTCACCGAGCCGCAGGACAATGGCCTCCTCGAGCGGTTGAAGTCTTCCTTCTATGACCGCTATCGGGACGCTAAGCAGACGGACGGAAAGCAAGCTCGAGCGGAAGCGGTGCGAGCGCTGAAGGAACAGGCTCAAGCGGAGCTTATCCCCGACCCAGCAGCGGCAGGGGCCATCTCCGAAGATGCCTTCAAGGCTGCCTGGCACGATATGGAACACGAAGTTGTCCGCGAACTGATTCTTGGGGGGACGCGGCCAGACGGGCGTGACCATAGTAGTTTGCGGCATATCGAGTGCGAAACGGACATCCTTCCTCGCACCCACGGTTCCGCCGTTTTCCAGCGAGGCGAGACTCAATCGCTTTGCACGGTTACTCTGGGAACGAGTCGCGACGAGCAACGCGTCGACGGCTTGGTTGACGAATACAGCAAGAAATTCATGCTGGACTACAATTTCCCATCTTTCTCTGTTGGTGAGTGCCGCCCCATCCGTGGACCTGGTCGACGCGAAATCGGGCACGGCGCATTGGCGGAACGCTCGGTTGCACCGGTGATTCCGGACCCAGAGGAGTTTCCCTACACGATTCGAGTTATCAGCGACATTTTGGAATCCAATGGATCTTCCTCGATGGCAAGCGTGTGCAGTGCTACGCTGGGTTTGATGGCCGCAGGTGTACCAATCGGTAACCCGGTGGCGGGGATCAGCATCGGACTGGTCAAGAATGATGACGATCGCTGGGTCTTGTTGACCGATATCATCGGAGATGAAGATCACTTTGGGGATATGGACTTCAAAGTGGCTGGAACTCCCGAAGGCATCACCGGCATTCAGCTCGACCTGAAAATCGATGGTATCAGTGAAGAGATCGTGCGAGCTGCCCTCAAGCAGGCTCGCGAAGCTCGGATGGAAATCCTGCGAAAGATGATCACGGCTATCCCGCGTCCTCGTACGGAAACCAGCCGGTTTGCACCACGGTTGCTCCGCACGAAGATCGATTCGGACAAGATTGGCATGTTGATAGGACCTGGTGGCAAGAATATTCGCGCCATTCAAGAAGAGACGGGAGCTTCCATCGACGTCGAGGATGACGGAACTGTCGTGGTTGCGGCGGTGAATGCCG
>JAGQPR010000581.1 GCA_020426625.1 Planctomycetales bacterium
AGGATTTCTGGAATGGCACCCATGTGGCTTTGACGAGCGCAACTCCCGATACGCGTGAACGCATTTGCCGCGCCCTTTTGGATTATCTTCGCCGAGAACTCGCGATCGACGTGGATTACCTAACTAATGAGTTCTTCGAGCGATTGCAGCAGCAAAGTTCGCAGCGTCTTCGAGAACCATGGGCTATCGACGAGCAAGAGCGTCCCGAATCCGCTTCAGCTGTATTTCCAAGAGGACGACGCCCTCACGACCGTCAATTCTATACGTATCTGTCAGGCCGAAGCGGATTCGGGATCTATCTTGGCCGTCCAAACACTCTGCCCGAACTGGACCGCTCAAACGGGAATCTGCGATTGCCCGACAAAGACTCGATCATTCAGGATCTATTCCGTGTTTTGGCAAATGCCGGATACGTAGTCCAAGTTGTAGAGCCTGCCGACAATGATGATCTTCCGGGTTATCAACTGTCCGCATCGGCGATGCAATGGCATGTTGCAAATGGGACAGTCGCGTTCCACGATCCCATTCGAGTCCCAAACCCGCCGCAGGATGGATCTCGTACGAACGACTTTTTTGTGCAGTTTTATCAAAGCGTTGCCGGAGATTTGAGAGGACTGGAGGCTCGGGAACATACAGCACAAGTTCCCTATCAGGAACGTGAACGCCGCGAACGTGAGTTTGGTGAGGCACGGCTACCTGTTCTCTATTGCTCCCCGACGATGGAACTTGGAGTCGACATTCGTCAGCTGAATGTCGTCAACATGCGTAATGTGCCACCTACTCCCGCCAACTACGCACAGCGCAGCGGACGTGCTGGCCGTAGCGGCCAACCGGCGTTTGTGCTGACTTACTGTACTTCGGGCAGCTCACATGATCAGTATTTCTTTCGTCAACCGGAACGCATGGTGGCAGGAGCTGTAAGCCCTCCGCGTCTTGACCTCGCAAATGAAGACCTTGTTCGCGCTCATATTCATGCGATCTGGCTTGCCGAAACGGGAGAGTGGCTGGGCAACTCGCTGACCGACATTCTGGATGTAGAAGGGGCAAATCCAACCCTGACAATGCTTCCCAGCAAGAAGGCAGGACTCTCAAAGGCAAATGCCATTGACGCTGCGAGAGCAAAAGCAGAATCCATTCTGCAAACAATTTCCTCAGAACTGTCCAATGCGTCATGGTTTACAGGAGAGTGGCTCAAGCAAACACTTGAACACAGTCTTCACGCATTTGAAGATGCCTGTCAGCGATGGCGGAGTCTGTTCCGAGCAGCCAAAGACCAGTTTGAGCGACAGAATGCGGTGATCGGAGATGTTGCCCTCCGTTCTCAGTGGGATGAAGCACGTCGACTCCGACGAGAAGCAGAAGCTCAGCTTGAACTCCTGACTGACGCGCAAAATGTCATTCAGTCAGATTTTTACAGCTATCGCTACTTTGCCAGCGAGGGATTCCTCCCTGGATACAACTTCCCTCGCCTACCGCTCTCTGCCTACATCCCGGCACGACGCCGTATGAAAGGACAGGACGAGTTCCTGTCACGGCCGCGATTCCTGGCGATCTCCGAGTTTGGCCCTCGAAGCATCATCTACCACGAAGGCTCACGATACATCGTCAACAAAGTCATTCTCCCAATCGCCGAAGGAGATGCCCCTCTTACTGGGGCTGCGAAACAATGCGAAGGCTGTGGTTACATCCATGAACTCAGTTGGGGTGAAGCGGGGCCAGATCGTTGTGAGAACTGTGATAGTCATCGGCTTGCTCGAATCGACTCCCTGCTTCGATTGCAGAATGTCGCTACCAAACGGCGAGACCGAATCAGTTCTGATGAGGAAGAACGGCTGCGTATGGGGTACGAGTTGCGTACCGGGATGCGGTTCAAAGAGGTAGGAGGGCTCGCGCAGTACCAGGTCGCCGAAGTCACTGGCCCTGGATCGTTTGAATGCAATCTGACTTACGGCGATGCGGCAACAATCTGGAGAATCAATTTAGGTTGGCGTCGCCGAGCAAACCGAGATCAACACGGTTTTGTGTTGGATACTGAGAAGGGTTATTGGCAACGCAGCGATCAACTGCCGGACGATGAAGATCCAGGCGACCCTTTGGGGGCAAGAACGCAGCGAGTCGTGCCTTTCGTTGAAGACCGCAGAAATTGTCTGATCATGGAGCCCTCCGAACGGCTCGACAACGGCGAGATGGCGTCGTTGCAAGCGGCCCTCAAGAAAGCCATTCAGGCTATTTATCAGCTTGAAGACAATGAGTTGGCCGCAGAACCGATGCCATCTGACTTCGATCGGCGGCAGATTCTCTTTTACGAATCAGCTGAAGGTGGTGCAGGCGTACTTCGCCGCGTTCTCGACGACTCCAACTCACTGGCGTTGATTGCTGAGGAGGCGCTTCGCTTATGTCACTTTGATCCAGCCAATGGTGATGATCTGCGGAGGGCAAAAGGAGCGAGCGAAGACTGTGAAGCTGCGTGCTACGACTGTCTGATGAGTTACTCGAATCAACGAGACCACGAGTTCCTGGATCGAAGCCGGATTCGAGACCTACTTTTGGATCTCAAGGGGAAGCAGGTCAAGTCCTCTCCTGGCATCAAATCCTTCAGTGCGCATCTTGAATCGCTGAAAGAAGCATGCGATAGCGAACTGGAACGATCGTGGCTCGATTATCTTGCCGCCAGGGATCTTCGCCTGCCCACTACGTCTCAAAAGTTCTATCAGGAGTGTTCGACTCGGCCCGACTTCGTTTACGAGAAGCAGCACACCGCCATTTACATTGACGGGCCACCACACGATTTCCCTGATCGGCAACAACGCGACCAGGAGAAGACGACGGCAATGGAAGACTTTGGAATCACAGTTTTGCGGTTCCACCATCAGGCAGACTGGGACGAGATCATCGCCGCTCATCCAAATATTTTTGGAGTTGCGCGTGAAGTTGTTTTACCAACCACGTCTGTGGCTCCAAAAGAGGAAGATGAAACACTCGATCTTGATTTGTTCCCAAGCGAATGGCACTTGATCATCAAGGGACTCGCCCAGCACGACAGCTTGCAGATCGAACCCGGAGGAGACATTCCTGACGGTGGAAAGGTACTCGGCGCTTATGTCCTTGATGTCGCAGCAGCCGATGGACATCTTTGGGTTGTTGATGGGCGAGGTGACAACGTCAGCAAACTCATCGAAGCCGTCGCGAAGCTGAATTGCAAGGGCCTTGCCGTCGACCCTACCGATACGAACGCCGTAGCAACCATCATCGCTGAATTGGGAGAAATGTGATGGTTGCGGTCAGCATTTCCAAGACGTTCTCAGCATCCACCAAAAAACTCAGCGCACCTGATCGGGGGCGTGTTCTTGATTTCCTGACTAAGTTTATGGAGGACCCGAGCAGTCCGGGATTGAACTTTGAATCAATCCAGGGGGCCAAAGACACCAGCATAAAATCAGCTCGGATCACTCAGGATTTGAGAACGATCCTGCATCAGTGTGATGGAATGCTGACGCTGCTTTTTGCAGGTCACCATGAAGATGCCTATCGCTGGGCCAATCATCGGCGGGTTGAGAATCATCCCGTCACCGGAACACTTCAGATCGTTGAAACAACGGAGAGTGTGCAACAGGAAATCACGGCGACTGCACCGACGTATGAAGCTCCTAAGGTATTTGCAGACTTCGACGACGACTACTTGTTGACTCTCGGTGTTCCGCAGGATTGGCTCACGATCGTGCGGCAAATTCAGAATGACGATCAGCTACTAACCGTCTGCCAGAAACTCCCAGAAGAAGTCGCCGAGAGCTTATTGACATTGTCGACGGGCGAGCTTGTCACACCGCCTGCTCCAACGGCACCGTCCGCTCCAGTCCAAGAGAATCCTGACAATCTTCGTCGTTTTTGGGTCGTACAGGATGCTGCTGAGCTTGCCACGGTCTTGGATCGGCCGATCGAAGACTGGGTGAGATTCCTGCACCCATCGCAACGGCTACTCGTCACCAAGGACTTCAACGGCCCAGCGAAAGTGTCCGGTGCGGCGGGAACTGGGAAAACGGTCGTTGGGATGCACCGAGCGAGGCGACTCGCCTCAGAAGGCAAACGAGTATTGCTGACATCTTTTGTTACGACTCTTTGCCGCAACATCGAACGAAATATCCACATACTTTGTGCTGGAACACAATCGGCTTTCGATGGCACAACCGAAAGTCGAATCACCGTCAGTACGGTTCACAAGCAAGCTCTGGCGCTGGCGAAGAAAACACATCCAAAGATTCATCCGGTTGACTCAGACAAGATTGAAGCCCTCATC
>JAGQPR010000582.1 GCA_020426625.1 Planctomycetales bacterium
AACGTGACGTGTGCACCTTGAATGATTTGAATCACGGGCGAGCCATCCCCGGCGACGACACTCACCAGCTGGTTAGCGAATACTACAGAAGGTGCTACTATAGAAGGTGCCATTCACCTACTGGACATTGCTCACCAGCAACGCCAGTTACTATGATCTGGACCGCCAAACCAGCAGTGTCGATGCCCGCGGCGCAGTAACCGAATACCAGTACGATTCCCTGGGCCGTCAGATTGCCACGATCGGACCTCAAGTCAGTATCGGCGGCGTGCTCGTACGTCATCGCACCGAAACGGTTTACGATGACCAAGGGCGCGTGTCCGTTCAGCGGGCTAACATCATCCAAGACGAATCGGGCAAGGATCAGCACGATGAGTCCAACGTCCAGCGCACTTCTTACACTTACGACCAACGCGGTAACGTGACCCGCACAACCTACGATGACGGATCATTCGCCGAGGTGCGATACGACCAGCTAGGACGCGTGATCGCGGAAAGCAAGCCAGTTGCGGTAGGAACACAACTGGCATGGTCAGAGGGTCTCGGCAGTTTCATCGACTCGACAACCCAACGTCTCATTCCGACTCGCACGCTGTCCTATGACCTGGACAGTCGTTTAGTCGCAGTATCGCTTCCGGCTGTTGCCGATGCCAGCGATTTCAATGCTCTCTCTCGTCCGACTTACCAATATGGTTACGACGCGGGCGGACAACAAACACTAATCGTTGATCCCAACGGACACCAGACCCGCCTACATTACAACGCGCTAGGTCAACAGACCGGACGCACGCTCCCCTTGGAATATGGACCCGATGGTATCTTTGGCAACGCGGACGATGCGCCCTCTGGCTCCTTCACGGAGACCTTTGCCTACGACCAGCGCGGGCGACAAGAGCTGCACGTTTCGTTCGAGGGCATACACACAGTGAATGTGTACGACGATCTTACCGGCAGACTGAATCAAGTACGTTACTTTGCGGACGCTGCTTCCTACGCGACTGGCACGCCGGACGAGACACGCACGTTCACCTACGACGATCGCAGTCGAGTGACCGAGGTGGATCACTTCGATGGCACGCAGCATCGGATCGAAATGACGACGTACAACGACGAAGGGCTGATCGCAAGCGTCACCAATGAAGAAGGTATCCTCCAGTACACCTACGACCAACACGGTAGCTTGACGTCGACGGCCTTCAGCGCTCGAGAGTACGGCTACATTCCAGGTAATGCGCACAGCGATTTGACTGAGTACGAATACGATGTGCTCGGACGACTGAGCCAAGTCAGCACCGTGCATCGCAGCGGCGTCACGTTGCAGACCCCAGCACAAACGGACTACGCATACGACCTAGTCGGGAACCTGGACCAGGTGCATTTGCCCAACGGAGTCATCCACGATTACGACTACGATTCACTCAACCGGCTGGACGAACTCTATCACTGGGTGGACGTCGATGGCGATGGAGTGCGTGATGCCAACGAAATCCGCGCCTTGTTCGATTACACTCTCCGCACCGATGGCAAGCGGACGGGCGTGAGTGAGAAATTCATCACACCGCAGCAAGTGGTTGTGTCAGAGCGGACGGTCAACTGGGATTACGATGCGGCGGATCGCGTCATCCTGGAAACCGTCAACGACCTGGACAATGGCAACTACGTACTGAGCTGGATGTACGACTTGACGGGCAATCGTATCGCCCAGGACAAGACTACTAGCGCTGGTCGCGATTCGACGCAATACACCTACGATGCCAATGATCGGCTGACGGCTGAGACGATGGCCCATGATGGAGTACTTGCCTCCACTGTTCGTTACGATTACGACCAGACTCAGCAAACGTCCAAGATGACTTTGGATGCGGCGGGGCAGACGACGCAGACCGTTACCTATCAATACAATTTGCAAGGCCGCATGTCCCAGGTCACGACAACGATCGTTGAGGCAGCTGGCAATTCGGTTTCGACCGTCACTTACGAATACGATTCAGCCGGTAATCGCGTCGCCAGCCAGTCGACGAATTCTGGTGTGAGCAGGCGCATCGAATACTTGACCGACCAGCAGAATCACACAGGTTATTCTCAAGTTTTGCAGGAAACCGAGTTTGCCCAAGATGCCGCTGGTCAGTTCAACACGCCGACTCGCAAGGTCGTCTACACCATCGGCCATGACCAGATTTCGCAAACTCAATATACTCCCTCTCCCACGGGAGAGGGCTGGGGTGAGGAGACTTCGACTTACTTCGGCAGCGACGGTCACGGCAGTGTCCGCGTGTTGTATGACGCCTTGGGTGTCATTGCCAACGACATTCAGAACAACCTATTGCAGCTCTACCATTTTGACGCTTACGGTAACCTGCTCAACTTCACCGACGGCACGCAGCCGTTGACTACTTATCTTTATTCCGGCGAGTCTTTTGACTTCCGAATTGGACAGCAGTATCTCAGAGCTCGCTGGTACGACGCCACCACTGGCCGTTTCAACCGCCTCGATCCCTTCGCCGGCAACTCCCAAGATCCCCAGAGCTTCCACAAATACGCCTACGTCCACGGAGATCCCGTGCAAGGCGTTGATCCAACGGGGCGATTCTTGGGCGCCGTAATTGGGGTTGGGATTGAACTCGCGATGCCGGGCCCTGGCGACCTGATTCAAGCCGGTCTCGAGGCACTCGTGCAAGCATACGCAGTCAACTTGGAATGGGACGTCGAATGGGCGCTAGATTTCAGTTTGCCGGACAGCTGGGGCAGCCGACTCGACAACGATTGGGTGCTAGCTGCGCTCGGTGCCGGGCTTTACAGCGCGTACGATATCTGGACACCGTTCGGGACTTTCAATCCGTTGGATCTTGCCGGTAGTATCGCAGATCGTGCTTTTTCTTTTCCGAGGCCACTCGTAAATGCATTGCAAGCCTTTCGTGGAGGCCACCGAGCGTCCTACTCGTTCTCTTCTGTAGTCTCCTACGGCAAAGGGCTTCTGTCTCAAGTGGATTTCTATCGGCATCCAAAACTTGGACAATACCTAGCCAATTTCGATCCAAAGGTAATAAGAAGTACGGTAAGTATCACTCCAACTTCGCTTCCAGGGGGAAAACAGTGGGATGAACTTACCGAGACAGAAAAACGCGTAGTGCGAAATAGTGATATTCGAAAAGCCACCGATTGGCTTAGAAATCGTAACGGAGGTAAACTACCAGGTCATTGGACCCAAGAAGGGCAAAATATAATAATCGATGGAATTTCTCACACATGGCACCACGATTTTCGACGCGGAAAGTTGCAGCTGGTTCCAACAAAATTACACGAGCGTGCTCAAACAAGTCGAAATGGTGGAGGACTTCATATCGGCTTGGCTTTATGGCATAGGATCCTTTCCTAATGGGATACATTATATGACGTCAAGGAATAAGTGTTCCACCTTGCGATGGAACGGTGTGTCATTCGAGTCGGTTGCAAGACTCGCCACAAATTCGATCGAATTGAGTGTTGTGGGAACAAAGGACATCCAAATTGCCGAGCGTTTTGTCGCTGAAGCAATGCGCTTACTCAATGAGTGGCCAAGTATACACGATGTTGCCCTGCCTAAGTTACGACGCAAACTGAGCGTTAAAGAGAAAAAGGCATTGGATTTACACAAATGCCGCCCGTCGGGTCTGATAATTATGACAGACTCTTATGGCAATCGGGAGAATTCCTACTATGAGTTCATAGTTGAACTGACCAAAATCGGAGTGTTAGAAGACGGGCGTTCCGCGGTGATATCTGGGCTGCTCTCAACGAAGGCAATAAGCGTCGAATTGTCAGGTTTTGAATAACGATTGGGAATTGGCAAGGTGCGCAAATTCGCAAGCTGCCATGGATATACTAGACACTTGCTGGTCGCTCTCGCGCTGCTGGCTTGAAGGCTGAAGTTAAGCAATCTCATCGTTACTTTATTCCCGGCCTGCGGCAAGTAGCAAGGCAGTTAGGAGTGAAAGTATAGAAGTTGCAAAGTATAGAAGGTGTATAGAAGGTGCCACGCATATACTTGCCCCCTGGGATAGCAAGGTGCCACGTACGTTCTGGTTAGGATGCTGCGACACAGAGTTGGTGTGCAAGATCGATTCGTGCAGATCACAGCCGGTTCGTGGGATAGGCATCCTGCCTGTCGTCCGCACGCAAAAGCAAAACCACTAAAGTGCGATTGTAAAGTGATGGAATCAATCGTTGAACTATGACGATGCAATCTCTGGAAGAACTAAGCT
>JAGQPR010000583.1 GCA_020426625.1 Planctomycetales bacterium
CTTCACTGGTTTACCAGCCCCATCACATTCTACGCATCAAACAAAAACAAGACGACTATTTCAGCAGTCTCCAAGGGAGAGTAAGTTGAATTGGTGTCGATTAGCGAGAAGTGTCTCTGAAATGCTATTATTGAAACGCAACTTCACTTGCTGAAGTTGCGTTTTTTTGTTGCTGCAGTTTAGGCATCGCGTACCAAACGGTGGCTGATTTTCTGGGATCGACCTCGACAGCATTTGTTCAAAAAGGCTAAGAATAATTCAAGTTTCGACAGATGGCGGAATTGCCTCTCGATTCCCTCTGTTGTTGATCTCCTCTACGTTGATCATTCCACTTGCCTAGCCGTAACCCGCATGTCGTCGCCAGTTTCATCATCAGCGCGCCCGGCGCCAACCCAAAATCGGCTTCGCCAGATTGCGATCCTGCTTGCCAGCGTGGACTCCAAAACCGCACAACAGCTGCTGCTGCATCTACCTACCGAAACGGCCAAGAAAGTTCGCGGCTTATCTCAGCAACTGGGACCCATCTCCGCCGAGGAGCGGCAGGCTGTACTCGCTGAATTCCAAAGATCGGCTTCCCAGCCCAGTATGTCCCAATCGACTTTGTCCCAGCCCAGCGTGGCCCAACACGGCCGCGGGAACAACGGCGCCGTTGCTCCTGGGGGGGCCAGCATGGGGGCAGCGTTGAGCGGGGCGAATCCGTCAGCCCACGCGAATGCAGTCCAACGCGCGGCGGAAACACCATATACAACGATGTCGACAGCGGCTGGCGTGTCATCCTCTTCCGCATATCCGGCTGAGGGTTGGACGAATCGGACCGCAGGCCGATTCGATTCGCCTTTTGGCGAAGAACAATCAAATGCACCGCCAAATCGTCTGTCTGCTTTCAAGACGCTACCTTCCAGTGGTGAGTTTGACGAACGGGTACCATGGAACAAACTGAGTGTGGGAGCCTTGGTTCGATTCTTGAGTACGGAAAGACCACCGGTCATCGCCGTGGTCATTAGCCAGCTGCAACCTGAGGTCGCCGTTCAAGTTCTATTGGAATTGCCCAATGATACCAATGAGGCTGTGCTGACCAGGCTAGCCAATCTCGAGGCTGTCGATGCAGACGCATTGGCGTCGATCGATGAATACTTGTCGGATCGGTTGATCGAGTATCAACGAACTTTGGCGGGTGAGGAAGAGAACCAGCGACGCCTCAGCGCACTGTTGGCGGCGGCACCGTTGGCGCTGCGAGACCGATGGCAAGCGGTCGTATTTCCCGACAAACAGCCGCCCAAGCAAGCGTCAACTTCGTCTGGCAAATCGGCGGAACCACCAGGGACGACCGCCGGTTTGGGCGCGCAAGAGGACATTTTGTCGGATCGTGGACGTTCGCCTGCATCTGCCAACATGGAGCCCACTGAGCAGGACAAGACGCTCTACCACCGCAGCTCTGAAGCCAGTGCCATTGATGAAGCGTCAATCTCGGCCACAACTGCGCATAAGCAATACATCCTGGAAACAGGAGCTAGCTCGCCCATAGAAGAAAAGAATTCTGCAAGGGTCACGCTGCCTTTTCCCCGGACGAGCCAAGCAATGGCTCCCTCGCAGTCGATCGAATTTGAGCGGATCCTACAGCTGACACCTTCTCAGTTGGCGAGCGTCCTAAGTCGAGCCGGTTCGCGAACTGTGCTGCTTGCTCTGGCCGGTGCCACTCCGCAATTCATGTTGCGGTTTGATGCTTTGTTAGTACCCAAGGATGCAGCCGCGCTGAGAAAGACACTGCAAAGCCTTGGCGAGATTCACTTGCCGGATGTAGACGCGGCTCAGCAACGGATCCTGCAATTGGTAGATAACCTGGACGCACGGCAGCAGGACCATTCAACAATCCGCGCGGCAGCGTAACGAATTCCAGGAAGACACGATCGACGAAAATGGCAGCAGTAATCAAGAAACATGATTTGGCACAGGGCACTGGAGCTCCGCAACCGGTAGCATTCAACGTCGAAGACGTGCAATCCCGAGCTCGTACTTATCTTCAGGACGTACGGCGTCAAGCGGATCAAATCTTGGCGGAAGCCCAAGTCGAGGCGGAAAAACTACATGCTGCTGCGAAGGAACAAGGCAGATTGGAGGCAGAACGCGAGTTTGAACAGCGAGTGGAATCAGCTGCTCGACAGTTGAGCGATGCTCGCTGTAAGACAGCGGTCGCCGCTTGTGAAAACTGGTTATCTCAAATCGCTGAAAACAATTTGGCTTGGTTGGCGAATTGGCGTGCGCAGACGGTTAGCCTGGCAGGGCGGATCGCTGAAAAAGTCGTGCGGCGCGAGATGCAAGATCATGAAGAGCTGTTACGCGTTTGGCTTGAGGAAGCCTTGGTGGCCATGCGCGATGCCCGTGAAATTAGGATATTGATCAATCCCGACGATTTTGCGACCGCCGGTCGTTACTTGCAGCAGTTGGTCAAGAAAATTCCTCAGGCAGCCAATGCCGAGTTGCTACCGGATCCAGAAATCAAGGCTGGTGGTTGCGTAGTACGCAATCAGTATGGTCTGATCGACCAACAATTGGATTCACAGATTCAACGGCTTGTTGAGCAGCTCAGATAACAGTTCCGCGAAAGTATTGCTTCCAATGCAGTTGCATTTTCCAGAACCAGTTGACCTTACGAGAAACCTCGCGGCGCTTCAGCGCGCAATTCCCAGTCATATAGAGGGGTCAATTTGGTCGGTTGGTCGGAACGTTGTCGAAGCGGTCTCCTTGCCGGTACCGATGGGCTCTGTCTGCCTGATCGATCGCCGCGGACGCTCGGCCCTGGCAGCGGAAGTGGTTGGCTTTACAGGTACAGCCACGATATTGGCGCCGCTCGATGGTAGCGATGGCATTGCCCCAGGGGACAAAGTGATCTTTCGCGACGCAACCGCTACGGTCGGAGTTGGACCGGAGATGTTGGGGCGCGTAGTCGACGCTGCGGGACACCCAATTGACGACGGACCTGAACTGCAGATGCAAGCGCGCATTCCTTTGGACGCCGAGCCAATTACGGCCATGAAGCGGCCACCCATCGAAAAAGTATTGGCCACCGGCGTGCGGGCGATTGATACGATGCTGACTTTGGGACGCGGTCAGCGTATCGGTATCTTTGCTGGTTCTGGCGTGGGCAAAAGTACCTTGCTGGGGATGATGGCTCGCGGCACCGATGCAGATGTGGTGGTGATCGGCCTAGTTGGCGAGCGAGGTCGCGAAGTCCAAGAATATTTGCAACGAGAACTCGATGCAAAGACTCGCCAGAAATGCGTTACGGTGGTTGCTACCAGCGACCAGCCCGCGCTTCGCCGAGTGCAAGCGGCTATGACTGCAACAGCGCTGGCTGAGTACTTTCGTGATCAGGGCAAGCAGGTGTTGTTGTTGATGGATTCGGTGACACGTTTTGCCATGGCACAACGCGAATTGGGTTTGGCCTCAGGTGAAGCACCCACGACGCGTGGCTATCCCCCCAGCGTGTTTTCCATGTTGCCGAGACTGGTCGAGCGGTCGGGGACCAGCCCAAAGGGTTCGATCACAGGTATCTACACGGTGCTGGTCGAAGGCGACGATACCAATGAGCCCATTAGCGACACGCTGCGAGGATTGCTGGACGGCCACTTTGTGCTGTCTCGAAAAATAGCTCAACAGGGTCGATATCCGGCGCTCGATATTCTGCAGAGCTTGAGCCGTTTGCAATCTCACTTGGCCACGCCAGAACACATGCACAGTGCTGCAGAGCTACGCAACTTGTTGGCCATCTACCAAGAAAACGAGGACCTGATCTCGATTGGTGCCTACCAACGTGGATCGCACTTGCGGATCGATCGGGCAATTGCTCTCAAACCACAAATCGACAGTTTCTTGACCCAGCCGTCGCGAGAAGCTGCTGACTGGAAATCGGGGCTGGCGGCGCTAAAGTCGCTTACAAGCGTCGTGGAATCGGCCGCCACACCCGCCACCAAAGCAACACCCACCAACAAAGCGACGCCCGCAAATGCAGCGGTTGCAAGTGCAAATCGCCAGCCCCCAAGCAGGCAGGCTGGCGCAAGCAGCTAGGCGCGGGCAGGTAGGCGCGGGCAGGTAGGCGCGGGCAGCTAGTGTCACAAATAGTAATTCCTATACCACATCAGCCTCTAGCGCACTAACGTGCGGTTCCGTCAAGAAAACCGCGTGCTAGCTAGCGCACAGCGGCTAATTTTGCGGAAGGATTATGTGGAGCTGAATTT
>JAGQPR010000584.1 GCA_020426625.1 Planctomycetales bacterium
CCAACTTGCGCAAGCACTTCGCACGACACCTGCATACCACCCCTTCAACCTATCGCGGCGCATTCAAGTCGGAGGTTTGAACACTTACCGGCCTTGAATGCTTATTGCCGGCGTTGAAATAGCTGCAGAGGCTTCATTTATGAGGACGCCGAAAAGTTCAGCGAAGCACTAGGCAGCCAAACGTTCGTGAATTTTCGCCAGATGGTGGTTTAGGTGATCAAGGTAGTCGGTCACTAGGAACTCAAGCGTGCAGGGGCGATCCTCTCCGATGGTGCATGTTGTTTTCAGTTGTTGCGATCCGATGAGGCGTATGATTCTGGCCAGTTGCATATTGTACAGGTACCAAAGTTCAACCAACGCTTGCCAGTCGGCGTTCGCGTAGCCAGCTCGCTCGACCCACGCGCGCTGTTCATACTTTGGGAAAACGAGGTCGCCATCATCTTGGGCGCGAATGAAGCGTTGATGATTGTTGCAGGCGGAATCGATCAAGTGTCCAATCACCTCCGCGATCGACCAACCATCCGCTTGCGGCCGATGGCGAACTGCAGCCTCGTCAAGATCGAACAACCACGACCGAGCAGCTTGCACAGCCGATTCAAGTTGTAATGCGATTTCTATGTGGCTCATAGCCAGTCTTTCGATAGAAAAGGTGTAGTGGAGTGCCAAGAGATCAGACAATTTCACAATGAAGCTGGCCAGACAGAACGATCACCGCTTGACCGGTGATAGCTAGCCATTGGTCGTTCAGCAATTCGACTTCCATAAATCCAGAGCGTGCAGACACTTGCAAGGAATTCAGCTTCGACTTGCCGAGTTTCTGCGCCCAGTAGGGCGCAAGGAAGGTGTGCGTGCCGCCGGTGACTGGATCTTCGTTGGTACCACTCCATGGCCAGAAGTATCGCGAATGAAAATCGTATCGACCATCGCTTGAGGCGGCCGTCACCAGCACACCGTTGATCGCATTGTGTGATTTGTATAGCGCAGCGAAGTCGGGTTGGAGCCCCGCCAGCAGTTCTGTTGATTCAATCTCCAGCATCAGGATTTTTGTTTCGGTATTGAACACCGACGCAAGAATTCGCTCCAACCCCAACGCGGCCAGCAACTGCGGCGGTGCTTGTGTGGGCTGAGTTTGATAGACGGGGAATTTCATGCGAATCCCATCGCCCTGCCGAGAAACCTGCAGGCGCAACTGCTGTCGAGTCACAATGCAGATTTCGCACAGAGCCGTATCCGAGAAAACGACCTTGGCCGCTGCCAGTGTTGCATGTCCGCACAACGGAATCTCCATTTTGGGAGAAAAGTAGCGGATCGAATACTCGGCGTCACCAATTGGTCGGACAAACGCAGTCTCGGAAAGTCCCAGCTCCTGCGCGATCAACAACATAGCTTGATCGGCAAGCTCTGTGTCCACTTGACAAACGCCGGCCGGATTTCCCTTAAAAGGCACATCGGTAAACGAATCAACAATGTTAACTTTCATGTTGAGCCCTCGACTTGGATCCCTGCGCACAGCTTTCAATGGCCTGCGTAAGATCCGCAATCAAGTCACGCGGGCTTTCGATTCCAATCGATAGCCGCATTAGGTTGGGAGTCACACCACTATGCAAGCGGTCCTCTTCGCACACATGCTTGTGCGAAGTCAACGCAGGAATGGTGATGATCGATTCCACGCCTCCTAAGCTCATCGCAGGTGTGATGAGTTTCAGTTTCGTGAGAAAATCTCGGACCGGAGATTCCGAACTCAGTTCGAACGCCAGCATTCCTCCGCAACCTCGCATCTGGGCTTTGGCCAGCAAGTGCCCTGGATGCGAGTTAAGGCCAGGATAAGAAATCCTCTTGACCGCCAGATGCGATTGAAGAAACGCAGCTACCGCCATTGCGTTGTCATTCTGTCGCGTTACACGCACATCCAGCGTCTTGATGCTTCGCTCCAGCAAATGGCAATCCTGAGGATTCAATGCACCACCATATTTTCGTGCCTGTGAAACGACACGCTCGATCAACCTCTCGCTGCCAACGACCGCGCCACAAGTGAGATCGCTGTGGCCACCCAAGTACTTTGTTCCACTATGGACCACCAGATCGATACCAAAGTCGATAGGATTCTGATTGATCGGAGAGGCGAACGTATTGTCGATAATCGTCAGTATTCCGGCACCACGAGCGAACTGCGCCATGGCTCGCAAGTCCAGTATGTCCAGGCACGGGTTGGTCGGCGATTCGATGTACGCCAGCACGGTATTGGGACGACACTTCACGCTGAATTCGTCCACGTCTGCGGCAAAGTCAAAGTCGATTCCCCATTTCGTCAATTCGCTGACCAGAAACGAATGCGTTCCCCCATAAAGGCCTCGCAACAACAGAATATGATCGCCAGGCTTAACCAATGACAACACACAAGTGCTGATTGCCGCCATACCTGAATTGAACAGCACTGCCGCCTCCGCGTTCTCGATCGAAGCGATCTTTCTAGCGACAGATTCCTGGTTGGGCGTGCTAAAGTAACGCGGGTAAGGCTGAGCCGCTTCGTCCAGGTAGTGGTACGAAGTTGAGGTGTAGATTGGTTGCACCAACCCCAATGCTGGATCATGCCCATGCGCCACGCAGCGACTTGCACGATCAAGCCACGCAAAATCATTGGGTTGTGTCATAGGAGTTCTCAATTTTCTTTTTGTTAGTATTCAAAGCAACGATTCTGTGCCGAATAGGGTGGTGCGTCAGCGATGCGCCTGATCTGGACCAATTCCAGCTTGAAAAGAAGTAGCGAAAGTCGTCAAGACTCTCGGAAAATCGAGTGAAGTATCGAAATTGTGTCGAGACTCTGTTTGTAGCGACACACCACAAGACGTGACTTCTGACAACAGTCGGAACTCGCAGTTTCAACGTTATTCTCCCGAAAGTCCCGCCCAACCTCGTTAAACACTCGGCTCTTCGGTAACAAGTTGAAAACCTTCGTCTTTCCAGCCTTCGATGCCGCCGATCATTTCTTTGACTGGCAAGCCTAGTTGTGCGACTTTGATGGCCGCTTTGTTGGCTCCATTGCAGTGCGGACCTGCACAGTACACGACGTAAATTCCATCAACTGGAAGTGGGGGAAGTGTCTCAGTGCGAATCTGTGCATGAGGCAAATGAATGGCCATCGGGAGGTGCCCCGCATTGAACAAACTCTCGGATCGCACATCCAGCAGTACGAAGTTCGCAACGTCGTTGTCGATAGAATGCTGGACGTCCCAGCAATCGGTTTCGAACGACAAGCGTGCATGAAAATGAGCCAGCGCTGCTTCCGAAGTGGCTGCTGGTGTGACCGTTACCTGTGACTTGATGCGCATCTTGTGTCGACTCCTGAAAGTGGAAGAGGAATGGTTGCGTACAGTTTCATGAAAAAGCTTAAAGGAATCGAGTGGCAGAAATGACAACTTAGGATAAAATACTGCCATGTCGCCGAAGAACCTCAACGTGGTGGCAGTCGCCTATGATCGACTGTCCTTTTTCGAATTCGGAATCGCCGTGGAAGTTTTCGGACTACCGCGCCCCGATATCAATCCGTGGTACCGTTTTGCAACCTGCACTGCGGAATCTGGCCCCGTCGGAACGTTGGCTGGCATCTCGCTGCAAATCGATAGGGGACTCAAAACGCTCGATCGCGCCGGGACGATCATCATCCCCGGCTGGCGAAACATCGACGAACGTCCTCCCGAGCGGCTGCTTCGGGCACTTCGCCGCGCCCATGATCGAGGTGCCAGAGTCATGTCGTTGTGTTCCGGGGCGTTTGTGCTAGCGGCAGCTGGATTATTGGACGGCCGAGCGGCGACTACCCACTGGCGCTATGCTGAACGTCTTCAACGTGACTATCCTGACACTCAGGTTGACCCCAAGGTTCTGTACATCGACGGCGGAAGCATTCTGACGGCTGCCGGGAGCGCGGCGGGGATCGATCTGTGCCTACATTTGGTCCGCCGCGACTTTGGCGCGGAGATTGCCAATCAAGTGGCTCGCCGTTTGGTGGTTCCTCCTCACCGCGACGGCGGCCAGGCGCAGTTTATCGATCGCCCCGTGACAAAGTGCGAAGACACGCGTCTCACCTCGCTACTACAATGGCTGCAGGCTCATCTGACGGCAGAACACTCCGTGGAATCCATGGCAGAGCGGACCAGCATGAGTAGCCGGACGTTCGCGCGACGTTTTCGAGAGCAGACCGGCACGACACCCGCGAAATGGCTGACCTTTGAACGAAT
>JAGQPR010000585.1 GCA_020426625.1 Planctomycetales bacterium
GTCGCCAGGGTGATGAATTCCAACCCCTGGCGGGACAGAGCGGGCGAACCCGGCTCGGGACATTCTGCCCGCGCCTGGCAAGCCAAGGTCAATGTCAACAGGCCAGATAGGCAACATGAAGCTACTCGAGTCGGTTGACAACTTCTTATCGTGGAATGCATGGCAATCTCCGGCATATGCAGAAGTTTTCGAGGCGTTGCCGCGGGAATCACTGACAGGCCTTGGCCGTTCGTGGGCATTTGCACGCAGCGCCTTTGCAGGGCTTCTTGCTGCTTGATTTTGTCGAGGAATCCGACCCGGACGCATACGACGGCATGGGGCGTGTGCCCGCAGCAATGGCGGACATGCCATCGTCAGACTGAACACCGTCGAAGCCGCCGCGATCCTGCACGCAATCCACCCCTGCGGCGCACTCGCCAATCTCGGCGAGAAACTCCATCCCGGTCATCATCGCGGCACAACCGGATAGGCTGGACATCGAGATCGACAAGGCCACCGCTAGTCCGACTTTTTTCATCTCATTCATGGCCAACTCCTGGAAGTACTTTCCTGAAAGCGGATTGCGTTTGCACCGGCACGGCCGATTCCACAGCAAACCGAACCTGCATCAAGGGCGGAGTGGAAGAACTCGCCGCAATGCAGAGGAGGTGACGGACAGGGAGGGGATTTATTGCCGGTCTGGGATGATCGGCTTGCACCGTTTCACGCTCGTTCGTCGCTTCAGTCTGTCCGGTTGCAAAGAGCCGTCACGGCGATCTCACATTCGGCAGCGGGCTCGCCAGAGGGGCGAAATGTCAGCGGTTTGCAGGTGCAGGATTCCGCATTGAGATCCTCCAGAACACTGTCGAGCGACTCGCACACCTCCCGCATTTGCCGGTAGCCATCGCGCTTGGCGGCTTTGCAGGGGTTCAGTTTGGTCGGCAGGCGGGCAAATCCGGTGGCCGAGAGCGCACGATCGGATTTGCTCAGCGGCTTGCTCGCGTCGCAGAAAAAGCGAGCTTCACACATGAACTCTGAGCCGCTTCGTTCGCAATGCCACATGCAGCCCAATCCCGATCCTCGGTGAGTCCCTCGCCCCAAAATCTCGAGCACGGTGGCCTACTTCGAGACCCGCCAAGATCCGCGAGGATTTGCCACGAGATTGCGAAACTGTCGGAAAAGCGCAATCGCATCTTGATCCCGAAACCCGTAAACCCATCGCACGATGTTCAAACGCAGTCGATTGATTGATTTACCAGAGCATCCCTATCTCGATGGCGAATAAGCATGGATTCTTTCATAGCCAATCTTAACGGTTCAACCGGTGATCACCCCAATTGGACGTCTTTCGCGTGTCACGTTCTGGTGTTGGCAGCAAGTAACAACTATTCACAGCTCGTGGCAGAAATAATGTAGTCGGCGTAGAGCATTTTTCCCGTTTCAATATCTCCCAAGCCATCAATATGTCGTTTGCCATCAACGGTTCCTCTGGCTGGAATCTGAACATTTCCCCACTCAATGACTCCGACTGGTCTATCACGATCAGATCTCTTGGACCCGATATCGCCGATAACAAAAGTACCGTTTACCAAGACACTGTCGCACTTGCTATTGTTTGTGAATGAAATAGCGAAAGTTATAGACGTAGCATCGTAGTGCGAAACTCTAAAGGTCGAGTGCAACGTTGCTGTCGAATCGTCTCTTCGAATGAAGGTTGTTGCAGATCCTAGGCAAGCTGGTCCTGGCCCAGAAGCATTGCACAATGCGACTCTCTCGCTCGTTACCTCAGCGCGCGTCGTGTCAGCAACCATTGCCAGGGTCATGCCGATGACCAATACGGTGATCCTAACGACACACATAGGTCAATCCGCCACGAATGACGCCTACTTCTTCGGGCTGAAGCATATTATTGTTGCCATCTCGAATTGCAGAGATTCCGCCACCTTCTTCGAGAGCCGAACTTCGGCATCCATCGTTAGGTGCCCCCATGTTTTTGCCAATTTTCCTAGTTTCCTCTCGCGCAGGCTCAACATCTGTCAATTTCGCCAAATAAACTGATGTGATTGCATAGAATTGCCACTCCTGTCCGGTGTAGTAGTGACTAGCAGAATATTGTGCAAGCATCCCATTTTTAAGTTGTCTGTACCCTACAAACTGCATCTTGATCTTTCCCGAAGAGTCCTTCGAGCTAGATGTGCATGTCTCGAACATTTGATTTGGTTTAAAACCAAAGGTCCTTGCCATTTGACTTGCTATTTCTGACGGGTCTTCTGTCATCGAGAGCGTAAAGCTTTCAGCGCCGCCGTTTTTAGTGGTATATGGTTCGCTTGCTACGCATGACACGATTTCTGCCGCAAATAACGGATTGACGAAACCCATCAATCCAATACAAACAATGCGTTTCATAAGTGAATCTCCAAGAATTTTGTGTGGCCTTGTTAGTGCATGTGTAACGCACAAGTTCGTGGAGCTCTTCAATAGCTTCTGTCGGCTTCACTCCCCGTCAGCATCTTGCCCACTCGGCGCCCCGTCGACCTGCTCCTGGCCTTAGCATCGGTATGCCTGACTTCATTGTGTTCTCCTTGGCGACGGGTTGTTGCGAATGTGTCCTGTAGCTACTGAAGGTAGCGGCGCCAAACGCCACTCTAGCAGAGTACTCCGTGGGATGTCTCCACGGGCCATTTTTCTGCGCCACGGCAGGAAATCCCTGATTGAGGGGAAGCGCAACCGGATCCCGCGGCCGCCCCCTCTTGGAGGTTGACGGACAGTGATGGGAATTTCTGCTTTCCGAGAGGCTCAGAGGCGCCGAACGTAACGATTGGCCTTGCTCAGGCGGGGAGAAAACGAAGATCCGTTCTCTCAATGTGTATCTTCGACTGGAGCGCCTTGGGAATCGAGCCTGCGAGCAAATTCCGCCGCTCGGTGTGCGTTTTCCACGTCGCTAGCACTTTGCAGAATCTCTGCCGTCCAGGAGGCCAGTCGTGAATCGGTGGCAACTCGTTGGAGCGTGAGTTCTCGCCAGAGGCGCACCGTTTCCGGGTGCTCCTCGAACACTGCCAGAGCCAGCAGGATCAATGGGTGGCCGGGATCGACTCGATAGGCATCGTCGAGCCAATCTCGCGCTCGACGGGGGTGATCCTCGTCGTCATTGTCCATGGAAAGCGCGGAGTCGATGGCGCTATCAATAAACGCTGGCACTGACTGGTCGGCGAGCGGCGCAATCGTTCTTGTCGCCGGGTCTGCAAAGTACCAGCGAACCGCCAGATCGAACGGCGTACGGCCGGTGGCGGAGGCCCGAAGCTCGTTGCGTGCCTGCGCGCGTTCGTCAGAGGACAGTTCGTGTAATTGTCCGTCGGTGTCGATCTCTACACCGGACAAGGCGCGCACTGCCCGCGAAAGCTGGGCAGGATCAGCGCCGAGATCAGTCCGGGTGGACAAGACGCGGGCGGTTCCGTCCCAACCGGAGACTGCCAGGCGCTGGCCGTCGGCGCTGAACTGCGCGTCTTCCACGCTATCGTCGAAGACGATTGGGCCCGCCAGGCCCGTTCCCGTCCGGGCATCCCAAAGACGGATGTCTTCGCCGATCCGATCTGACCCTGATGTCAAAACCCATTTGCCATCTGGGCTGAAACGTACGAACTCGATGCCCAGTTCGTGCCGCATGGGCTTGCCGATTTCAGCCCCGGTGTGGGTGTCCCAGAGGTGAGCCGTTCGGCTGCCACTTTGGGTCAACAGGATGCGCGCATCCGGGCTGAACTCTAAGGACTTTACCCATTCGTCGTGAAGCATGTGTTTTGTGACCTGCTTGCCCGTCTGAATATCCCAGATCTGGGCCGTTCCGGGCTCAAAGGGGAGGTCGCCGCCAGCCGTGGCAATCCACCGGCTATCGGGGCTGAATGCGGCGGCATTGATGTCTTGGTCCAGCTCGAATTGCGTGAGCAGCTTTCCCTGAGAAATCTCCGTCACGCGTAGGACATTGTCGTCGCCCGCGCTGGCAAGCAGTCGCCCATCGGGGCTGATCTGGGCAAAGTTGCTTTTCTCCAGGTTTTTTGACCTGACAGGATCGCCTGTTCGCGCATCCCACAAGCGGATGACGTGGTCGGCGCTTCGCGTCAGCACCCAGTGTCCGTCAGGACTGAAGGAGGCGGCCTCAACGCTGGCTGTGTGAACCATCTCTGCACTCACCGGCTTTCCGTCGCGGCTGTCCCATACGCGAGCGACGAACGCATCATCGG
>JAGQPR010000586.1 GCA_020426625.1 Planctomycetales bacterium
GCAACTATAGCTACAAAGTCGACTTGGCACGGTTGAACCAGAGATCTGGTGGAGGAGTTTTCTCGTCGACGCGATCCTCGGACTCAACCCAGCCCCACTCGATGGACTCAGGATTTCTCTCGTACCACAGCCAATCGATTTCTGGTTCTTGCTCTACGACGACAACCCGTTTGACCGAAGAACTTGGCTTGGCTTTGGGTTGACTGATTTGAACTACCTTCTTTGGCGGTAGGGTCGGCAGATCCAATTGCACGACAGGTTTCTCCAAGGCTTCCTCCATCATCGTTTCCGCTTCATTTTCGACGTAGTCCTCAAGCAACGCGAGAACGTCTTGCTGCTGAGGCTCCGCGAGTTCTGGCTCTGGCTCTGGCTCGGGTTCATCTGGCAGTTGCAGTTCAGGCTCCGGAAACTCGACAGGCATATCGAAGGTTGTCTCGACGGTTTCCAATGCGGGTAGCGCATGCCGTTCGAACTGTGGTTCCAAGTTGCATATTTCCGCCTCACCGGGATGTCCCTGCGGTGGGAGCACCCGAACCTGAACGTCGATCCCATAAAAGATCCGCATGATATGCTCGTGGCAGGTGAACATAATCACTTGATGCCCTAGAGAAGAAAAATCTCGCAGCACCTTTGCCGCTGACTCAGCTCGGATCGAGTCAAAATTCACAAGCACGTCGTCCAGTACGATGGGAATGGTCACACCGCGTCGGGCGTAGGCGGCGGCCAGAGAGAGTCGCAAGGCAATGAACACAGCTTCGCGAGTTCCTCGCGAAAGCACTTCCAACGGCAGGGCTTGCCCCTTGGAGTTGTCGATTCGCAATTGGTTTTTTCCTAGGGGAGTCCAGATCCTGACGTATTTGCCCTCGGTCAGTTGGCTGAGGAACGCCGATGCCTCACGCAGCGTTTCCGGTTGTCGTTCGTTTTCGTAGACCTCACAAACGCGTTCTAGTAGTCCCGTGGTTACTGCTAATGTTTGCCAATGATCTCCGCAGGCCTTCAACTGGTTCTCAATGCAGGCCAATTCGAGTTTCGCTTCGGCCAGGCGTGAGTTGGCAGCCAAGGATTTCATCTCCTGGGACAGTTCGCCTTGACGCTCATGCAACTGAGCTACGCGGCCCTCCGCTTGCTGGGTCCGCAGGCCGATTTGTTCCCAACGTTTCTCGATTTCGTGGGCACCTGGTCCATCGAGTAGACGCTCGATCAGTTCATAGGGAACGCTGCCGCTGATGACAGCTTGGATTCGGTCACCGTATTCTGCTAGCTGCTTTTCCAAGGCAGAGTGTTTGGCCTTGATCTCGAGCAGCTCGATAAAATGTTCCTCTGACTCACAACCATTTTCCGCCAAGATGGCACTGTGCGATCGGTGCAGTTTGTCAATGCTCTTTTGGATTGAGGCGAATTGCTTGGCCAGCTGCTGATCCTGTTCCTTCAGGCTACGTTTCTGATGGATGAACTGTTCCTGGGAACTGATCAGTGAGGTCAACTTCGTCAGCTGCGAAAGCGCCACATTGGCCATTTCGCTATCAGCCCGCACCGTTTTCAGATCGTCCGTACCAGCCGGCATACGAACCGCGCGCCGTTTTTCGAAGTCACTGGAGCGTTCGTCAAATTCATCCTCCAAATCCTCAGCGCTGCCCTCACCGGCTGCCACATCGCTGGCTAATTTGGCTGCAAAAACCTGCTTGGCCAATGAATCAATGCGTTGCGTCAGTGCCCCCAATTCCAACTGCCTCGTCTCCAGTTCCTCTTCGAGACTTTGCAAACGTCGGCGAGTTTGCAGCAGCGAATCGTAGCCCTCCGCCATGATGCGGATACTCTTGGGTGAAAGTGTTTCCGACAGCCCAAGTTGTGCTAGCGTCCGCTGCCATTGCCGTTTTGCGGCCTCGAGCGCTTCGCTCGCCTGGCTGGCGCGCTTGCGCATGGCCTTGTATCTTCCCAGGGCTGCTTGATAATTGTGCTGCGTCGGCAGCAGACTTTCCAGCGATTCTAACTCTGCTTCCGTTTCCCGGATGCGAGCTTCGATGGTGCCGTTATGAGGTGGCAAGCGACGCTGCAATTCATCGGATTCGTCTTGAGTTTTGCGAATCTCTTTGCGGAGAGCGTCAATTTGGTCCTCGACTTCTTCCAATTCTGAAACCGTACCTCGGTTCAGTACGCTACTCCACATAAAGCCGAAGAACAGCAGGCAGAGCCCGAATACAATCATCAACAGACCGGTGGTCTTTTCCGATTCCGAATTAGTTCCGAACAGCGTTGACATGTTGGCCAGTCCCCAGCAAAAGAGGAACATTCCGCCGATGAAGAAAACCGCCATGAGCAACGAGCGCTCGACAGGCAGAGCCTCTTCTACTGTCAGATCGACCGCTTCTTCGTCAAGAGTCTTCCGCCGCGCCAGCTGTCGGTCCAAGGCTTCTTGAACGGCCAGTCGCTTTCTCAACAGTCCCAGCATGTCGCCGCTTTGTGCGATCGCTGCCGAAATGTCCTTTTGCTCGCGAGTGGACATGGCGTTGGACAGTTCTTTCTCCAGCCGATCTGCTTCCTTTTTATCGGTTTCACCCTGCGCTTTGGCCTGCTTCAGACGATTCGACCACAGCCGCACTTCGCTGGCGGGTTCGGCCAACTGGTTGATCGCTTGCCGTGAAAGGTCCGGCATCTTCACCATGCGCCGGTCGTCCAGCAGCGCTTGCTGATCTTCCTCGCCAATACCCAGTCGAGTTGCATCCTCACAGAGCTGCTCGCGAGTTTGCCCAATTTGGCCCTCCAAGCGCTGGATGTTCTTTTGAATCGAGTTAATCCATGGTGCCTGTTCGGCAGCTGCCTCAATCTTGGCAGCCAGTTCCAGGATACCACTCCGCAACGGCAGACGTCGCGCCTGTTCGCGCAAGGCGCGGCGTTTGTCTTTGATTTCTCCAATGCGTTCCTCGCGTTCAGCGATTTGTGTAGAGATTTCCGAAAGTTTGCCGCCAACATTCTCTGGCAGGTCGGTCCTGGCACCAAGCGCGAGGATCGCGGCTTGCAATTCGGCACGTTTCTGCCAATTTGGACGAACCTGCAACGCCACCTCGAATGTTCTGGATTCGACTTCCCATTGCGCGATGCGCTGTTTCAATTCGTCCAGTTCAGCATTCTGCGTGTTGCGGAGCGAAGCGAGTTCGTTCCAACGTCGGCCGTGCCCAATTAGATGTTCGATCTCGTCTTTCAACTTCTCCCGTTGCAGCATCAAGTGCTGCATCTGCCCTTGATCTGGAGTTGGCCCGACGATTTGCTGCCTGGCGATACGCAGCTGTCGGGTTACGTCCACCAGGGAGACCCGATCCAATCCACTGGACAACTTGTACAGTTCGTCAGCGGCCGCAGTATCGTCAAGTGTGCTCAGTTCCTGCAGTTCGCGAAGACCGATGGCGAATACATTGGTGAATATCGATTCGTCGACCTGTCCAAGTAGCATGGCCAATCGATGTTGCCCCTGTGCCAGCCCGTCCGACCCAGTTACCGTCAATTGACCGGTTGAGGCACCCTGATCTAGCTGAGCTCGCCGCGTGATTTCATAGCCCCCGCCTGGCCCAGTCACACGAATCGCTCCGCCTGGCTTACCGCCATTGACGGGTGGCAGGTAACGCAGCTTGCGATCTGGCGTGAAGCCGTAGAACATCGTCCGCAAGAACTGCATTAGCGTGGTCTTGCCAGCTTCATTAGGACCGTAGAATACGGTCATACTGTCCGGCATCGAATGTACGGTCAGCCCGGCCCAGACTCCAAAGCCGTCAATTTGAATG
Organism: Planctomycetales bacterium; assembly: GCA_020426625.1. Classification (GTDB taxonomy): domain Bacteria; phylum Planctomycetota; class Planctomycetia; order Pirellulales; family Pirellulaceae; genus Aureliella. The sequence continues at coordinate 3,777 of JAGQPR010000586.1, forward strand.
TCCTTGATTTTCACTTTTCGGATCCTCCGAAGCGACGGGTTGAAGCGACCAAATCAATCTTGTGTCCGCGTAGCAAATCGACGCCCAACAACGTACTCTTTTCCAACGTTGACAGTTGCGCCGCAGTTTGCGTTGATGAGAGTGCGGTATGCCAAATGTTCGTACCTGGCGTCTCGACCTCGATGATGGGTTTCAAGCTGACGTTCTTGAGTCCGTCTTTGCGCGATGTGGCTACCGTTCTGAGAAAGTCACCGAGAATGGTGTCTTCTTCTTTCCATTTTGCAGGCAATTCTTTGGGCGGCAGAACATCAATGGCAGTCGACCAACAGCAGGGTTGACCATGCCCGAACTCGCGACGTAACCAACCGAGCAGGTCTTCTAGCGCTGTGGGCCCCACCACCGAGGCGTTCTCCAGATCCATATGCACCCGCCA
>JAGQPR010000587.1 GCA_020426625.1 Planctomycetales bacterium
GTGACGTTTATCGCGCGACGAGCAGAATTCACTCCGAGTAACGTGCAAACTCCCGACGATCGCGCGAAACAAGTCTTTCGTATCAAAGTCGCTGTCGAAAATACCTCGGGAAAATTGCGCCCGGGAATGTTGGCTGATGTCTGGCTGGATCGGGATGGTGATCGCGAATGAGTGATGCCATCATCAAGGTCGAATCGCTGTCGCGTTCATTTGGCTCTTTACAAGCCGTACAAGACGTAAGTTTCCAGGTGCACCAAGGTGCTATATTTGGCCTTCTCGGCCCCAACGGTAGTGGCAAATCAACGATCATTAGAATGTTGCTGGGCATCCTTCCTCCTAGCAGTGGTAATGCCAGCGTACTCGACCTGGATGTGCAACAAGACGCAGAACTGATCAAACCCCGCGTGGGCTACATGTCACAGCAATTCAGCCTGTACGGCGACTTGTCTGTGCAAGAAAACATCGATTTCTACGGCAGAATCTATCGACTGGATCCGCAGCGATTGTCTGAGCGTCGGCAAGCGGTCCTGCAGTTGGCTGGCCTACAGGATCGAAAATCGCAGTTAGCTGCGACGCTGTCCGGAGGATGGAAACAACGTTTGGCGCTGGCCTGCTCACTGATTCACGAACCAGACGTGTTGTTTCTTGATGAACCAACCGCTGGAATCGATCCCGTCGCTCGACGGCATCTATGGGACCTACTCTTTGCACTCTCTGGTAATGGTGTCACGCTTTTTGTCACAACGCACTACATGGATGAAGCAGAGCGATGTACGGATGTCGCTTACATCTATCATTCGCGACTGCTTGTGCTAGGAAAACCCAGTCAACTGAAGCTGCTGCCGGAAGTTACTCCCGAAAATGCGCGACGATACGAATTGCGTGTACCCTCGCCAGCAAACTTACTGTCACGTCTGCGGCCGGTGCCCGAAGTGCTTGACGCCACGCTTTATGGTGAAACCATTCATATTCTGATACGGAACTCACGTACGCTGGACTCCGTCCTTCGCGACTTAGGCGCTGATGCGGACGCCGCCGACATACGCGAGATCCCGCCCTCGCTGGAAGATGTTTTCGTGACCTTGACCGCCCGAGCGCAACAACAGGTTAAAGAGGGCGACGAACTAGCCCAAACAATTTCACCCATGCTTCCTGACGTCTCGGAGGAACCCCAGTCACGACAAGAACAGCCTGACATTGCTGAGGCCAATTTCGACAAGACGCCCGCCGATCGACCGAGCGCAGCGATACGCGATTCAGGCAGCAGGCGGCTCAGCACTTGGTCAGGATTGATCGCCATCTTGATCAAAGAATTTGTACACATTCGCCGTCAGCCGACAACGCTGTTTTTCATGTTCGTCGTGCCCGTGATTCAAACCATCATATTCGGTTTCGCAATCGATACGCAAATTGAGAACATTCCCACAGTCGTCTTCAATATGGATGGCCGGCAGCAATCTCGCGAATTGACGGACGCCTTTTCCAACACGCGACGTTTTCGCCTGGTTGATCACGTGTGGAGCGAATCAGAATTCCAGCAAGCCCTGTCGTCCGGTCGAGCCAAGGTTGGAATTCGCGTGCCGCCAGACTACGTCGATAAGCTCCTCCGCAGCGAACAGACGCACCTGCAAGTGCTGATCGATGGTAGCGATGCCCAAGTGGCTTCTACAGCTCTCAGCACCGCTCAATTGCTCGGCCTGAATCTGTCAATCGAGTTAGCCACCGCCAAGGGCGACGCCCTACAACTGGCTCCCGCCCGCAACGCCACGGGCCAAGGTGTTCTGCCAGTCGAAGTCAGGACTCGTCTACTCTACAACCCGGACTTGATCAGTTCCCATTTCTTTGTGCCCGGCCTGGTGGGCATTATCCTACAGTTGGTGACATTGTTCTTGACTTCTTTCGCCATTGTGCGCGAGCGAGAATTGGGGACCCTAGAGCAACTGTTTGTAACTCCTGTGGGACGCACGGGGCTATTGCTAGGAAAACTGCTGCCCTATGCGTTGGTCGGATTCGTGACTCTGCTAACCGTTCTGGTCGTAATGATCTACGTCTTTGGTGTCCAAATTCGTGGCAGCATTGCGTTGCTGCTTTGCCTGTCGATGTTGTTTATGGTTTGCTCGCTGGGTTTGGGACTACTAGTTTCGACGATTGCCAAGACACAGCTGGAGGCGGTTCAGTTTGCCTTTATCATCATGCTGCCTTCGGTGCTACTATCGGGCTTCGCCTTTCCCCGCAGCGAAATGCCGTTGCCCATTTATCTGGTGACATTTGGCATACCCGCTACGTACTTCATAGAAATCTTGCGCGGCGTCGTACTTCGAGGTGCCGACCTGCTGGCACTGTTTCCCTGGGTGGCCGGGTTGTTTGCTTGTGGAGTCTTCGTGCTGTCACTCAGCGTCATGCGCTTTCAAAAGCGACTCAGCAACTGACCCGATCAACTGCGGACCGTTTGGAAAAATCCACCAGCTCCAAGTGCCCGATATAGTCGCCTTTCGCTCCGCGATTGTGCGTCATAGTCGCCTTTCGCTCTACGAAAGTGTGTCATAGTCGCCTTTCGCTCCGCGAAAGATGCGGTAGGAAAGCGATATTCCAAATCAAGATTAATCCTTCAGGTATGACTTGTATTCGGGCCGCGCGCGCCACTGTTCAAAAAAGGGCCGGTATCCTTCGACCTCCCTCCAAGACCTTGGTTCTGGTTCGCCAACGTTTACTTGCTGTTCGACGTAATCACGACCATCAATACTGGCTTGCAAACTCAGTTGAAAATCGCGCATCATGCCTAACATCTTATCTGCCAAGTCTGGCTGGGACAGATATAAGTTGTTTTCTTCCTGGGCATCCTTGCTCAAATCGTACAATTCGTAGTGCTTCTCAGTCCGACCTGCCTCGATCAGCTTAAATTCGTTATCAGTCAGAGCTGTGCTGCCTGAGTAGTTAAAGACGATGGGTTGCGGCCTTCTCGTTAGCGTACCATCGATCACACCGGTCAAATCGATCCCGTCGAGCGGATGCAGATGGCATTCATCGGGCAAGCCCACGATTGCGCTCAACGTCGGAAAGATATCCATCGCACATGCCGGAACATTGCAAATCATCGAGGTATGAATCCGCCCAGGCCATTCAAGGATGGCAGGAACTCTCAATCCGCCTTCGTACACACTGCCTTTGAATCCACGCAGTCCGCCAACTGTACTGGGAGTGATGTTCGGCAAGCCACCATTGTCACTGGTAAACCAAACCAGCGTATTCTCGGCGATTCCAAGATCCTTCAGCCTTTTGCGAAGTTGGCCGATACTTCGATCCATGGCGACCAATTCACCGTAATGATTTCTGGAGGCCGGATCCAGACCGGCAAAATCCCGCATATCTTCCTCGGCGGCGACGAATGGGCTGTGCGGGGTACCGTACCAAATCACCGTGAACGAAGGCTTACCGGAACTGCTGTTGTGTTCGATGAACTTTAGGGCCTCCGCGACCACGATTTCCGATGAATCGCCTTGAAACTCTTCGAATGCGCCCTGGCGGCTCAGAACGGGATTTCGATCAAAAAAATTCGTCACGCTCAGCCACTGGTCAAAGCCAAATATACCTGGGTTGTGGTCGTCGTCGGCCAACACCGGAACCCCTGGTCCGCGCAGTCCATTAAGATGCCATTTGCCGAAGTGTCCCGTAGCGTAGCCTGCAGCTTGCAATGCGGCTGAAAGCGTTTTTTCTTGTAGCCGCAAAGCATAGCCATGCGACTGAACGCCAGTTCGATTGTTGGTGCGACCGGTAAGAACGGCAGCGCGAGTCGGAGAACAAACCGGCGCACCTGCATAATATCGATCAAACCGAATTCCCGCGCGTGACATCGCATCCAGGTTGGGGGTCTTCAACACAGGATGACCATAATAGCCCGTTTCTCCCCACCCCTGATCATCTGCCATGACCAGGATGATGTTGGGGCGAGAATCATCAGCCTCCAGTGGCAAAGCGGTTAGAACAAGGCAACCCAACGCAAGTACGCTCGCCATGCGGTTCAAAACTAAACACATGTTGTCTCCCCTAGCTGAAAATTGAAGGCCAATTGTTGGCACGGCCCGGCCAATATCCCAATGCATAGCGTCAAGAATTGGAAATTCAGTTCCACATAATCGTTCTGCAAAATTAGCCGCAGTGCGCTAGTGTCAAGAATTGGAAATTCAGTTCCACATAATCGTTCTGCAA
>JAGQPR010000588.1 GCA_020426625.1 Planctomycetales bacterium
TGGTGATGAAGCAACTCCAATACGACCTCCCAGCTTGCTGAATTGATGGCTTCGTGTGAGAAATTCAACAACGATCGCCCAAGGGCATGGCCTTTCCTCCATGGAGTTAGACAATGCGAATACACGATAATATCATCGTCGACAGCTACGCCTCCTTCGATAAAGCCATTTTCCGCCGGTAGAGCAGCTCGAAACGAATCGACGTCTCCAAGTTGGACTTGAACTTGATCTGGAGTTTTTACCGTTACCGTTTCGACGCAGTAGACATTTCCGACTCTCTTGCCCAACACGCCCAGCTGGTGCCAGAGCTCTACAAAATTCTCCGCGTGTAATCCCGGACAGGCGGTCCGAAAATACGTGCTAGAACAAAGCATGTGCGTACTCAACTGAACTTCCTTTTTGTCTCGGATTCATCTGTGGTCGAGCTATGAATATTCGATATTCGGCTAGACATACATTCTGATGTAACTTCCAAATGCGTTCCCAAGCAAGTTCCGCATTGTTTGTTCGCGCGCTAGATGGTAAACATCTGCAGCCGCTCCTTTCAAAGATGTAATCTCTGCTATGACCACTTTTCCTCCTTGGATCCACTGGATATCAGGTCGTAAATTGCTGATCTTCTGCCCCGCCAATACAAGTGCCTGGTTAGTCCGGACCGTTGTGTTCCCGGCCGCGACCAATTGGTTGGCAATCGACTTCATCTTGTATGTGTGTGCAGTTGCGCCGTGAGTGGCCGCGCGGATAACGGATAATTGAGTAGGGCATGCATTATGCACCAACAGTCCTAGCTCACCCACTTGATACACGTGCTCGCCGTGGACTTCGATATTGTAGACGGGGGTGGCGCGACGGTGAATGGTGTGAGTAGTGACAATTGCGGGCCCTGATTGGCCTTGCAGTTGTTCTCCTTCTTGCAGCTCGCCGAGCGGTACCCAGTCGTTGCGGTCGAGCGACCAAATGGGATGAATGGTGGTGCCTTCAATAGCTTCAATCTGTCCTCCAGCGCCGAGCACTTCGATGCGTGCAATCTCGTCGACGCGACGAGTAACGAAGCGTCCGGTAACGGCACTGCCTTCACCAGATGACAACGCTGGACAAGCGTCAATGGCCGTGATTGTGGCTACGCCTTCGACTTGCAGCTCTTCGATGTGCATGGGCAGCGCCTGGCCCGCAACGACTCCATTGGCCTGGATCCAGGAGTTGGGACGCAAGAGTTCTGCGTCGACAAAACCGCCATCGGTGCGCTGGACTGTAATCGAAATCTTTGACCAGGTTTGCTCGTCGGGTTCTGGTAGCGAGTCGTCGAATTCCCAGGGTTTGGGGTTCTTCGTGGGAATGCGTGCGCCCAGCGGGACGTCTTCGATGGGAATTAGCAGACGAGAGGCTTGAGCCGCGAGTCTGGAAGAGCCCCTCATCCCCGCCCCTTCTCCCCGAAGCGGGGCGAAGGGAGAAGATTTGTCAGTTAGAAGCTCATCTTCCCACAGATTCCAAGGCTCGCTGGCGAGCGCAGTGTCAGGTGAACCGTGGAGTTGCTCACCGTCTCCGGGCTTGTCCCGACGGAAGCATGACTGACAGCTACCTGCGGACAGAATACTAAGGATGTGGACGAACGATTGACTCAACGTGCCACGAAGCTTGTTCGAGTCCACCACATCCCTACTGGCCAACCTCAGTCCGCATGCGGACTCGATCAGCCGTTAGTTGCGAGTCATCACCACCTCTCGTCCTCCATTGCTAGCTGACGCCGCGGTAGCCTTCAGTCATCTTCCCGCCGGAATAAATCCGGACGGTGAGGGGGCAGCATACACGACTGTCTAATTTCGATCGCAGCAATACAGGCCACCAAGCGATGACTCGGCAATTTTCGCTCTCGCTCAAGCTCGAACCAAAGTTGTTAGAAGAGAGTCGAAGGCGATGCCCCGGTGCGACGTAGCCCACTATCCATAGGCAAAACGTCCAATCCTGCGTGGCACTGGTTATTGCCAAACCAAACCCAATCGCTCCTGTCTAGCACATGGTGCCTTCAGAATCTCCCCACCGCCGAAAACCGAAAACAAGGTCTGCCCCCCATCGAAGCTTCCCCAATAGTGATGGCAGCAATAACCGTTCATCCGGATGAACGGATACAGCTTTTCATCAAATCCCAGCTGCAACATAGGGTTCCATCTGGCTCCCTTCTCCCCTAGGTGTGTGCCGCTACAGCCTTTTGTTTATCCATAGGGGAGAAGGGTTGGGGATGAGGGGAAATCAAATCGTGCGACGATGCTGCCAAGTTGGAGAGTCGATATCCATCGTTCAACCGATTTTGCCTCAAATGAGATCAACGATTGGCAGCAAGGCGCAACCACGCATGACATGAATTGAGTGAGCGCATGTTGTTTTGACGGAAGCAGTTGGGACAACTGCTCTACACTGGACTAACGCGCGCTGAGGTTGAACATCGACCGCTCGCTTGTGCAAACAGAAAACAGGCGCTGACCCGGGGCTGGCCCCAGCGAAGCTCAACGAGCCTAGGCGCTCACAAGTCAGTTTTCGACCAGTTTGGGTTAGCTAACTGTAGATCTGTCTTGGTTAGCTCACCGTCTCCGGGCTTGTCCGGGCGGAAGCATGAGTGGCAGCTACCTGCGGACAGAAAACTAACGCTGTGGACGAGCGATAGACTCAACGTGCCACCAAGTACATGACACCCTCATTCTTGACCACGTTTCGCTCACGGCGCATCATTTGAAATCTATTCTGACACGTCAAGGAAATACCCTAAGGGAGACACGATGAGACCTGAGTTCTTCTCAAGCTCTGCAAGTAGTCCTTCGTCGTTGAATTCTACGAATGAATTCCAGTGCCGCACGAATGTGCCCCACGTCACTAGAATGGCTTCAATGCCGCCAAAAAAGCACATTTTAACATCCTGATGTCTAGCACAACTGCTAAATAAGCAGTCACCAACGGCCCCGAAATCGCCTGACTCAAGCGATTGCGTCCATTGGCATATTCGCTGAGTTGTAGAGGCGTTGAACATCCAGAATTCATTCGGGATTCTCCGCTTATGCCCTGGATTACCAAAATTAGAATGCCAAAATCTAGCTAATGAAGAATCGTCTAGAACATCAAAGAGCGACTGTGGAAATGGCGAAGCACTAGCGGTCTCAAGGACGGTCCGTCCGAAATGGGATTCTTCAAATCTCTTGTAAGCTACGGACTCAGGGATATGCATCGTGCGCCTCATCATTAGTTGGGAAATTTGTAGAAAATGTGGCCAGACGTTTTGTTTGCATACCATTTCAGATGTTGGAGGGAATGTACAGTGAGTTCTCGTGCATTCATGACGTTATGCATTTCGTAACCTTTGGAGTAATGCAATACATCGTGTGCGTAGTTCTTGTACCGATTCATGTTGCCGAGTGCACCAAATAGCAGTTGCTTAGCGTCAGTTGCAGTCTTGACTGTGAAATTGAGCTTTTGGCCTTTAGCTGCGTTGGCGATCGCAGACATCGCATCAGCCCACGCTTGAGTGCCAGGCTGAATTACGCACGTGTTATGCACCAACAGCCCCAGCTCACCCACCTGATACACGTGCTGGCCGTGGACTTCGATATTGTAGACGGGGGTGGAGCGATGGAGAATGGAGAGGGTAATGACAATTGCGGTTTGCCCCTCACCCACAATCCCCTCGAATCCTATCCCGGAAGTGGCCGAAGCGGGGCGAGGGAGGCCAGAAAGTAAGCGTTCACCTTCTTGCAACTCGCCCAGTGGTACCCAGTCGTTGCGGTCGAGTGACCAAATGGGATGAATGGTGGTGCCTTCAATGGTTTCAATCTGTCCGTCGGCGCCGAGCACTTCGATGCGTGCAATCTCGTCGACGCGACGAGTAACGAAGCGTCCGGTAACGGCACTGCCTTCGCCAGATGACAACGCTGGACAAGCGTCAATGGCCGTGATTGTGGCTACGCCGTCGACTTGCAGCTCTTCGATGTGCATGGGCAGCGCCTGGCCAGCAACGACTCTATTGGCCTGGATCCAGGAGTTAGGACGCAAGAGTTCGGCATCGATAATTCCGCCGTCGGTGCGCTGAACTGTAATCGAAATCTTTGACCATGTTTGCTCGTCGGGTTCTGGTAGCGAGTCGTCGAATTCCCAGGGTTTCGGGTTCTTCGTCGGAATACGTGCGCCCAGCGGGAC
>JAGQPR010000589.1 GCA_020426625.1 Planctomycetales bacterium
CCAACAATTGATTGGAATGTTCGGGATTGGGCTATTCAGCGCCTTCATGATTGCCCAGCGGATGATCGTGGAAAGCCGCCGTGTTGATTGCAACCAGGGGGTACGCTGGGAAGCTGATGGTGGCACGGACATCGTCCTATCTTCTTGGCAGCGAGAAAGCGCGGGTACGACTGTTCGCTTGGAACTGAAGCCTCAATTCCACAGCTTCTCCAAAGATGCTGGAGCGATCGAAGTGGTGTTAAAAGAGTACACTGACTTCCTCACTATTCCGATTCACCTCAATGACAGTGTCGCACGGGTGAACCTAATCAACGCCAGTTGGTTTGATCCGACTCCTGAACTTGAAGCGATTGAGTTGGAATTGGCTAGCTACTTTGATGAGTCACCATTAGATGTCATTCCCGTGCAAATCCGTCAACCGACCATCCATGGTGCGCTTTACATTTCGCCCCAGCGGACGCCGGGTTTTGCTGATGAAGCAGTTGTCACTGCAACGCAGCGCCGCATGGTGATCTCTCGCCGCTTGCGTGGACTTTTACCAGCGTGGGCTTCGTTCCTCCGTGGTGTCTTGGAGCTGAAAGATTGTTCACCGACGGCCAGTCGCGAAGATCTCGTTCGCGACGAAAACTTTGCGATCGCTGCACATGCATTGGAAGCTTTTCTTTTTGCTCGCCTAGAGCAACTTGCGGACAACGAGCCAGTGCGTTTGCAATCGATCCTAGCTTGGCATCGCTACACGTTCGCAGGCGCAGCACTGACCGAACCTCGTCTACGAGCACTGTTGCGCCGGGCCTATCTTTTCTCTACATCACAGGGGCAATTGACGTTCAATGACATCATTCAGCGAAGTGCAGCCAATCCGATCTTCGAGATGGAAGCTGATTATGTAGTGTGGTATAACACCGACCGTCGACAAGAGGGTTGGATCAATTCGTTGTTTAACGATCACGAAGCACCGTGCGTACACACGTTAAGAAGTTTTGAGGAATCGTTGTTGGCCAGTATGGTGGCAGACATCAGCGAGCAGGCCGAGATGCGCTTCGCCAGTCCTGCTTCGCCGAGCTTCGCTGCTGAAATCCTTCAAATGGATGACATGCAGGACGCAGCGCCTGAGTGGGCCGATTTTTTTCGAGTCACCGAGGCAATCGTAAGAGTGGCCGAGTTCGACGCGAACCAGCCGGTGATGGCGTTTCTCAATGAGCGTCATGAATTAAAGAAGACTTTTGAAGATTTGAAAAAAAACGGTGTCGTGCCAAGCGGTTTTCAGCGGTTGATTGACCAACATTTTGAACAAGGCGAACAGGCTCGCAACGAAATTCTGCTCAATCGCAATCATCGTCTCGTCGCACGAGCAATGGAGCAAAAAACGAATTCGCCGCTAGCAAGCGTACTTCGGCTGCTTGTCGTCAATGCATTACGGACTGCCGGTGCATCCATAACTACGACAGCGCTTCATCAACAACAAGGTGACCTTGATTGGATCGCCGATTGCCTGTGGGGACAGAAGACATGAGTGAACAGCCGGAACTGGACATTGATGAACGACTTCAGGAACTCAGTGCCAAGGAATCGGAATTAACAAGGCTTTGTCAGTTCGAATCAGCAAATCGAGTGGCCAGTGAAGTTCGACGGTTGGCGAGGGGTGAACGGCGATTCGTTCCGTATCTGCAAGCAACGTTTACAATCATGAACACTGCTGCAGATCGGTTGAATCCGCAAGCAGGTCGGGATGCAGCGATCGAGATAATCGGCTTACTGGAGAGCAACGACTTAGCGCGCGCGATACAGCCCGATCTATCGGATCAGGAATACGATGCGGCAGTGCATTGGTATTCGTCATGTGGCTATGACAATTTGGCGAAAGCCACAGCCGAGATCTGCGGGCACAATTCCGATGGAATCCACGCTTGCGTCAACGAAGGCATCGAAGTTTGTCGACGGACCGGAAAGACTCAGTGTATCACGTGTTTTCGCGAGTATGCTACCGAGGTCTATCGCGCCGCCGATGATCCAGATTTGGCCCTTCACTATGCTCGTATGGGCGTTGCAGGCGTCAATCGTGGACCTCATGATCGACGTTGGGCCGGTGCACGGGACGTCATGGACATCTTGCTATCCCGCGGCGAACTAGCGGCCGCCGTGGAAAGTGTTGATGCAGTCATCGAATTTGCGGATGTCTGGCATTCACCCATTCGCGCGCGGTTGATTACAAAGACTCGGCTCACTGAGATCGCTTATTTGCTGGGCGAACCGCATCGATGGCAGGATCAATGTCAACAAGAGTCTCCGCAGACAGGGGAATTCCTGGCCCATGAGTTGCTCTCGGAGCATACTCAAGCCTCCATTGATTGCTTGGCGGGGCATTTTGATGCTGCAATCGAACGCTTGGCGCGTTGGGATCAGTACCTGACACGGCGAAAGTGTTTCGAGCATTGGTCCAAAACGCGTTTGCGTCTTTTGGCAGCCCATCGCATGGCGGGGCATCAGCACGAGTTTGAACGACTAGCCGATCAATTGCAGAAGAAATCGCAATCGGCGCGTGACTGGCATGTACTCCACTGCTTAAATCATTTGCGTGATGAATCTTCGATAGCGGTGCCAATACCATTAACCGCCAACTTTGATGTTGGTCCTTTCGCAGCAACTAGAACCAAGGTTCCATCCACAACCTCGGCTTTCATGAGCTCGAACACAACTCTTGAGTGTTCGGCCGAGGAACCTATCGCCACATCGGTTCAGTCCGAAGTTGAAATACCTGCTGTCATCAAGAACATTCAGTTACGTTTAGGATTGCTAGTCCCAGATGTAACGTCAACCGGTGAAGACCAAGACTCTATTGACAAGATCATCACCGACTTGTTAGCGATCAGTCCAGAGAATCTCGGTTCAGAGAAAACACAGTCTGCGTTTCGCCACTGGGCCTTGAATACTATCGCATATCTCGTGCATGAAGCCGACCGGGTAGAAGAGATTTGGGACTGGGCGGGCGGCCTCCTGTCGGTAAAACGACAAGATGCAGTGACACTTAGCTTATACGCGCGGCTCGGGTGCATTTTACGTTATGACTATGCCGAGCAGATGTCCGACAAAATTGATGATAGGCATTTGGAAAGCTGGTTCCGCGAGTCGCTGGATTTAGATTTCGAAAAGGCAACCAACTTTGAACGCGCTGGCGATTTTTTTCTCTTTCAAGAGAATCTTGGGGAGGCCGAACGTTGCTACGCACGTGGCTGTCGCCTTGATCGGAGCCATGCAGAATTAGCCTCCAAACTTGCCAGGATTTACCGACGAACGGAACGAGAACATGATGCGTTGGCTGTATTGGACATGGCCATTCGCGCTGGCGCTGACGATCCCAATCTGTTGTGGGAAGCGGCCTTGACTGCACAAAGCTTAGATCAACACGAATCAACACTAGCTTACCTGCGGGCGTACCAAAATGCGGTGCCCGACCAGCCTTGGTTCAACTACTATCGAGCCATTGCGTTGTTGGAACTGCAACGGTACCCAGAGGCCTTGGCTGCTGCCCAACTGGAAGCAGAACTGAATCCTGATTGTACCTTTCCGGTGCTGGTTCAGCGTGCAGGTGTCGCGGCGGGTACGGGACAGCTTGCAGAACTGCAGCAATTGGTCAGCGAGATCGTTTCGATCCCGCTGGCATCGATTGATTACATGACTCTCAGCGGACTCGAGAAAGTCATGTTCATCCTCTGGAAGGCTACCGAATCACTTGCTGAAGACGATCCCGTGCGGGCGCAAGTGCGCGATCGTCTGGTGGCATCTAGCTTGGCTCCTGAACGCTTGTTTGAGCTACATCGTGTCAAAGGCGACCCTATCGAAGGCCTAAAATTCTATCTTTGTCTGGTGGAACAACCACTGGACGAGCATTGGTACAATTGGCACGGCCGATTGGCCGGTGAAGAGGGATTTACGAGCTACCGCGTAGCTTGGGGCGTATTGGCGAGAACAGGCACCGAGGCAGCCGAATTGGTATTGGAGTGGCAGTCAAGGTGCTACCCACTCGAAGCCCGAGTTGTTGATGTTGAACTTGTTGACGAAGGGTACACAGAACACATGGGCGTCGTCTGGCAACGTTTCCGTGAGGGCACCTAGCAAGTAATTC
>JAGQPR010000058.1 GCA_020426625.1 Planctomycetales bacterium
AGGACGGCACCTGCGAGCTTTCCGAGTCCACCGTTTTTCTGTTGATTCGAGGTCTGCTGGGGCAGAATCAGTACACGGCAGCGGTGCCATTCCTGCGCGAGCACATCGAGCGATTCTCTCACAGGCGTACTGCATTGCAACTGAATCTGGCGAAAGTGCTTGTCCATTTGGAACGTCCGCGTAAGGCTCTGGAAGTTCTGAAACAACTCGATACTGCTACTTTGGATGACGACGCGAGAAAGTCCGCAGAGAAGTTAATTGGCTATGCCAAGTTGCAAATTGAACAAGGGACAATTGAGCTGAGTGAATAAGTCCACGACGGACCACACAGGTAGCTATCTTCGAATCCGAAACTGTAGTGGCCAAGCAAACGAATCACGGTCGCTATTTATCCTCGATGCTGGAAAGAATTGGAACGTCCAGGGCGGCTGTCGCAGGCCGAATTCCCAGCACACGAATGGCCAATGACCGAAAGGCAACAGGCTGGAGACTAACGCGAAACAACAGGCCAATTGCCAGTAGACGCCCCATTGACGATGTGCCGAACAGCACTAGGTAGGCCGAAGTTTGATATTTGAGTGCGTACAATACGACCGCACCGATCACGGCACCTCCCAACAGGGCCAAAGAATTTCCCAGATTATAGAAGGTGAGCATTTTCACACGCGAAGCGCGCGGAAGTGTTTCAAAGAACAGCAAAAAGAACCCGAGTTCGTATGCCGCCCAAGCCATGCCGCTAATGGCTTGAGCAACGGCCAACCAAGCCAGATTCTGGGACAGGATCCATGGCCAGGTAATGGGAACTAGTGCAACAGCACCAATCCACATCAGCGTCGACGCTCCAAATCTTTTGGCGACGTAGCTCCAAAGCGAAAGTGAGCCGATCCGGAACAGAAAGGCTATTGCCAACAGCACGACAAACTCCAGATAGGACATTTGCAGTACTTTTAACATGTAGGGAGCGAAATAGGGCCCGCTGATTTGTACAAACAGCTGGACCACAACCAGGTAAAGCAACAGCTTGGCGCCGCTACCGCCGCTCGCTTGGGCAGATGGCCCCTGCGTGAGCGTGGTCGCTTCAAAACATGGAGGTTGTCGGTGCGTCGCCAGGCAGGTCGCCGAAGCCAGCCGGAATAGAGCAGCGACAACGAACAGTAATAGGAAGCCGTCTAACGTCCAACCATCGCGATTGGCGAGCTGCAAAAGTATCCCGCCAATCATCAATCCGCCAAAGGTAGTCATTTGCTGAATGCGGGAACGCTTGGCGAAGTACTTGGCGCGCAAGACTGGAGGGACAATAGACTCCATCCACGTGTTCCAGGCCGGTCCGCTAGCCAAGCCTGAAGCCCAATAGACGGATGCGATCAGCAGAAGTGGCAGGAAAGACATGTGGCCAGTTAACGCAACAGTGATCAGTCCCACAAACGAGAGCGCTTGCATGCTGGCACACATGACGATCCATCGCTGATAGCTGCCAACAGAATTCAACACTCGTAGCGAAGCCAGTTGGATAATACCACCCACGGCAACAGGAATGCTGGCGACCATTCCTGCTCGCGTTTCACCCATGCCAACCGCCAGCGCGAAAGCGGGTATAAACGTTTCGCCAACGCCAACCATCGCGCCAAAGAATCCACCATCCCCCATGCTCCGGCAGAGGTTGTGTCGCAACAGCAGACCGGCATTCCCGCCTGTGCTACCTTGTGACTGCCAATTTGTCGCAGCCTCTTCGTTGACGATCCGATCCAATCGATCTCTTCCGTGTTGTATTTCTGCTTGAGTCAGAGATATCCCGATACTTCAGTGCCACGTTCGCGTCTGCGTCGCAGACAGTAGCCGTGACCCAGTTTATCATCTGCGGAAAACTGGCCTAGCGAAAGGCCAATGTTTGAGCGTGGGTTACATATCGTTCGTGCCATCTGTAATCTACGCCCGAAACGACAAGGTAGTGTGCTTGTGTACCACGTCATAACATACCGCAGTCGCCGGAAGCTCCTTTCAGAGGAGTGGCTTTGCATGGGCTTTGCAACGTACAACATAGTTACGATCATTCGGGGGTGATGCAATCGGTGAATCGCTATCATTTGCTACTGAGGCTGAGTGCAACGGGCAGGCGAGTCCCCGTATTTGTTGTTTCGGGTGAGGGACGTTCGGCAATAACTGTCGCCTTTCGCGCCGCGAAAGTATCCCTTTTTCCGCGTCTTTCGCGGAGCGAAAGGTGACTTTCGGACACCAATTGACCGAAGGTTGCTGAGCAGTTCCTCCAATTATTCGATTCGCCCGCAGGTTCTCCGGCGAACAACGTTGTCTTCTATAAAAGGTAGGGCAAGTCTCATGGGTAATAGACCACGCGTGGTCATCGTGGGGGCAGGGCCCGGTGGACTGGCCGCAGCCATGCAACTGTCCCATGCTGGGTTGCAGGTGACTGTTCTTGAGAAGCAAACCTGGGTTGGAGGAAGAACGGCAACGTTTCAACAGGGCGGTTTTTCGTTCGATGTTGGCCCTACCTTTTTTCTCTACCCTCGAGTACTTGAAGAGATTTTTGCGTCTGTCGGTCGCGATTTATTTCGGGAAATTCCGATGAAGCGACTTTTTCCTCAATATCGGATCAGATTTGGAACGGGTGGCCAAATCGATGCAACGGCAGATTTGGAACAACTCGAGCAGCAAATTCAGGCTTTGTCGCCGTCAGATGCAGGTGCAATCTCTCGTTATATGCGAGACAACCGACGAAAACTGGCTCGTTTTCGCCCCATCCTCGAGTCTCCATTTGACGGCTGGCGAAACTATTTGCATTGGCACATGCTGGCAGCCCTACCGTACCTCAAACCTTGGCGATCTCTGGCATGCGAACTGAATCACTATTTCAAAGATCCCCGCCTAGCCATCGCGTTTTCTTTCCAGTCAAAGTATCTCGGAATGTCACCCTTTAAATGCCCGAGCCTGTTTTCGATTCTTTCTTTCCTGGAATACGAATACGGAGTGTTCCACCCCCGAGGTGGTTGCGGAGCAGTCAGCACACGCATGGCAGAAATCGCCGTTGAATTGGGGGCTGAAATGCGTTTGGCGGAACCCGTAACCGGATTTAGCTTCCAAGGACGTAGGCCGACAGTGGTCCACACCAACCATGCAAGCTATGCTGCTGATGCCGTCGTCATCAACGCGGACTTTGCGCTCGCCATGCGCGATCTGGTTCCCAACTCGTTGCGTCGCCGCTGGTCCGACGAACGTATTGCTTCCAAGCGGTTTTCCTGCTCGACATTCATGATGTATTTGGGACTGAATAAGATCTACCAGGATTTGCCTCACCACAGCATCTACATCGCCGACGACTACAGCCAGAATCTTCGTGAAATCGAGGACTTGCGAGTGCTCCCGCGGGACCCAAGCTTCTACGTTCAGAATGCTGCCGTTACTGACTCAAGTTTGGCACCCAAGGGCAAGAGTGGAATCTACGTGTTGGTCCCCGTGCCTCATCTGGACCAGCGTCACTCATGGACAGAAGCGACAACGGCGCAGTTTCGTGTGCAGATCCTAAATCAGTTAGCGCGAATAGGGCTGGACGATATTCAGCCTCACATTGAAACAGAACGAATAATTACGCCTGTACAATGGAATGAAGATTTTGGCTTGTATCGCGGCTCGACCTTTAACTTGATGCACAATCTTGGGCAGATGCTGCACCGCAGACCACACAATCGTTTTGAAGATCTGCAAAACGTCTTTCTGGTCGGTGGCGGGACACATCCGGGCAGTGGCTTGCCGGTAATCTACGAATCCGCACGAATCGTCTGCAAGCAGTTATTGAGGATGTTTGGCATACGCCGAGTTGCCACGTCAAAGTAGATGTCTTAAGTTAGTCAAGAGAAATCCATAGTGGGCTGCTATTCCTTATCGCTACACTCGGTCTCCAGCCTCTGAGACGCCGCTGCGTTGGTAGCGACGCTTCTTCCAACGAGTAAGCCAATGACTGCCGCAGGTAGCAGCCCCCACAAGATTCTAGCTTGAAACCAGGCGGTATCGTCCATCTTACTAGGGAGAGGCAATTCGGTCTTCGTAGAGATCAACAGCGAGGCGGCAACCAGCAAAAATGCACAGGCTCCCAAAACACCAGCCACCGCTCCGGCAATCGCATGCTGGATTCGAGCACGTTTTTCCAGAGCGCTTGCTCCGCCCGCTGCAATCCCAATGGCGCCCCAAATAATGCCGTTTGCCATTGCGGCGTGCACCGACGAATCACTGGAAGCATTGACTAGAATGTCATTGTCGATTAGGAGCTGCCAGACGAACGTGCCCGCCAGCCCACCCAGGGCACCGGCAACGCTACCAGCAAACACGCCGACGACCAATCCCCTTATCGCAGCAATAACCGAATTGAAGCAGCCAGTAACCAATCCCATGAGGCCAACCACCAGTGCACCGGCGATTGTGGCGCAAAGGGTGGTGTTGTTCCTTAGGATCTTTCGATCCCATTGATCGACTTCCTGGCTGTCAACGTCGGAGTTCGTATCGTAGATGACGGCCAAAATCTCTTCTGGGTAGGTAAAAGTATCTCCGTGCAATGCTGAGGCATACCCCGCCCCTGCACCGCCGACGACGCTAGCTAGCATTATTGCCATGAATCGGACGAGAGACGAACCTTGCTGAGGAGGGGAATCGTTCATGTGGCTCGTGCAAGAAGAAGGGTTACACCATCCTTGGTGCTCTTTCGATGGCGGTCTCGATGACGGTGAGGAAACGCAAGAGGTAGAGACGGCATTATAGGCCCGGCATGGCAACATTACAATAATGTTATCATTTTGGCTGGGTTTGATGACCGGTTGTCGCGGAGGAAATTGGGCATGGGCTGATTCGTCGTGTGAAGCCGCCATGCCTAAACTTATCAGCTGCACGTCCTCCGAGGGTAGAAAGAGAGGAGGGTGCTGCGGAAATTCTAGCGGAGCTATTTTGAGGCGCGTTGTCTGCGTTTTGCGGCAAGCTGAACTGGAAAGCAAGGCTGCTGCGCCAATTGCGCAATCTGCTTGGCCCAACACAGAATCATTGAGTCCGATGCGGCCAACTCACCTTCTTGTTCGAGTGCAGACACTGGAGGAATCGGCGTTCCGAAAGTGATGCCCACGCGTGCGGACATGAAGACAGGACTCCAGACAGTTCGCCGATAGGGGCTGCCTTGGATGTACAGGGGGATGATTGGCACATTCGATTTAATCGCGACGGCAGCAGCGCCGCTGCGGATCGAGACGAGCAAGCGATCGGTGTGGTTCAAGCGTCCTTCAGGAAACATACCGACTAGACGTCCCTGTTTTGTTAGTCGCATGGCCGCTTTGGTAGAAGCGGTGTCCATCCCGGATCGATTCGTAGGGATGACTTGGGCTGCCCTCAAGATGGGGCCAAACAGAAAATGGTCGCAATACTCCTTGGCCACCATCCAGTGAACGCGACGTTTGGCGGCCAATTGTACAAAAAATGGATCCACGCTGCTTCGGTGGTTGGCAACCAGGACAGCGCCCGATTGAATCGCGGTCGGAGGATCGTTCAAAAAATGAACGCGCCAAACTAGTCGCCCCATGAGGTACGTTGGCAGGTAAAGGCAACTCTCCCACAAGCTGTAGTCGCTGCGCCTCACTAGTTGGAAGAAGTAGACCACCGCAATTGTCGCCAGCAGCACAAACCAAGCGCTCGCCATCCAGAGACTGGTATCCGTTTCCATCTTCGGCCGCTTTCTAGTCTGCAGGATTGTTGAATAGGTCACAAATGCGATCGGCAATACTCTCCAGGTTGCAACTTGGTGTTACAGGTATCCCGACTAATTCCTTGAGTCCACGGAACCAAATCTCTTGGCGTCGCGCAAACTGGCGAGTGTGAGCCTTGATCAACTCGGTAGTTTCGGCCATGGAAGTCGCTTTCCCTTGCAAATGTTGCAGCATCTCCCGATAACCTACCGCTTGTGCTGCTGTGCGACCAAGTGAACCGTATTGCTGCAGCAGCCCCTCGATCTCCGCAGCCAAGCCGCGATCGATCATGGATTCTACTCGCTTGTTAATTCGTTCATGCAGCCAAGAACGAGACAACTGCAAAACAGCGACTGGGAATTCCGTTCTCGATGCCGGTGTTTCGAATTGTTGTTGCCAGTGACTGAGTGGCAGGCCTGTGATCTTGGCCACTTCCAGGGCGCGAATCATCCGCCGCTGGTCGTGCAGGTGCAATTTGTGCCCTAGCAGGGGGTCGACTTGCAATAATCGTTCGCGCAATAGTTCTTGACCGTAGCGTTTGACATCTTCCTCGACCGAGTTGCGGAATTCCCAGTCAGCTTCCGGCCCCAAGAAGAGCCCGCGCACCAAACTTTTCAAATACAAAGGCGTTCCACCACACACCAGAACTCGCTTGCCAGCTTGCCGAATTTGCTCAGCAACCCGATGTGCCCGGATCACGTAATTGGAAACGCTATACATCTCGGTCGGGGCGACGATATCGATCAAATGGTGCTTGGCTTGTGCTTGCTGATCCAGGTTGGGCTTGGCAGTCCCAATGTCCATGCCTTGATAGATGGCCATTGAATCCAGCGAGATGATCTCCGCGTCCATACGCTGAGCAATCATTATCGCTAGTGGCGTTTTGCCGCTGGATGTTGGACCGGTTAGAAACCAGCAATTCCGGAGCGGCGGATGGACCCAGCGCTGGAAATCGTCTTTGCTTTGTCCTATTTCGCTCAAATTGTCGTTCGCTCGAGTCATAAAATTCGCGGTTGCCGTCATCTTGAGCAAGCGGTGTCGTCGACTTGTAGGCTGACGAGTATCATTGTCACTACAGTGAGATTCAAGATCGGAATCCTACCAATATTTCGCCAGAAATTCTGCGGCTGAGATCTCCATCCGCTGACACTTCAACCGAATCACGGATGACATTTCTCGCAAATATTAACTTGCTTGCATAGATCCTAGCAACCGACTGAAATCGACGATGACTACCAATTCGCCTGATAGCTGGCCTCAGAATGCCCCCAACCCTGCCCAGGACGTTTTGGATCGTTTGATGGGCCAGATAAGACTGCGTGTCGAAGAACTTCCTGACAATTCTTATACGACAAAACTAGTGCGAGGGGGCGTGGCGTTGATGGGTGCGAAGGTCACTGAAGAAGCGGCTGAAGTCGTGGATGCGGCAAACAATAGCAAGGCGGACGATAACCAGCATCTCATCTACGAGTCCTGTGACCTGCTCTACCACCTGTTCGTGCTGCTGGGTAGCCGAGGTGTTAGCCTGGACGACTTGCGCAATGAACTGGCCCGCCGCGAAGGCACCTCTGGAATCGTCGAGAAACTGAATCGCGGCCAGCGGGCCCCGACTGACGAAAACTAACCTGGCGTGGGATTAATAAATGGCTGTTGGACTGGCAGATCCCAGCGTATCCGCGATTGGAAATAGGCAATCAAAATGAGTGAATACTTGAGAATCGGCATTCCCAGCAAAGGGCGACTGAGCGAGCTCGCAACATCGTTGCTCAATCAGGCCGGAGTCGAGTTTCGTAGACAAGAGCGAACGCTTTTCGCGCGAGTCAAACAGCTGCCTGTGGAAATGATTTTTCTACGCACGGAAGATATTCCCGTATTATGCGAAGAAGGCGCAATTGATATGGGGATCACCGGCAGCGATCTCGTTGTTGAAAGTGGGGCTGACGTTGATGTGCGCATGCCTCTGGGGGTTGGGCACTGTCGGCTGAG
The DNA here is from genome assembly GCA_020426625.1 of Planctomycetales bacterium. Lineage (GTDB taxonomy): Bacteria > Planctomycetota > Planctomycetia > Pirellulales > Pirellulaceae > Aureliella. The sequence continues at coordinate 7,719 of JAGQPR010000058.1, forward strand.
CTTATGCGTGCCTGACGACTCTCCGATTAAGGAATGCGAACAACTGGACGGCAAACGCATCGCCACTAGTTTTCCTCGAGTAACGCGTCAATTCTTGCAGTCACATAACGCAGACGTACACCTGGTAGAGCTATCTGGCTCGGTGGAAATCATGATCACGCTAGGCGTGGCCGATGCAATTGTGGACTTGGTTGAAACGGGCAGCACGCTTGCCGCCAATCGTCTTAGAATTTTGACGGATATCGGTAAGTACGAAACCGTTTTGATTCAAAACAAACATTGCCAACGTCCAGAAATGATCAATCGCATCGTAAGACGTTTGGAAGGAGTAGTGATTGCTCGCGATTATTCGCTGTTGGAATACAACATCCTACGAGAGAATCTGGCTGCAGCCGAAGTGATTACTCCAGGTTTCAACTCGCCAACAGTCAACTCGCTGGAAGACAAGAATTGGTGTTCAGTTCGCACGATGGTTCGCCGAACTGAAGTGATCGATGCGATGGAAAAGCTGGAAGATCTCGGCGCATCGGCAATCTTGGAAACCGAAATCGGAAATTGCCGCTTGTAACTCCATCGGCGCCAGCTTGTCCTTAAAACAATTTCGTCTAGGTAATCTTCTTGAGTTCGTCTATTCGATCGCCAACTCGCGACGATAGATTCTCGTTCCATGTGTAATGTAAAGGAACTGATGCTCCGCACCGGCAAGCACACAACTGGTCAGCGGCTGGTCGCTGTGGATTTTCGGCAACACACCACATGGGCGCCCCGTTGGATCAAAGATCTGCACACCAACGGAGCTAGTGACGTAATAGCGCCCTATCTTGTCCACTGCCATGCCATCGCCACGTGAAGCGGCCACGTAAGGCGGTGGCTGATTGAATTTGAATTCTCCATCCTGATCAATCATCAATCGCATTGGCAGAGTAGGCATCTTGGAATCGAGGGTACCATCGGCATTTACGCGGAACATCCACGATTGCGATCCACCGGAATCAGACACTGCTAGCGTACCGCCATCATTGGACAAAGCGATGCCGTTGGGGCGTGAAATGCCGAGATCAACCTGCGTGACTTGTCCCGTGGCGATATTGATCCTAGTTACCTGCTGACTACGTGTCTCGGTGATGAAAATGGAGCCATCCGCTGTTATCGCCAAATCGTTCGGAGTCACGTTGGTCGCAACCACTTGAGTGTTTCCGGACGCGGGGTCAATCGAAATGACGCGATTGTTGGCGCCTTGGCATGCATAAAGCAATCCGTTGGGGCCAAATTTCATGCCGCTGACGGCTTCGTTGACGATCGTTTGCTGGGTTCCGTCGGCAGCACCGACACGGAAGACGGCCGGGGCTCTCATATCGGAGTAATAGAAATTGCCCTCCGCGTCAGTACAGGGAGCGTCAGCGAATCCCAGGTTGTCAGCCACCAATTCCCATCCCTTTCCCGGAATGAGCAGATTCAAGAGTGTTAGATCGCCGCGCAAGTCATCACTTGTGTCGTATTTTGCTTGATGCGACTCTGGTCGCCACAACCACTTCATGGCATCAGGGAATTTCGAGCTTCCAAAGTCAGCGTTGTGAGCGTATCCTTCCGCCCAGTCAAAGCGGACGTCGTATCCCATGTACTCAAGCGCCGCAGCCATCTGCCGATTCGCCAGCGGCCAGCTTCCAAATGCATTGTCGACGTCTCCGCTGGTGTCAGCCATGTACACTCGAATGGGTTTGGGTTCAGTCTTGCGGACGAGGGACGGATAGACATTCCCGCCGCGCAGATTGGTAAAGCTACCCACGTTGGAGTACACCTTGCCGAATTCCTCTGGATGCTCCCAGGCAGCGGTAAATGCGCAGATTGCACCAGAGCTGGACCCACCGATGGCGCGCATGTTTGGATCTGTCGACAGCGCATAACGCTTAGAGACTTCCGGAAGGATTTCATCGAGCAGGAACCGAGCATATCGATCTCCAAGTCCGTCGTACTCGAAGCTTCGATTCGAAGATCGATTACCCTGTCGAGGCCGTGAGACCTCATGGCCAGGATCGAGAAAAATCGCGATGGTTGGCGGCATATCGCCGCGAGCGATCAAGTTGTCAAAAACCGTAGGTATGCGCCAACGTCCTTTGATGTCTCGCATGCGTTCGCCATCTTGAAATATCATCACAGCGGCAGGCTCATCCGGCGAATACTGCGCTGGTACGTAGATGGCCCAGTTGCGCGTGGTACCGGGAAAAACCGTTGATTCCCATGGCTCCATGACTTCTACTTTTCCCTGAGGCACCTCCGATTGAGCGATTGCATCGGCGTGTGGCTGCCAAGCTGGCTTGGTCTCAGCCGGCGGGAGGACCGTAGACTGAGCTGCTTCATCCCACAACCAACGTAGCGCGCTTGGCAGGACTTCGCCTGCAAATCTTCCCGTATGTCCTCCCTCAGTCATGACGAACTGATACTCGTAGCCAGCGAACTGCAGCGCTGCTGCCATGTCGCGATTCGCCAAGGGCCAATTGCCATGCAGGTTGTTCAGATCCTCTTCTCCCTCCTGAAGATAGACTTTGATTGGTTTTGGATTGTCCTTGGTCTGGCGAATCAAGCCAGGGTATTGCCAGCCTCCGCGGATATTCGTGTAACTGCCGATATGGCTCAAGACCTTGCCAAATTGATCGGAGTGCTCCCAGGCTATGGTAAACGCACAAATCGCCCCGGAAGAAATGCCGCAAACAGCTCGACGCTTGGGATCGGCACTGACATTCAGTCCTTGCAGCGCGACGGGCAAGAATTCGCTGATCAAGAACTCCGAGTATCGATCGCCCAGTGAGTCGTATTCGAACGATCGATTACTGCGGTCGCTTGCACCATCCTTAGTTGCCACCACCGTGCCTGGATTGACGAAGACGGCAACCGTAACGGGAATGGCTCCTTGGTGAATCAGATTGTCCAAGACGACCGTCGCCCGAAAAACGCCCTCTTCTTTGGCGTAGTTGAGGCCGTCCATGAATACCATAAGATTGGCTGGTTGATTCGGCTGATACTGGACCGGCGTATATACCAAGTAATCGCGTTTGGTACCCGGAAAGACCTGACTCTGGTCGAAAACACCTGCTTTCACAATGCCCCGAGGTACACCCTCGCGAACTTGTCGGTCGGCAACATCCTGAACCGATTGCGCGCACGTGCAATTCAGCAGGCCATTGCACGCAGAAACCGCAAGTCCGAGCAAGAAGAGCAAACTACTACGTCTCATGTTGCACCTGGGGAAGGGGAGATGGAGGTGTGAAGAGGGAGGCTACCGCAACAAAATATACCACGGAAGCCGTTTGATTTCGTGGCAACTTCCTGGTTCGCCCAACTTCCAGCGAGTGAAAACCGTTTAGGACCTGGGGAAAGAACAACTTGGGCATTTCCATCTGCCTTTCCCATGCCGCATCTTACCTTCCCTCACGCGCAGAGAATCGCGAAGTGGGTCGGCAAGCGGAGAGGGGAAATCGCCAAGCTATTTTTCCCCAAGTCCTTAGCCAGCGTTTCGTGGCGCGGAAATCCCGCAGGCTTGTTCCACTCGATCCAGGACTTCGGCAGCTGTTTCCCGGGCACGCTTTGCTCCTGCCCGTAAAATATCGCGAACGGTGTCTGGGTGCTGAGCCAGTCCGGCTCGTCGGTCACGAGCTGGCGCAAAATACGCTTCTGCCGCGTCCGCCAAAGCTTGTTTGACTTGGCCGTAGCCAAAGCCGCCCTGGCGGTACATGTCCGCCATTTCCTGAATCGCCTGTTCGGATCCAAACAGACGAAACAACTGGAACAGATGATCGCTCTCTGGGTCTTTCGGTTCTTCCATGGGGCGGCTGTCGGTCTGGATACGCATGATGCGCTTTCGGCCGGGCTTGCTATCTTCAAAGACGGCTAGAGTGTTGTTGTAGCTCTTGGACATCTTCTCCCCATCGGTACCGGGAACCTTGGCTGCGTCGGAAAGCAGCCTCGCTTCCGGCAACACAAACGCTTCGCCATAGTGATGATTGAAACTTGTCGCCAAATCGCGACAAACTTCGATGTGTTGCACCTGATCCTGCCCAACAGGCACCCAGTTTGCGTCGTAGGCCAATATGTCCGCTGACATCAACACTGGGTAAGTAAATAGTCCGGCATCTGCCGTGATACCACGAGCTTTCTTCTCCTTATAAGCGTGGCATCGTTCCAACAACCCCATAGGTGTGCAGGTCATCAAAATCCAGGTCAACTGCGATACCTCAGGCACGTCAGATTGGACGAACAAAGTTGCTTTGCCAGGATCGAGTCCCAGAGCCAACAAATCCAGGGCAGCATCCCACGTCAATTGCTGCAACTCCCGGGCATCGCGAATTGTGGTTAACGCATGCAAATTGGCGATGAAGTAGAACCCTTCATGCTCGGTTTGCAGATCGATGTACTGTTGAATTGCACCGAAGTAATTCCCCCAATGGAATCTGCCCGTCGGTTGGATGCCGGAAAGTACTCTCATGCGTAGGTATCAATTGAAAAAAGGGAACAACAGTTCAGTCGCTGACAGGATTCAGCGAAGGCTCATTGCAAAGTGCCAATTGCATCGTGGAGACTGTTCACGCCCAATTCCTGTAGAGCGGCGGGTAACTGATCGACCAGCCTTTGGCTGACAGTAGGATCGTAGTAATTGGCCGTGCCGATTTGAACGCAGCTAGCCCCGGCGGCGAGGAACTCCATGACGTCATCGATTGTGGCAATTCCGCCGATGCCTACGATGGGAATGTCCACAGAACGGGCAACTTGATATACGCAGCGCAGAGCAACTGGCTTAATCGCAGGACCACTCAAACCACCCAAGACATTGCCCAGCATTGGCTTCCTTTTGCGCCAATCGATGGCCATTCCCAGCAAGGTGTTAATACAACTGACTGCATCTGCACCGCCGTCACTGGCGGCACGGGCGATGTCAACGATACGCGTCACATTGGGGGTCAACTTGGCCAGGATAGGCAGATCGCAGCAGTTGCGGACACCGGCTACCACTCGTCGACACATTTCGGGATCTGTGCCAAAGTCGACACCACCGGAAACATTGGGACAGGAGATATTCAGCTCAAGCGCTGTAGCGCCCCCGGCTTGATCGATGCGAGTTGCCAGCTCGCGAAATTCATCAATACTCTTGCCCGCAATACTGACAATGATGGAGGTGTTCAGCTGCCTCAAGTATGTCAAATGTCCGCCGATGAAGGAATCGACACCATCGTTGTCCAGGCCAATCGAATTGAGCAAGCCCGCGCTGACTTCTACAGTTCGCCAGGGAGCATTGCCGGGGCGTGGAGCCAAGGTGATTGTCTTTGGTAGGATGCCGCCAAGCGATTCCAGTTGCACCAAGCTAGCCATTTCACGGGCGTAGCCGAATGTTCCCGAAGCAACCAGGATAGGATTGCGTAGCGACAGTCTGCCCAATTGAACCGAGAGATCGGTGGCAGGCGGCGGACTCAGTTGTTTAGTGTTCAAGGATGTGCCGCCTTGCTCGTTGGTTTTGCTGCATTGCTGCGGCCCAGCTTGGATTTGATCAGACTCTCCGTTGCTTGCAAGATCGCCTCTGCGACCACTTGCTTGCTGCCACTGACGTGTTTCAGCGTCGTGCCATCAGCCGCCAGAATCTCCACCTCATTGGTCAAAGAATCGATCGCTTCAGGACCATTGGAAACCATTAAGTCGCAACACTTGCGTTGCATTTTAACGATGGAACGAAACCTTCTATCTTCTGTTTCGAGGGCAAATCCGACTACCCATTGGTGAGCAGCCTTGCGGCTCGCAGCGGTGGCCACAACGTCTGCCGTTTCCATCAATTCCAGCTGCAAGGGTTGCCCATCCTTGGCGATCTTTGCTGACGACACGCGTCTGGGCATGTAATCACACGGCGCCGCTGCACCGATGAGTCCATCAAAGTCGGGAAAGTGGTGCATCACAGCTGCCAACATATCTTCGGTGGTCTCCACCATCACGACTTGAGCGGACGAGGGATAATTGATGGCAACCGGACCGGACACGACCAATACTTCATGTCCCAGCTGCAGTGCGGCGGACGCCAGCGCCGCCCCCATTCGACCGCTGCTGGCGTTCGTCAGGTAGCGGACTGGGTCGATGTATTGCCGTGTAGGGCCTGAGGTAATCAGAATTCTGGCCATGATCAGACGTTCTTGCTAGAGAATTCCAGTCAGCGCTTCGAAGATATCCTCTGGTTCTGCCATGCGCCCGATGCCGACTTTGCGACAGCTGAGCCAACCTTCGGCTGGCCCAACGAAATGGACACCATCACGTTTCAGCATGTCGACGTTTCTTTCGACTGCTGGCTTGGCCCACATTGAGCTACTCATTGCAGGTGCCATCAGTACTGGGCATTCGACAGCTAGATAGAGTGTCGCTAGCAAGTCATCTGCCAAGCCCTGGGCGCAACTCGCAAGAATGCGCGCAGTGGCAGGTGCGATGATCAGCGCATCTGCCGATTCAGCCAGTTCGATATGGGCTCCCAGCGGAAAACGCGGATCGTAAGTGTTTGATACCGGCGGACGTCCGCACAAGGCCAAGAGCGTCGCCTCTCCGATGAAATGGCTTGCTCCAGAGGTGAGCACCGCACTGACCTGATGGCCTTGTTGGATCAGACGGCTTACAAGTGTGGCCGACTTGTAAGCCGCAATCCCGCCGCCGATCCCGACAACGATCCGCTTGGACGTCATAGTTCGAGACTATCCATGTCCAGTAGATCGCCTTCATCGTGCTCGCTTACGATTGCCAATTCACCGGCAGCACTGAGAAAAATTTTGTCCTGCAAAATCTCCATCAGCACAATTTCCATTTTATTTTGCGGTGGATTGTCAATCAACGGTCGGCTGCCGCGGTTGATTTGCACTAAGCGCTTTTGGATCAGAGTGGACAGCTTGAACCTGCCACCAACCTTGTTGACGATCTCTTCTTCTTTTAGTTCTTCAAGCATGTTTGGCTCCGTGAGAGTATTGCATTAATTTCTGACAAATCTCGTCCACCGATTGTTCGACCGTGCGGTTGACGATTTCAAAGTTGTATCGTTGCAAGGCTTGTAGTTCTTCGGCAGCCACTTCCAAACGTCGCAGGATGGCGGCTTCGTCATCGGTGCCGCGGCTGCGCAGTCGGTTTGCCAATTCTTCCTGCGACTCCGGGCGGATAAAGAAACTGAGCGTATCCTGCCGCACTTCCATTACGCTCAGGGCACCCTGAACATCAATTTCCAGAATAATCCACTTGCCAGCTGCTAGACCAGCGTCGACTTGCTTGTGCAACGTTCCATACCAGTCTCGCCCGAAAACCTCTTTGCACTCCAGGAATTCGCCCGACTCCCGCATCTGCCGAAACCGCTCCTTGGACACAAAGTGATAATCGCGGCCGTCAACCTCCCCCGGCCTGGCAGGCCGGGTCGTAGCGGAGACGCTCAGTTCCAGCGGCAAGTCACATCGTTCGAGCAACCGTCGGACGACAGTGCTTTTGCCAGCACCCGATGGTCCAGATAGGATAATCAGTCGTCCCGACTCAGCCATGATTTCACTCCACATTCTGGACTAATTCCCGCATCTGCTCGATGATGGTCTTCATGTCGACGACTCGCTGGGAAATTTCGGCATCGTTGGCCTTGGAACCGATGGTATTGGTCTCGCGAAACATTTCCTGAATCAAGAAATCGAGCTTGCGACCATGGCTGACGTCAGCGTCGAGTAACTTGCTGAACTGATCAAAATGACTTCGCAAACGCACTAATTCCTCGCGAATGTCCGCTTTGTCGGCCATCAATAGGATTTCACGGGAAAAGTCGGCCTCCGCGACTTTTGCTAATTCCGACATGATCGAAGATAAACGATTGGTCAGCCGGTTCCTGTAGTCTTCGATTACCTGCGGCGCACGGGCTTCGATTAAGTTTGATAGTTCATGCAACTGTTCGACTTGCCGAGTCAATTCCTGCTGCATCGAAGCGCCCTCAGCCCGGCGCATGTTGTTCAGGCACTCAATGGCTTTTCCGACGGCTTGGAGGGCGCAAGTGGCCAAATCCGGATCCGTATCCTCGCCAATTAAGGACTCCCTGGGTTCGACTACGACGCCAGGCAGGGTCAGCAGGCTGCCCAGTGAAACGCCCGACTGCATACCAACCCGCTCGGCAAACGCCTTGCACTGCCGCATGTAGGATTCAAGTACCTGCTCCTGCAGCAGATAGTCACTGCCGGGCGACGCTCCTATCCTCTGCACACTTAACTGCAGCGAACCGCGACGCACCAAACCGCGAATCAAGGCCTCCATTTGCGGCTCGAGGCTTCCCAACCCCTCACCCGTGCGTGATTGAATCTTCAAGTGTCGATTGTTCACGGCGCGCACTTCCGCAGATACTTCGTGATTACCGCGTTGGGCGCGTCCCTGCCCCTGACCTGTCATGCTAACTAGCAAAATGCCGTCGCCGTTTAATTAGTTTCGTTAAGACCTTTCCGCCACCAGTGGAATTTAGCTACCTTGCTCGCCTTCGGTCGAATCAACGGTGGGTGCTTGTTCGGTAGCAGACGGAGGTGGCTCAACTGTACCGGAAGGAGGCGGGACGACCTCACCACTGGAAGAAGAATCCTGGCCCAACGATTGACCCTCCAGCGATGTAACTTCCGCTTCGACTTGCGATCCGTCCGACTCGCCCGCGCCAGCTGGCGGGTTTTCAGTTGTCGCGGTAGTGGACGCTGCGCTTCCAGACTCCGTGGCAGGTGATTGAGTTCCACTTGAGGTTGACGGCGAAGTCGTCTCAGACTCTTCTCCACCAATCGCGGGGCCCGAAGTGGTAATGTCGGTCAAATCTAAATCAGGCAGAGCACGCTCTTTCAGGAAATAAACGGAACATGCGCACAACGCGATCCAGGCGGTTGCGACGCCAACGGTGATGCGAGTGAACAAATCTCCAGCTTTAGTACCAAAAGCGCTTTGTCCTCCCGGTCCTCCCAAAGCTCCGGTCAGTCCGCCACCGCGACCGCGTTGGACCAGAACCAGCAATATCAGAAAAACGGAACTCAGGAAGATTGTGATTCCAAAGAAGTACTGGGAAAGCATGCCTATCAGCATCGTCAAGGATCCTTTTGTTGTTTTCTGTTTTTCTCTGCCGTGGAGCAAGCCCGATCGTTCCAATGGCATCGCCGCGCGCAGGATCGTAAACCTTATTGGTGTTTTTATTCGCTACGAAGCCGCTGCCACAATGGCCGCGAAACTTTCCGCCTTGAGCGATGCCCCACCGACCAGTGCGCCGTCAATGTTTGGCTGTCCCAGTAGCTCTGCTGCATTTTCAGGCTTCACACTGCCACCGTATTGGATGCGAATCGTTTCGGCTACCGATGCTTGGAATTGTTCTGCCAGCAAAGAGCGAATCTGCGCGTGCACGGCTTCAGCTTGTGCTGGCGTCGCAGTCTTACCAGTCCCGATGGCCCAAACCGGTTCATAAGCGATCACTAATTTGCTGCCTGCAACTGCATCCAAGCCAGCCAAGGAACTGCGCACCTGAGTTGCGATCACCTCTTCCGTTTTCTCGGCTTCGCGTTCTTCTAATGTCTCCCCAACACACACGATAGGAATCAGGGCACTATGTAGCGCAGCGACGATTTTTCGATTGACTGATGCGTCGGTTTCACCAAAGAGCTGGCGGCGTTCGCTGTGCCCTAAAATCACGCAGGCGCAGCCGATGTTCGCCAGCATTGCACCACTGACTTCACCGGTAAACGCTCCCTCGGCTTGATCACACATGTTTTGGGCGCCCAGCATGACGGAGCTGCCACGTAACGCTGCAGCTACATCGTGCAAGTAGACACTGGGTGGACAAACGGCAACGTCGACATTCGCAGTCGAATCCATGGAATCCAACAACGCGTGAACCAAGGCTACGCTACTGTCGCGCAGCAAATTCATCTTCCAGTTTCCCGCAATGAAAGGCTTTCTCAAAACGAAACTCCAAAACGAAGGGAATGGTTTAATCGACATCTCGAAACGGTCATGCCGCCAATTGCTTACCTAGCAACTGAGCAAGCTGTCGCAACTGTGCCATCAAATCGGTGTACTGAGTAGGCAGCAAAGCTTGAGGTCCGTCGCTCTTGGCTTCTGCTGGGCAATCGTGAACCTCGATGTGAACACCGTCGGCGCCTGCGGCCAGTCCGGCCATCGCACAGGGCGGAATCAGCGAGGGAACTCCCGTGGCGTGACTCGGATCGACAATGATTGGCAAATGACTCAGTTGTTTTACCTGCGGAACTGCAGCGACATCAAACAGATTCCTGGTGGACGGATCGAAGCTCTTGATGCCTCGCTCGCACAATACGACGTTTGCGTTGCCTTGACTAAGGACATACTCGGCACTCATCAGTAAATCAGTAATCGTGGCAGACATGCCCCGTTTCAATAGCACGGGGCGATTTGTTCTGCCGACCTCAGTCAACAAGACGAAATTCTGCATGTTTCGAGCGCCGACTTGCAGCATGTCCGCATAACGGCAGACCACATCGACGTTTCTCGGGTCGGTGACCTCGGTGACAACCGGTAGACCATACTTCTGGCCCACGTCGCGTAGAATTTTCAGTCCATCTTCGCCTTGGCCTTGGAACGCGTAAGGGCTAGTACGTGGCTTGTATGCACCGCCGCGCAGAAGATTGGCGCCGCTTGCTTTGACAGCTTGTGCTATCCGGTCCATCCGCTCGGGCTCTTCCACCGAACATGGGCCGGCGATCATCCCCAAGAATCCGCCACCAATTTTCACTCCCGAGACATTCACAACGCTATCTTGCGGGTGCGCCTCGCGACTGGCCAACTTGTAAGGTGGAAGGACGGGTAGTACTTCCGCTACCCCTTCGATGGACTTCATCCTCCCCACAATGGCTGGGTCTTCATCGCCGATCAAACCAATAATTGTCCGATGTGTTCCTCGGCTAAGATGCGCAGCGAAGCCCAGCGATTCAACGCGGGCGATCACCGCGTCAACCGTTTCTTCTGATACGCCACTTCGAAGAACTATGATCAAGTCAATCTACTTCTTATTTATTCGCCCATCCGACAATGGACAGTAGTTTAGTGATCATGTCAAAATGCGTCGAGTCGTTTCGAACGGCAGCCAGGAAAACAAAACCACCTTTCCGGTAAAGTTGCCGTCACCCAATGAGTAGTAACGTGTGTTATCCGACCGAAAGATTGGAACAGGACCGAGCGGAGTTCACCCAAAGGCCCTATTTTTACAGAATTCGTTGACACCTGAATTCCCGAGCAACTATATTGCTTATTGCGGCTAGGCAGCGTTTTCAACGGCCACTGATAATTGGCAGTGGGCGGTGTTATCGCTGCAACTCGTCCTTGCCAACAATACCTAACCCTTCTCTACAATGTTTGATCGGCGCGGCTGCGGTCCACTCGCCGACAAACTGCTCGATCGAGGTAATGTCGAATGACACTGCTGGGAAAAGTTTTCACTGGTCTCATATTCGTTCTAAGCATCATCTTTTTCGCGCTGGCGGTTGCTGTAAACTCGACGCATATCGCTCAAAAGGACATTGCCGCTGCGAATGCCAAGTTGGCTTCTGATGCGAAGATCAAGAACGACCAGCTAACCGCCGCTCTCGAGGAAACGCGCGCGGCGCTGTCCATCGAACAGCTGGCGCGACGGTCTGCACTAGCTGCATTGCAAACTTCGATTGAAAAAATGACCACGGACTTGGCTGCCAAGGAGGCTGAGCTTGTTCGCCTAACGGCTGCACACACCGATTTGGTCAAGACCGAACAAGCGTCTCAGCAGGAATTGGCGGCTAGAATTGCAGACAATGAACTGCTGCGGAAACAGATCGTTGAAGTGCGAGACAATCTAAATCAGACGTTGGCGCGCTACGTTAAGAACAAGGACGAATTCAATCGTTTGCAAGGCATGCATGAGACGCTGGAATCCCAGCTGGCCATGCTGAGCGACAGTTACACTGCCGCTCGCGAAAAGCTGGAAACATTGGGCATCAAGGACGACACGCTGTTGGATGCGCCACCGCCAGTTAATGGTGAAGTCCTGGCAGTAGATACCAGCGGCTTGGTCGAGTTGTCTCTCGGCAGAGACGACGGCATCCGACCTGGATTCACTGTAGAAATCTCTCGCAATGGTCAGTACCTCGGCCGCGCTAAAGTGACTACCGTCAAGGATGACAAGTCGGTTGCTGAGATGATGACCGGTTACCAACGTGGATATGTCCGCCAGGGCGACCGCGTTGACTCCAAGCTGTTTTGATCACCGTCTTACTTTGCACTTGTTCGCTCTTAGCCAATTGCGACTGATCGAAAACGCGAAAGTTCAATATGAGCACTCCCCAGAAGCACCCATACAACGTCTACACCGTAATGTTGATCAGCTCAGCAATCTTCATGCTGGTTGCTTGCATCTTAATGGGCCTGGAACTCGGAAACAGCTAGTCGAGTAGACGCATCCCACGACTCGCAACCTGGATTGTCGAAGATCGAAATCTTTGTCAGTGGCAATTCCAGGCCTAGAGATCGTGTATCATTTAGGACTGGTTTATCAACGCACGTGCTCCATCGAGCGAAGTGCTGTACCGTCTTGGAAATGATTCTATGTTACGCCGTCGCTGGACTTGGTTTGTACTGCTACCCACGCTTCTTTTTTCCGCTGCATTTGGGCAGGAATTCTCAGCTACCGATTGGCCTGGGTGGCGTGGCCCCAATAAGAATGGCATTGCTTCCGCTACGGCGCGACCTCCGGAGCGGTTTGGTAGTAATGAGAATCTGGCTTGGGTGGTTCCCATTCCAGGCCGTGGACATAGCTCTCCGGTCGTTGTTGGCGACACGGTATATTTGGCAACTGCTGACACGGGCAATCCTACCCAGAGCGTCATTGCGTTGAACCTGCAAGACGGCAAGACCATTTGGAAGCGAGATGTTAGTCGGGGTGGATTTCCTGAGCGGAACCACCCAAAGAATACTGAGGCCAGTCCGACTATCGCCTGCGATGGCGAACGGCTGTTCGTCACCTTCTTTCACCATCGCAAGATTCAGTTAACTGCACTCAGCACTGACGGCGAAACTGCCTGGCAGCGTGACGTATGCGCCTACAATCCGAAAGCATACGAATACGGGTATGCTGCTTCGCCATTGATTTACAAAGATAGCGTGATTGTCTGCGCAGAATACGATGGTCCGAGTTTCATCGTTGCCTACGATCGACGTACCGGGCAAGAAGAATGGCGCACACCGCGGCCTAACAACATTACTTTCTCGTCGCCCGTGGTGGCGAACTTGGCTGGTCGGGACCAACTGATGATCAGTGGCTCCAAAAAGGTGCTCTCCTATGACCCGGCCAATGGAAAGCAGCTATGGGCAGTGGACGGCACCACCGATGCAACGTGTGGCACCATGGTTTGGCATGACAATTACGCTATTGCCAGCGGGGGCTATCCAGACAAGGAAACATTGGCGATCGTGGCTGATGGCAGCGGACGAGTGCTGTGGCGCAACAAGGAAAAATGTTACGTGCAATCCATGATTGTCGTTGACGACCATCTTTATGCGTTAACGGACAATGGCATTTTGTTCTGTTGGGCGGCCAACGATGGCACTCGCGAAAAATGGCGGCAGCGGCTGCAAGGTCCCGTCAGCGCGTCTCCAGTTTACGCGGGTGGGCTGATCTACTGGGGAAATGAAAAGGGGACGGTGTACGTGTTTCGTCCCAACGCGAGTCGATTTGAATTGGTGTCCGAAAATCGAGTTGGTAGTTCGATGTTTGCCAGCCCCGCAGTATCTGGAAACCGGCTGTTGCTTCGCGTCGGAACGGGCTCTGAGGCAAAATACCAGGAATATCTCTACTGTTTTGCGAACCCGTCGTAGTATCGCACCGCTAGGATCAACCCAATGCCCGATGATCCCAACTCTGCCGGTGCAATTGACGCGTGCCATGCTGACAAACAACTGTTCCACTACCTGCGCTTGGTGCTGACGACTGGCGTTGGCCCCCAAACGCTGGCACGCCTGCTGGAGCGATTCGAGAATGCGGAGGCGGCCCTAGCGGCTAGTCCCAGCGAACTTTGCGAGTGCGAGGGTGTCGGCGTTGGACTTGCCAGGCGGATTCGATCGAGCGAGTACCTGGAACGAGCTGCCCTCGTCATCGACGAATGCTCGCAACGCCGCATCAAGATTATCGCACCTTGGCAGGCAGAATTCCCTCGCTTGTTGAAGGAAATTCCCGACCCGCCGAGCGTACTTTACGTGCGGGGCCAGTTGCTGCCAGTGGATGCCATGTCGATTGCAATTGTCGGTACGCGCGGGGCCACCCAGTACGGGCGCAGTCAAACTCAGCAACTGGCGCGAACATTGGCTCGCGCCGGACTGACCATCGTTAGTGGTCTGGCACGTGGCATTGATGCTTCAGCTCATCAGGCGGCTTTGGAGGTAGGTGGTCGTACCATTGCGGTTCTGAGTAACGGAGTTGCGGAAGTCTATCCACCCCAGCACGCTGAGCTGGCTGAGCAGATTATTGCTAGCGGCGCGTTGCTCAGTGAAATGCCACCGGGAACCAAGCCCAAAAAGGGAATGTTTCCTCAGCGAAACCGCTTGATCAGCGGCCTGGCATTGGGCACGATCGTAGTGGAAGCGGCCGACCGTTCCGGTGCGCTGATCACAGCCCGACTCGCTGGCGAACAAGGGCGAGAGGTATTCGCCGTTCCCGGTTTGGTCACCTCCGCTGGCTCGCGGGGGTGCCACCGGTTGATTCGCGATGGTGCACACTTAATCCAGAGTGCTGCCGATGTGCTCGATGAGCTTGGCCCTTTGGTTGAAGGCGTTTCACTCACGCCAGAAACGACCATTCGACATCCGGTAGAATTGCAGTTGAATGACCAGGAAAGCGCGGTCTTACGCGCTATCGGCACAGAACCCACAGACATCAATGCGGTCGTCAATGCCAGCGGCCTGCCAGTACCACGCGTACTCAGCACTGTTAGCGTGCTTGAAATGCGCCGATTAGTTCGAAGAATAAGCGGTCAGCTCGTCCAGCGCGTTTAGACGGTCGCTTGCATGCACAACACCGCGCTGCACTATGACGCAACTCGCTGGCCCTCAAGCGTCAGGCGTTGTTCGTTCAACCAGCCTGCGTAGGTGCCAGCGGCAATGTTTTGGCGAGCTTGCGACATCAGGATCTGGTAGAAAGTTAAATTGTGGTGGGTCAGCAAGATCGGGCCTAACATCTCACCGGCTATAAACAGGTGGCGAATGTAAGCGCGACTATGACGGCATGCCAGGCACGGGCAAGATGGGTCAATAGGCGACTCGTCATTGGCATGTTTGGCGTTACGCATTCGCAGTGGGCCTTGCCAAGTGAATGCCAAAGCATTTCGGCCGTTGCGTGTCGGCATTACACAGTCAAACATATCTATGCCGCGGGCGATGCCTTCCAACAGATCGATGGGTCGCCCCACGCCCATTAGGTAACGCGGTTTCTCCTCAGGCAAACAAGGTGTAATCGCCGACAATATGCGATACATTTCAGGTGGCGGCTCGCCAACACTGAGTCCGCCGACGGCGTACCCGTCAAATGGCATCTGCGTTAGGGCTTTCGCACTCAACCGGCGCAATGCAATGTCCAATCCTCCTTGAACAATCGCGAATTTTGCCTGGTCATTCCTAGAAGCGATGTTCAAGCAACGAGCCGCCCACCGCGTTGAACGTTCCATTGCATCGGCAACCGCGGGCAATTCGGCGGGCAACGCGATCACATGGTCGAGCACCATGGCAATGTCGCTGCCCAGTTGCTCTTGAATGCGGATGGATTCTTCGGGAGTCAACTCCAGCCTGCGTCCATCGATGTGCGACTGAAAGACGGCTCCTTGTTCGCTGATCTTCGAACATTGGGAAAGACTGAAGATCTGGAAGCCACCGCTGTCCGTTAGGATCGGCCCGGGCCAATTCATGAATCGGTGCAGCCCTCCCAGTTGGGCGATTTGCTCTGAACCGGGCCGTAAAGCCAGATGGTAGGTATTCCCTAAGATCAGCGTGGCACCGGTCGACCAGACTTGATCGTTGGTCATTCCCTTGACCGTCCCGAGGGTACCCACCGGCATGAATACGGGCGTATCGACAGCCCCGTGAGGTGTTTCCAGCCTTCCTAATCGGGCCAGCGTGTCGCGATCTCCGCAGCGGAGGGCGAACGAAAAACCTGCTGCCATCTCGACTCCGCGATCAATCCCCGCGAAGCTTCAAATTCATGGCCTCCAGTTTTGCCCGCACTTCGTTCAGGCTGGTTACTCCAAAGTTCTTGGATTCCAGCAGATCGTCACCCGTCTTGCGAATCAATTCCGAAATTGAGTTGATCCCGAGACGAACCATGCATTTGCGAGCTCGCACGGAAAGATTCAAGTCGGAAATTGGTCGATCCAGCACCGCTTGCTGATCCGGCGTCATGCCCGACACGTCTAGCGGCGGATCCGGCTCGCGACTCTGATCGGCCAGCTGTCCAAGTCCAAGTCCCTTGGATGCGAGCATTTCTCGAATTTCGACAAGACTCGTCTCGCCAAAATTCTTACTCGACAGCAACTGCTGCTCGCTGGTTCTAACCAGATCACCCAGAGTCTGAATACCCATCTTGTGCAGGCAATTGCGGCTGCGAACCGACAATTCGAAGTCATTTACCGAAATGCCTAGCAGCTGACTCATTCGCTCTGACTGGCGAGCGGCATCTTCATCGTATTGCACATTTCCAGACGCCGAGGCATCCTTCATGTACAAACGGGCTCGATCATGTGCCGGAAACACATCCAACACGCGCTTGTAGCATGCCTGTGCCTTCGTGTACTCGTTGCGATCCTCATAGGTGATGCCCAGATTGATGAGCGTACCAATATGCGAGGGGAAGCATGAGGCAGCTCGTTCGTAGAGCCGCAGAGCATCTTCGTCGTTACCCTTGCGGTCATTGGCCAGCGCTAACCCAAAAAGTGCTCCCGGGTGGTGGTCATCGTATTGCAATGCGCGATTGTACAAACGCAACACTTCATCCGTGTTGCCATCGCGCATGACGACCGTGGCACCACGTTGATAGTTGTATTCAGCCGTTTGTTCGTACGGTCCGAAAATATTGTCCAGGATGTCCATTGCTTCTTGCAATTTACCCTGGTATCTCAGGACTTCGGCCATGGCAACTTGGCACTCATCGCGATCGTAGCCAGCGGTCTTGGCGGATTCAAAATGCTTAATCGCTTGTTCGAAATCTCGCAGCTGAAAACAAGCTTTGGCTAGATAGTACAGAGCAAGCGCACCGCCATCCGCCCGCAGAAGTGTCGACCTTGCTTCCTCGAAGTTGCCGAGCAAATAGTGACTGACACCCAAGCGAACTGCCTGAGCAGGACTTCGGTCCGATAGCTGAGCAATTTCACCGACAGCGTCCCGCAAAATACCGAGCTGGCTGTAATCTTCGGAAATCGTCTTGCAGATCTGTTTGATTTCACTTGGTCCAAACGATTGATTGGAGACAACCATATCTCGCACATCGAGCACGGAGGCTTCCGTCATGCTGCAATGACTCCTAGATCTTCACGGGTTGATCGCATATTGATATCGAAGAGCCAGCGGCGGGAGTCGAACCCGCAACCCCCGCATTACGAATGCGGTGCTCTGCCGATTGAAGCTACGCTGGCGACTTAAGGCTAAGCTACGCGGTCACTTAGGAATCTGGAAATTAAACCCGGACCTCCCCCATTGGTCAAGGGCACATCCACCCTGGCCAGACCACGCTGTATTTCCGCCTGGCAATTATTTCGCTTGCACGGTGTAGGTAATCTGCCTAAGGTTCCACGCAGGTCTTAGGCGAGCGCGGCTGAATCCGTACCCGCGGGCTCGCGCAATACCGCTGCAATGAAAGTGGGAGTGCGCTAGCTAGCACTCCGGTTCGAGTGGGTTTGAGGGTTAATTTTCAGCTGCCGCACGGCTTTTAGAACCAAGGGTTCGGCACAATCTTTGGTTAATTTGCCGTTGATGTAAATATTCGCCGAAGGGGTGAACGGTACCCAGGAACCTTACTTTGGGGCTTTGCGGGATG
>JAGQPR010000590.1 GCA_020426625.1 Planctomycetales bacterium
CATGAACGCCGATCATCGCCTGCGCCTCGCCGCGCAGGACGTCGGGCGCTACGCGCTCGCGACTCTCCCAAGGGCCCAAGGGAGAGTAAGTTGAATTGGTGTCGATTAGCGAGAAGTATCCTTTTTTCCGCATCTTTCGCGGAGCGAAAGGCGACTATCGGACACTCATTGATCGAACGTTGCTAAGTGATCCTGATGGAATGCTACCAGCCCTGAACGCTACGGACCTTGATCATCGTGTCCAAAATCGTGTTCCAGGTCGACGGATCTTCCAGCATGCTGTTGGGGAACATGCAGCCATCCCAACAGATGTGTTCGATGCCGCGCTCCTTGGCATCTTTGAGCCAATATCCTGCGCACCGCACAATGTCCAACTTGCCGTTCGGGTCGTCTGCCGGGCAGTGCTTGCCCGTCTTATCGTGCGAACCTGCACCATGCACCTGCCCATCGTTCTGGGCCACGTGAAAATCGATCGTCCACGGACGCAACTTGTCCGTCATCGTTTCGTAGGCAGAGTAAAACTCTTCGTCGGTGTAACCCTCGTGAAGTAGCGCGTGTTCCGGAGCGTTGTAACCCATCAGGTACAAGTAGGTGTGCGCCAAGTCAGCTTGGAAGCCTAGGGTTTCAGGCATACCCACCTCTTCAAGCAGGTCGAGCATGTCTTTCCAGCTGTGCATGCCAGCCCAGCAGATTTCCCCTTCGGCTGCAAGACGCTCGCCGCTGTCAGCCGCAATCTTAGCCGCTTCGCGGAACGTGTCGGCGATCTTCCTAGTATTAGCCTGTGCATCTTCACGCCATTTTTCGACGCCGAACTCCGCAGAATCGATGCGGATGCAACCGTATTTACGAACACCATGTTCGTTGAAGATCTTGGCAATGCGGCAAGCCATTCGCACGGCGGACAGAAATTTTCCCTTGGCGTCCGCGTCGCCCATGGCTGAATCGCCCACGGTACCCGGCCACACCGGAGCAACCAACGAACCGACGCTAAACCCCTTGCCGGCGATCAAATCAGCAATTTGCTTCAGCTCGTCATCCGAAGCTTCCGGGTTGGTGTGGGGCAGGAATAGAAAGTAGTCGATGCCTTCGAATTTCTGCCCACCGACTTCGGCAGCGGCTGTCAGATCGAGCATCTTCTCTAGACTGATTGGCGGTTCTTGCCCCGCGTCAGTCCCCTTGCCGACCAGACCGGGCCACATGGCATTGTGTAGTTTGGGAAAAGCATGGCTCATGTTAGGCTCCGGTATGAGTTATGAGAGGGCGCGCAGCTGACCGCGCTTGCCCAAATCAAGGGAAGGATTTTGGAAGAGTAGTTGACGCTAACGATTGGTTTGCCAGGCTCCGTTGGCTGGCAGATTGTCGTGGCAATCGGGACCGAAGTAACGCAGGCCAACAAGTGGTTCGCTGCCTGTGTTTTCAATTTCTACTCCACCCGTTGCCGCTTCGTAGGAAATGAACACTTCATCTTCCGTGTTCTCGCCGAAGTTGATCATCGCTGGGGTTTGCAATGCCAGTTTGCCCATCCGTCCTTTGCCCTGCACCGTGATCCAGCCGCTGGCGCCTGGATCTTTCAAGGTGCACTTGGCTCCTGGATCGACCGTCAACTCTTTGGCGCTGAAAAGCTGGGCGCCATCAATGGTCCCGTACACGATCCACCGATCCGTATAACCTGGTCCACTGCGCTCGGCATCTACGATCGGCTCGATGTAGTTGGCATCCTTGAAGTGGGTATCGACATTCTTATCCCAGTCCAATTGGCCGATGATAAAGTCTAAATCCTGGTGTTTGTCCTCGGGCATGTCCTTGACTAGCAGCGACCATGGAACGTACCGGCCTTCGACAATCGACTGAAACATACCGAACACATCGCTGCCCCACTGCGGTTCGTACGTGCACAGCGAGCCCGGTGCGTGCAACACGCCGGGAGGGATGAGCCAACCCGTGCCACGTTTCAGGCGGTAAGCTTTCGACAAATCCAAAATGCCATTGTCTCCTCGATTCCAGTCTTCCAGGCACTTGCGCAGCTGGTCTTTGGTGGTACCCGGTTCGAGGCCCATAAAGGTGTAACAGAAGTTGTTGTCGACGTTGTTGTATTGCGGGGGAAAGTAGTAGCTTTCAGGCTTGCCCTCTTGTCCCACCAGGGCCGCATCTTCGGCTGACTGATGCATGTGATGCGGGATCGGGCCCATATTGTCAAAGAACTTGGAATACACGGGCCAGCGTCCATACTGGCCGAATATCGAGGATCCCACGATGCGGTTACCCGCCTCAGCCACCGCGTCGCGAAGCAAGAATTTCTTGCCCTCGAACAGGCACATGCTCAAGCCTTCGTGCCAAACTCGCCCTTCGTTGGCCGCTTCCGTCGTGCTGCCGAACCAACGCTCGTCAATGCCGCCTCGGTCGGCTCCGAAAGAATACAGATCAGCAGGATTCAATTTAATGCGGCGGCCAGGGTGCAAGAAGCTGCGTGGTACCCAGGTTGGCGTCAACCGCAACAGTCCCTCACCCGCGTCCAAGGCAGATTCCAAGATGCTGTGTATCGAGTCGCCTTTAAGAAGTCCAGCGTCTAGTTTTACTTGGTTCATGTTTTGCAAAGACCGAAGAGCGAGGGTTGGCAGGAATATTAAGTTGCGGTAGTGCAGTAATCAGTAGTGCAGCGTTCGGCAGTAAGCATCCACGCAGAAGTTTTTCCGCATAATCAGCCGCCTTGCGTTAGCCAAGGTTGTTCAAATATCAGAAAGCTTTCTGCTTGATGCTTAAAGATATAGAAGAATCGAGGAGTAGCAAAAAGTAGAAACGCCTGTTTTATTCCGTGCTGCCAGCGGTTACAAGTAAGGAGTCGTCGATTTCCTTCTTCAACGAGCGCAATACGCATGAAAGTTGATCTTCCCCACGCGATTCAATTGTCGGATCCACCCGACCTGTCGCTACCTCTGCCCAATCCCACTCGCGTTTCTTCAGCGGCCGGAGACTTCTTGGTCTCCAATGTACTGCTGAGTGGTGGTATGCGAACCGGTGTCAACCTGATCATCATTGACAGTGGAGCCGTTCGAGCTGCCATTTGCCCAACCCGCGGCATGGGGCTGTGGAAGGCCCGCATCGATCAGCTAGCCTTGGGCTGGAATTCACCGGTTCAAGGCCCGATTCACCCAAACTTCGTACCTTTGTCTGAAGCCAACGGACTCGGCTGGCTAGACGGCTTTGATGAGTTGTTGGTCCGATGCGGCTTGCAAAGCTTCGGCGCTCCAGATTTTAGCGCTCAAGGTACGCTGCTCTATCCGCTGCATGGACGGATCGGCAATTTACCAGCGCGTTCCGTCGAGCTGAATTTGGACGCAGAGCATTCGTTGCTGGAGATCTCAGGCACAGTCCTCGAGACACGTTTCCTTCAATACAACCTGCGACTAACGGCCAAGTATGTGTTTGCCTGGGGCCAACCAGTCATTGAGGTGCACGATACAGTTGCGAATCTAAGTGCCCAGGAAACTGATATCCAAATGCTTTATCACATCAACATTGGTTCGCCAATTCTAACGGAAGGCGCGCGACTCCATACCAGCTCTCGGCGCGCGGTGGCGCGAAATGCCCATGCCGCAAGCGACCTAGCTAGGTGGGACACCTATCAACCGCCAACACCTGGCTACGAAGAACAGGTCTATTTTTTTCAAAGCGTCGGCGATGACAAGGGTTGGGCCACTGCGATGTTGGCCGCTGAGAATCGCCAAACAGGATTTGCGGTGCATTATGATGCAACGACATTGCCATTTTTCACGCAGTGGAAGAACACGGTGGCCGAGTCGGACGGCTACGTCACCGGCCTGGAACCTGGTACCGGCTTTCCAAATCCTCGTTCCTTCGAGCAGACCAAAGGACGCCTGGTAACGCTCGCTGGAGGCGGCTCAGTCCAATTCCAACTCAAGCTCGAGGGTGTTGGCAACGCACAACGATTGCAAAATATTTCCAACCAAGTCGAGCAAACACGCTCCTCGGACAGGTTGGATACGTCCGCTTTCGACCCCGAGTGGTGCGTGCCCCGCTAGTGTCACAAATCGTAATTCCGATGCCACATCAGCCGCAACGCGATAGCGTGCGGTTCCGTCAAAAACCGCGTGCTAG
>JAGQPR010000591.1 GCA_020426625.1 Planctomycetales bacterium
GCAACTGATCGAGTCGATTCGAAGTGCTTCGCCCACTCAGCTTCGCAAACTTGTTCCTCGGACTCCCTACGACCTGCAAACGATCGTTGAAAAGTCGATGGCTCCGCAGCCAAGCCGGCGTTATCAGACGGCCGCGGAGATGGCTGACGACTTGCAGCGATTTCTCGACGGTCAGCCTGTTTTGGCGAGGCGGGTCACGGCGGCCGAACGGCTTTGGTTGTGGGCCAAGAAGGAGCGAGCATTGGCAACCTCGCTGGCCGCAGTGTTCCTGTTGTTGGTCACCGCGGCCCTTGGTTCCATCTTCGCGGCTCAGCAACAGGCTCAACTAGCCAGTGAGAAAGCGGCTGAAACCAAGGCAGCTACGAAGCAGCGTAACGAAGCTTGGCAAAATGCCTATTTTGCCGATATCCGCCAGGCCTACCAGGATTGGGAAAACGGTCAGACGCGAAGAATGCTCACGACACTTCGTGCGTATCTGCCAGTCGAAGGCAGCCCCGATGTGCGTGGTTGGGAATGGTATTACCTGTTGCATCTGGCGCACAATAATGTCACGACGCTGACAGATTTCGACGGCGTCGCCACTCAGGTCGCATGGACACCCAATGATCAGCGTTTAGTCAGCACACATTCGGATGGCTCGCTACGGTTCTGGGATCGTTCCGGTAAGCCGCTGCTCAAGATTCCCATTCCAGGCCTCGCGCAGTTCTCCATAAACCAGGCTGGCGACCGCGTGGTGACGGCAAGTGCGGATTCACTCCTGCGATTCTGGGATGTTGAGACAGGAAAGCTGGTTCACACACTTAAAACGGACTTCTCCGAGTTGCAGGCAGTGGATTGGCACGAGGGGACGCAGCGGCTGGCGATTGCTGGCAAACGAATTGCCGTGGTTGAAGATCAACCCGATCAGTTGGTTGGTGGCAGTGCAGTGATCTCGGCTCGAGATGGGGACGTGGTATGGCGACAGGATGCCTATCCGTTTCACATTAAGTTCAGTCCCGATGGTAGTCGAGTCGTGGAACTATCCGGAGGAAAATTCCGGGTCGTCGAACTTAACGGGCCGCCGCGAGAGACGGCAATTGTTCCCTTTCGGGATTTTCAGCCCAAGTGCATGTCCTGGTTGCCGGATAACCGACGTTTTGTAATCGGTTGCTTCCTTCATCCGTCTTGTCTCATGGAAGTGGGTGACGAAGGCGTCAAGCAGATTGGCAGATTCAGTGAGCAAACCATTGACGCGGTGGCAGTTTCTCGCGACGGTGAGCGTATCTTCGCGGGAAATCGTGGCCAGCGCATTGATTTGATCGAGGTTACCGACACCGACTTTAAGCGGCTGAAGTCACTGCGCGGCCACCTAGGCCCTCCTATTTCGGTAGCCATCGACAGCCAAGAAAAACTGTTGGCTTCTACCTCGCAGGATGGCTCCATAAAGATTTGGGATTTGTCTGAACCCGAAAAGGCTGTCGAGCCTGTTTCCTTTGGTCAGAGCCCGGACGGGCGTTGGCGGTGGCATACAGAAGGCTCTTTCGAAGTTGCCATTACTGATACTCTCGATAGAGAGGCAAAGAAGATCGTGTTCGCAAGGGGAAATCCGGTCGAAGTCAAAGCAAAGTTCTTCCCCAACGTATCACGAGCACTATTTTGGGACGTGAGCTGGGCAGGTTGTCCTTACCGAGTGGCAATCTTCGACACGGATGCTGGTCGGATCGTCGATTATTGGTTGGCGCATAACGCTCGGCCACCGTGGGCGTCCGTGAGTGGGGATTTCGCCACTATGACGACTGGGGATGGGGGAATCTTGTTCTTTGATGGGCGGACAGGTCACATCCGCTCTATCGCCCTCCACGCGGGCAGCGATTTGGCTTGCGCAGGGTTAAGTCCCGATGGCAAGAAGATCGCCAGCTGCCTGAATGGCGAGATCAAGGTGTGGGACGCCGCGACAACCACTGAAGAGGCGACGATGTTTGGGCAAAGGCCTGGCGGCTTCATGCCGTGGCTGTGCTGGGGCAATACAAATCGGTTTTTCGCAACGGCGAGCGTTGATCGCACAATCGTTATATGGGACGCGTACGAAAAACGGGCGCATCAAACGCTCCATGGTCTCCAGGGTATGCCCCAGTTGAGACAGTTCGGTTTTCTAATGGATGACAGACGATTTACCGCGAGAGATGGTGAAAACCAAAAGGTCTGGGATGTCGGTACCGGTCGCGAAATATTGAGTGTCCCCAACGGCACTGAGGCAGTGCAGCTGTTCGAAAGAAGTACGTCGGTTCGTGAAATCCGTGACTGGTGCCTTCGGCCAGGAGAACTGCAATTCAACGCCCTTCGGAAAGCTGAATCCGTCGCCAATAACCAGACGGCGGCGGATGCCTATGCGCGTGATGCGACTCACCTCATGGCACGAAAAGTTCTCGACGCGTCAAACTGCTATTTTTCACCCGAACGAGCCCTGAAATTGTCGACTCAGGCCCTCGATCGAAACCCAACCAGCGCGGATTGCCTCTGGACGCACTGCGTCGCGCAGTATCGTAATGGCCTTTACGTCGCCGCACTGGCAACCTTGAGGATGGCGAACGACTCCGGGTTCGATTCCGTGACTGCGGACTTTGTACGAGCCGACTGTCTGAATAAGACTGGAGAACGAGACGAGTCGCGACGGGTATTGGCGGCGGCCGAACAACGATTGACGAGGACTTCGGACATCCAGTCTGCTGACCTATTTCTGATTCGAGACGTCGTCGTTTCCTACTTTGATCAGGAACGCAACCAACGCGACGCGAAGAAGATTGTTGTTGTGAATACCCTTCGTGACGAACTCGATGCTTCCAACCAAGAAACCTCCTTGCGAGAGGCGGTACGCTTGGCCGCTGAGGGTGCCGAAATCACGATCCGCGTTACCGGAACTATAGCACTACGCTACGGTCCGATTCGAGTCGATAAGTCGATGACGATTGCTGGACCGGGAAAAGAAAAGCTAACGATCAGTGGCCAGGATAAAACTCAAATATTTGAGATTGACGATCACGTACCCAGCAACGACAGCCCTGTTACTTTGCGAGGATTACGATGCACGGAAGGGCGTTGCGCTGATATGCGATCTGTCGGCACGGGGTGGGGAGGCTCCGGCACGGGGTGGGGTGCTCATGGTGGTGGAGCCATCTTTTCCACCGAGTCACTCTTGGTGGAAGACTGCGAATTTCGTCGCAACACATCTGAATTTGGAGGTGGGGCGGTATCGTCAGACGGCGGATTAGAAAGCACTTACCGTCGTTGCAGTTTTTCCGAAAACTCCGCGAAAGTGGGCGGAGCCGTTCATCTTCACACTCAGAAGGCGCGTGTCGAGAATTGTACGTTTGAGGCCAATCAAACCTTTTCGCTGAGTAGCGCTGTCAATCATTGCGGAAACTCGATGGTCATCGTCAACTCAACATTTGCAGACAATGTGGATCGTAGTTCTACGTCTGCTTGGGGAGCCGTATTGGCACACACCTCCAAGGCTAGCATTGACCACTGTACGTTCACAAGAAACATGGGCGGGGCAATTGTGATGACGTATCATCCCACGTACTGGGCCAGACTGGAGGTTGGCAAGGATTTCGCGGGTCCCAATCTAACCGTCACCAATAGCATCCTTTTCGGAAATATGGATCGCAATAACAGTTCTCTGGACCTTCAGAAAGATAAGGGGCTTACGTGTACTTTTCGCGACTGCATCATCGGTACTCTGCCGGCGGGAATGGTCAGCACGGACGACAATCTTCTGGGTGTCGATCCCAAGCTTGGCCCCCTGAAGGACAACGGCGGACCGACGAAAACGATCGGGCTTCTTCCAGGCAGTCCGGCCATTGACGCTGCCGATTCCCAGATAGAATTTGATCAACGCGGCCAAGCTCGTGTCGGTGCGCCAGACATCGGCGCCGTCGAATTCAGTCAAGCAAAGTGACGCCACCGGATTTTGGGAGACGAAACGACGCCATCGTTAATGGTTTTATGAAACGCGTGCCTTTACTTTCGAAACAATTCTTGAATGAATAAGTCGTTTCCTCCACCCGAAGAGCGGGCAGCAGAGCTCGATCGGCTCGTCGAAGCGTATTTGCATCAATGTGAATCGAATACTGCGAT
>JAGQPR010000592.1 GCA_020426625.1 Planctomycetales bacterium
TACCCCTCGCCGCTCCCCTACCCGCTTCGCGTGTGCCCGCTCGCGACTCTCCCAAGGGAGAGTAAGTTGAATTGGTGGCGATTAGCGAGAAGTGTCGTAATACAATCGAATTCCCGAGAGGCTGACAAACGTGGTGGCGATTAGCGGGAAGTGTCGTTTTTCTTCATCCACACTTCAAGTGCTGCCAAACTGTCCCGAAATCAGCGCTACAAAGTTGCCAGCTGCTTAGCTGCAGATAACATTTCCTCAATCGCCGGGAGTTCGCCGAGTAGCTCCTGAGCTTCCCTGAGCGCTTCAAGCGCTTGTTCTTGACTTCCCAATTTGACTTGCAGCACACCCAACGCAAACCAATTGATCCCGTTTTTGGGTTCCAGCGCGCACGCGTCTTGGAGAAGCTGGGTTATGTCCAAGGCCAACTCAGAATCGGAGTCGAAGTCGTTGCTTCTAACCAGCCACAGTATAACGGAACCCAGCGTGGCCGAACTCCCCCCGGTCCTTAGTAACAACTGCAAATGGGTTTTGGCCAACTCTTGCTGACCACTAATTGTGCTGGACAAGGTGAAAATCGTGTGCTGCAGCACCGGACTTGCTCCGGATGCAATCGCTGTCGGCAACTCTGGACTGACAACGATATTTTCAGAGTCGGGATATGCTTTCGCGACGCTGCATCGCCACAGCAATTCGCTGAATTCCGGCATGTAGGGCTCAAGCTGAAGCACCAGAGCTAGCCCACTAATGTACTTTGCACGCCAGCTTTCACTCTCAGATAGAAGCCGTGACGTTGACAGACGACAAATCAATTCAGCGGTAGAGTGTCGGACTGCCCGATCGTTAGTCGTATTCTGTCTTGCAAGTAAGAAAGCAACTTCTTTCCAGTCGCAGTCGATGCTCGCCAGTTGAATTTCTGCAAAGCGATCTTCCCATCGTACCTTACTTGATCCGGCAGCTTGAATCACTTCTCCGTAATCGGTTTGCAAATTACGCGTACTCCGCTCGGAATCTCCACTGGACTGAAAAGTATTTAGAACTTGTTCAGCTGCTCGCCAACCCAATGAAATCGACTCTACTTTCGCGCTCTGCTGATTCCAGTAGAGCCTCGCCACACCCAGTCGATCTTGGCTGGGAAGCAATCGCGAACTTGCCGGAAGAGATACACGAAACGGCTGAACTTGCTCACTTTCGGTCGGTCGACTGTTATCGTCCTGAGACTGGCCAACCCCTAATTCCCATGCTGACTCCAGCGCCAATCGAACCAAAAGCAAGCGAGCGTCATCCAATTCGTCTGGTGCCGTTGCAGCGGCCGTGTTCTGATCTGTTACTTGCGAGTTGTCCGCATCGGCCCGCTCAACAACGAAGGCGAGCCGAGTTGCCATATCGTTCAGATTACCGCTTACGTTTCCATCCGCAACAGCACTCAGCTTGTCGGCAGCTACATGTATCAGGGCACGTGCGGCGAACGGGGACTGCCCGTCGGCCAGCTGCTCCAAGATCTTTTGCGACTTGTTGCGATACTTGATCGCATCATCCTGCAAGCCAGCCCGTTGCTCGTCGGAAAGATTTGCATCACTATCGGCAAGCATAGAAATGAACCGAGCCGATTGCTCGCGTCCCAGAATCGCCCAATCCCAGTAGCGCTGTTGTTCTCCAAGTTCCATCCCTACGAGGCGTTCGTAGATGATATCCAATTCTGCAGCAACCTGTCGCATCTGGTCTACATTTGCGGTTCGCTGAGAATCCAGATCCAACCAAGTTTGGCGAGCCTTCTCCAAACGATTCTTGTAGTATCCCGGCATCCGCTTGGGAGAAATGTTGATGGCAACCAACACTATCAAAGCCGCAGAGCCCCCTACAACCAGCGCCGGCAGAGCGGCCTGCCAATTCTTGAACAACCCTTCAGTCCAAGGTTTCATGTCAATTGGTAAACCCGTCCTGCATCCGCTCTAGAGTAGCCGCGCGTAGCGCATGGCGAGCATCAACAAACTGCTGCACCAACACTGATTGTGCCACGTCGTCTTGCGGGGAAACCGACGGCGCGAACAACTGCACTTGGTAGGCGGCCAAGCTGAAAAGTGTACCTCGCACCGATGGAGAGAGACGGCCTTTGATCCGCTCGCGCAGGGCATTCAGCGAGCTCCAATCGCTTGGAGCCTGAACAGGATTTCCTGACTCATCGAACATACTGAAAACGAGAAAGCCAGTTTGACCATCCCGATTTCGAAAATTGGCTGTGACAATATCCCAGCCATCGACTCTCTGCAGTGCACGTGACTCGAGTTTCCAGCCCATATTGGTATAACAAACCGTCAACTCATGCCAGCCTGGAAACGCTTGATCCAATGAAAGTTGGACATCGCCCAAAGAAGAACTGTAGTGCCAAATGTCGGATCGTTCCCCAAAATCCGCTCCGCGAATTCGATCCTCATGCTCGTAACGGACGATCGAAGCATTGCCCAGTTGCGATGGCCCATCGCCTTCGAAAAGGTCGACGAGCACATCCGAAGAAAAGAAATTGATCGTCTTCTTTTGCCGACCCCAGGAAGCTCCGATGTCGTAACCCTGCAACGCCAGAATTAGTAACAGCACGGGCATGACTACAAATTGCCAACGCGGGCTGCGGGCATCTTCACTCATTCTGCTAAGGCTTGCATTCTGCAGTGAATCCTGCCCTTCCTGCATCCCGAGGGCGGAAGCGACTGTTAGCAGCAATTGATCGGTGGACATCAGCAGCAGCAAGCCTGCGCCCATTGTCGACAAGCCGAGCAGCGTATGCACCACGCCATGCGACAGATCGATCCCGCTAACTACATACGCAAGTGGAATTACCGTAATGCGGAATGTGTTCATGACAACCGCCCAGAAGGCGCTGGAGCACAATAATGCACCTGCGTGAAGCAGACTCCGTCTGAAGTAGACGGCGATCAATGCGGCAAAGCAGATTAGCGAGAAGAAGGATTGCACTCCGCTGCATGCTTCTTCGACGCCGAAACTCTGGCCAACGCAGTGGATGACCGTTCCTGGGCTTTCATGCAGAACGCCGAGTAGATCCAGAGAATGCGAAGCAAACCGAGCGCTGACCTGTTGAAGTCGAGCGATCAGAATTCCGTCACCCGTTGCATTGGGTGAATAAGGAGGCTGCCAGATGAGGAGCAAGGGCAATGCCAGATACCCCAAGCTTCCATAACTTTCTTTATCCTGGAAGCGAGACAAGAACGCCGCGATCAGCAGCACGAAGGCCAGGTAGGCCATCCACGGCGATGCGAACAAGGCTGACAGAATGGCGACACCTGCGCCGCACAAGAATGCCCCTGCAGATACAAATCGACTCAGCCGGCCGTTTAGACTTTTTCCCGACCAACGTTGCACAGCCAGGTAGATGACAGCGCCGATCAAAAGAGGAAAGAACTGGTAATGCGTAATATTCCACAGATTCAGCAGGTACACCACTGAATACGGCAACACGCACACCGCTCCAAACAAAGCGGGACTAGATCGAAGTTTCTTCAACAGCATAGGTCATGCAGACATGTGCACTACCGGAGATTAACATCATTGCAACAAGCACTACATCGGAGTCAGGCCTTCACTACATGTGACTTGTCGCCTGTTACCTTTGCAGTCGCATTTCTAGTATCTACAACCAGCTTGGAATGCTTAATAATTTCCGAGTAGTTAAAAGCTGAATGGTCAGTCGCGATTAGCGCACAATCAAGTGAGTTGAGATATTCGACTGTCGGCTGTTCACTTTCCAAATCAGGCACATCATAGTGTCGCATGGCGGGCAGGACTGGAATGTGTGGGTCGCAGTAGCTCAGATCGGCTCCTCGCTGCCCCAACAATTCCATCAGTTTGAAAGATGGGCTTTCACGCGGATCGTCAACATCTTTCTTGTATGCCACTCCGAAGATTCCAATCCGACTTCCTCGTACAGGCTTTCCGTGGTCGTTGAGAGCTTCGGTCACTTTGCTTACGACATAAAGAGGCATACTTGTATTGATTTCACCAGCTAGCTCAATGAATTTCGTTGGCATTTCGTGTTTACGCGCAACCCAACTGAGATAAAACGGATCAATCGGGATGCAGTGGCCGCCCAGGCCGGGGCCGGGATAGAACGGC
>JAGQPR010000593.1 GCA_020426625.1 Planctomycetales bacterium
AGCACGCGGTTTTTGACGGAACCGCACGCTAGCGCGTAGCGGCTGATGTGGCATCGGAATTACGATTTGTGACACTAGCACGCGGTTTTTGACGGAACCGCACGCTAGCGCGTAGCGGCTGGTGTGGCATCGGAATTACGATTTTTGACACTAACTCGTAGCGGCTGATGTTGTATAGGAATTACGATTTGCGACACTAGCGCAGACCTGCCATTAAAGGGGAATGCACGTTGTCCACGGAAACAGACGAACAAAAAGTGCGGCGTTTCGAACTGGCGCTCGAGCAAGTCAAGGAGCGATTCGAGGAGGACCGCTATGTACTGGCTGCCGTGTTGGTCGGCAGTTTGTCGCTGGAAACCATCTGGCGGCGAGATTCGATAAGTATGTGGATTATCGAAGCAGATGGTGTCAGCCGACGATTGAGAAGTGACGGCAAAGATGAACGCATCTATCGAATTCTAGTTGAAGACGAAATCAACATTCACGCTGAGATTATCCCCCGCACTCGCTTCAAGCAGATGGTTGAAGGATCGTCTCGGACAGCATTTTCTTGCAACTATTTTGCACAGCGAGAATTGATTTATTGCAAAGACGCGTCCATCGAACAATGGTTTACTCAAGCTCTTTCCGTAGCAACCAAAGACAAGGAACGCGAGCTGTTGACCTTTTCAACTTGGACGATCTACGCCATTCGTCAGGCCTGCAAGCTGTTCGAGATTCGTGGCGACTTGCAATTGGCGGTACAGCAGGTCCTCAGTGCGGCGCATAGCCTGGCCTATACCGAGATTATTCGTGCTGGACAGGTGTGGGAACAAGAGGTTATCTACAAGGCGATGGAGAGCAGTCCCGATCTGTTCCAAGCTGTCTATCTGGATGTCCTATCGAAGCCCAGGAACAAGAAGGTTATAGCGTTCGCTATCGAGACGATTGAAGATTACCTGTCCGAGCACTATCAAGAACATTTGAAGCCCTTGTTGTCGCTGCTGAGAAAAGAGAATCGTGTCATTCCCTTGTCAGAGATCAGCGACTATTTCGCATTTTCCCAAGTTTACCCTTGGCACCTGGAAGCAGCCTGCGAATGGCTGCATCGCCATGGCCATTTGGAGAAACTCTCTGCTGCATTCAAGTTGACCAGTCGTAGCCAGGTGTCCGTGGAGGAGCCTGCATACTTTATGGATCATTAGCGGTCCGAGTTGCTCGCAAAATAAAGGCGCCCAACAAAGGTAACCCAAGACGCTGCCACCAGCAGACAGTTTTCACGACTTTGCTTCGGCTCTGCTAGCTTCAACAAAACGCAACACCTTACGCGTTTCGCGTGCAGGTTCAACCCGAATAACAGCTTGGTGCAAAAAAGATGCGTTCAACGATCGAGATTCAGGGAGCCCGAGAGAACAATCTCCAAAATGTCAGTCTGGAAATTCCTCGAGACCAGCTAGTCGTCGTCACCGGCGTTAGTGGCTCGGGCAAATCGTCTTTGGCATTCGATACGATTTACGCGGAGGGGCAGCGCAAGCTATTGGCTTCGATGTCGACGTTTGCCAAACGCTTTATTTTACAATTGAAGAAGCCGGAGGTTGATTTTGTCAATGGACTCTCTCCCGTAGTTTCCATCGACCAGAAAACAGTAGGGGCGAATCCTCGCTCCACGGTTGGGACGATGACCGACATCTCGGACTACCTACGGATGTTGTTTGCCACGATGGGAGTTCCGCATTGCCCAATATGTGAGCAAGAAATACCCATACGCACGTCTTTCCAAATGATGGAGCACGTGCTGTCTCTACCCGAGGGTACTGAGGTTGAGGTACGCGCGCCCATCTCCAAGATCTACGGTGAAGACTATGAATATCTGTTCGAACAGATACGCGTCAATGGCTATCGTCGAGCCAGGATTGATGGCGAATTGCGCGACTTGGGTGAACACATTGAACTCGATGAAGATTCCGAACACTTTATTGAAGCCATTGTGGATTCAATCGTAGTCTCGAAGGGAATCGACAAACAAGTTGTTACATCATTTTCACATGGGCTCAAACTGGGTGATGGCTTGCTTAGTTTTCACATCGTCCGCCCCAAGCGGCTGACCAGCCGACTGAAACGATTCTATGAGGGCTTTGGCTGCGCAGCGCATCACGTCGTTGCTGGTGAATTGCACCAGGCCCAATTCACGTTCAATGACCCCTCGGGAGCGTGTCCAACTTGCGCGGGAATCGGCACTTCCATGCGGGTTCATCCCGGTTTGTTGGTACCTGATCCCAAACGATCCTTGAACGAAGGGGCGTTTGTCAAAGCAGCGCTCAGCAACAGCCGCGATAGCTGGGGAGGCAGGATTCAACACAGCCTGGCCGCGCATTACGGATTTAGCTTGGACACACCTTTCGAACAGCTAGACAAGAAACACGTTGACGTCTTGCTCTACGGGACCAAAGGCGAGCAATTTGAAGTCGTTCTGCCACCAGGCGCCAAGCAGGGCGAACAACATGTTGGCAAGAAGATCAGTTTCCGCGGCGTGGTCAACCAGCTGGAGCACAACTATCGCTGGTATCGCAAACAGGGTACTTCCAGTGCGGGCATGGACGAATACCTGAAGAAAGTAATGGTCGAATACGCTTGTCCAGAGTGTGGAGGCGCGCGATTGAAACGCTCCCGACGGCTGGTCAAGGTTCAAGGACGAAGTATCTACGAAGTGGGAGAACTGCATTTGGCCGAGTTACTGCAATTCTTAAAGCAGATCAAACCAACGGCCAGACAAGAAGCCGTGGCCGAAACAATCCTAAAGGAGGTTGCTACGCGACTGGAATTGCTAATCGCGATTGGCTTGGATTACCTGAACTTGAATCGCGGCTCGTCGACTCTATCTGGTGGCGAATCGCAGCGCATACGTCTATCGTCGCAAATCGGCTCGGGTTTGATGGGAATGCTCTATGTGTTGGATGAGCCCAGCATCGGTCTGCACCCTAAAGACAATGTCAAGATGATCGAGACGCTAAAACAGCTGCGAGATCTAGGTAACACAGTCATCGTCGTGGAACACGACGACGAGACTATCCGCGCTGCAGACCATATCATTGAAATTGGCCCGGGCCCAGGCGTTCACGGAGGACAAGTGGTCGCCCAAGGGAAACTAAGAGAACTGCAGAAGAACAAAGAATCGTTGACGGGTGCGTTTCTTAGTGGCAGCCGTTCAATCAAGCTTCCGTTGAAGCGGCGAAGTGCGCAAGGAAAAGCCCTGATTGTCCATGGGGCGAGACATAACAACCTGAAAAACCTGGATGTGGCGATTCCTTTGGAGCAGTTCGTTTGTATTACTGGAGCCTCAGGTTCTGGGAAAAGTTCACTCATCCACTCAATCGTTCAAAAGAAACTCTATTCCATCCTGCACGATAGCCGTGTGCTAGCCGGCGAACACGACGACTTGCACGGCCATGAACACGTTTCCGACGTCATTGACATCGACCAATCGCCCATCGGTCGTTCGTCACGATCCAATCCGGCGACGTACATAGGCATTTACGATGCGATTCGTTCTCTCTTTGCTGCGACCGACGATGCCCAAGCACGAGGATTTACCGCCTCAACGTTCAGCTTTAACGTCAAAGGAGGACGGTGCGAAGAATGCGGCGGCGAAGGCAGCATCACTACCCAACTTTCCTTCATGCCAGACGTGCAAGTGACCTGTCCAACATGCAAGGGCGCTCGCTACAACAGCGATACTTTGGAAGTGCGCTACCGCGAGCGTAACATCGCAGACGTGTTGGAAATGTCGATTGAAGACAGCGGTGAATTCTTTGCCGACCAAACGACCATCGCGCGCAAACTGGATGTGCTTAACGAGCTCGGTCTGGGCTATTTGAAACTAGGTCACCCGTCGACCATTTTATCCGGTGGCGAGGCCCAACGCGTCAAGCTGGCTGCTGAACTTGGCAAACTGAAACGCGGCAAGCACAACTTGTACATCCTGGACGAGCCCACTACGGGACTGCATTTCGCCGATATCGATCGTTTGCTGCACAGTTTGAATCGGCTGGTCGACCGAGGCCATTCTGTAATTGTGATCGAGCACAATTTAGACGTCATTAAAACAGCCGACT
>JAGQPR010000594.1 GCA_020426625.1 Planctomycetales bacterium
TAGCAACTTAACTCTAGTTCTGAAGGCGATCGACTTGGGAGATCAGCAACTTCCACCTGATGCTTGGCTGAAGTAGGCGATTCCAACGCATCGGCTGGGGGCATGTAGGTAAGACGGAAGAGGCGAAAAAAAGCTTACACCCTAGTATGTAAGTATCGACCGTTTTGGGCAATTAAAGTTGCCTACCGCTTGACGCCGCTTGCAACGGCGCGTCTTTGACGCAGCCTCGATCCGCATCCGCATCGCGAGGCTTCTTGACAACCTGTCCTGCCGAATGCTGGCGGCGTTGCGCGCCATCGAAAGTCCTCCTGCCATCATGGCTAAAGACATCCATAATTCATCGATCAGTTCTTGGGGATCGCTACAGAAAGACATGGGCACAAGTTTTTTCTTGCATTTACACAAGACAACAATACAATTTTTCGGAACTGAGAGAATATTTTGCTTTATCGTACCTGATAATAATGCGGGAAGTCCAATGGCCGAGCGAATCCAGACGAGTTTGGTCGCGATTTGCTTATTGCTTAGCGCAGAAAGGGCTCATTCTGCGGATATGACTGAATGTCTTCGCAAAGCGCGAGTCTTGCCTGCAGCGATACAGACGATCGACTACCAATATGGAATGGATGGTGTACCGAACATTAAACGATTCGTGATTGAGGGCGATCACTGGTATTATGGAGTCGCCAATTCGAAGAACGAATTGCCTACGCAGGAATTTGCTTTTGATGGCAACCGTTATCAGCAGAAAATTGCAGGTGAATTCCTAAGCTTCTCGGATGCGAACCTTTTGCCTTTGGGACAGGTCGAGATTCATCCAATCTTGATTCCATATACTTGGTTCAGGGAAGACTCCAAGATGCTTACGCTCCATGATCTGCATGATCAACAACGGTGGTCATCAGTCATTGAGCGAATGACGTTAGAAGGAACTGAAGACGTGGACGGGAGAGCTTGCGAAGTGTATCGGATTGAATATCCCAACAGAAAAGTTACTGTTTCTTTTTCTGTTGCTGATCAAGGATATCCAATCCGCGTGCGTTCGGAATACTCGGCTGGCAGAACCTCGGAACTGAAAGTAACAGAGTTAGCGGCGTTTCCTGGGCCAGCAATTGTGGGACTTAGATTGTTGGGTAGCAATACGCGAGTACAGCAGCACTTCTGGATTGAACGAGACAATCTCTTAGTGAACAAGCGGGTAGACCAGTCTATATTCTCGTTGGACCCAACCGATGTAGTTGAGATAATTGATATTGATGAGATGAAGCGTACCAACGAACGACTTCGTTCGGATGCAGTGCCAGCCGTCATCATGCAATCGCTCAAGTAGCGGCGATAGCATGGCAAAATACTTCAATCCGGTCACATCCGAACTTTTCAAGCTTGGGCGCTTTGATTGGTCGGAATTCGACTGTGATTTCTGCTCGTTAATGGTTTTTCCCCTCGCACCGTACCCTCCGTAAGAGTCCGTGGCCCCTACCGCCACCTGCTGCACCCACTGCCCCCCCACTCGAGCTAGCCGGCCTGTCGACTCACTCTTATAGCTGTGTCCGCTGTGTCCCCATTCCCGTTCTACATTCCCGTTCTATTGACGCCAGCGACGAACTTGAGCGAGCCCAAGTTAGTACACCGAAACTCCCTGGAAGCGAAATTTTCGATTATTCTCTGTCCATCGTGTCCGATTTGATCGGCTCCGTTCGTCAAGCAATTGAAAGGGTGGCAGCGTTTGCTGCCCAGGAAGCTACGGATGAAAAAATCCGGTAACGTCGTACTCATGTGGAGTGGAAAATGGCAAAATTTCTATTCGTCTATCGTAGCTCGGCTGACGCTGAGATGAGCGCTCCCCCGTCGCCTGAACAAATGCAGGAAATAATGACTGCTTGGCACGCATGGTTCGCACAAATTGGCGAAGCTTTGGTCGACGGCGGTGATGCTTTATTGCCGATGGGCAAACAAGTCAAACAGGACGGCGTGGTTACGGACGGACCATTCATTGAGGCGAAAGAGATGGTCGGCGGCTACTCGATCGTACAAACGGAAGGCCTCGAGGCAGCTGCTGAGCTCGCCAAGAGCTGTCCGATCTTTCACGGAGGTGGCTGGGTGGAAGTACGGCAACTTGCTGGATTTGAGTAACCAACGAACCTAGCGTGTGCACCAAGAGCCGTACATTAGTCGATCATTTTTTCCGGCACGAATCAGCGAAGCTCGTTGCCTCGCTGGTTCGGCGGCTGGGCGTGCGCAACTTACCTTTGGCGGAAGACTCCGTCCAATTTGCACTCTCACGCGCGCTCGTGGCTTGGCGACAGACCATTCCAGAAAAGCCTACTGCCTGGCTTTTTCGAGTCGCTAACAACTACGCGCTCGATCAACTGCGACGCGACAGCAAGCGACAAGTAGTAGTAGAGCTTCCCGGGAGCCTTGAGAATCTAGCCCGACCACCCGACGGAACCGCTGAGGCACTCGACGAAACTCTGGATGACAGTCTGCTTAGGATGATCTTCCTTTGCTGTGACTCGATTGTCCCGATTGAATCCCAGACGGCATTGGCCCTGAAGACACTGTGCGGCTTCTCAATCGCGGAAACGGCTAGCGCGTTGATTTCGACGCCGGAGAGCATTGGCAAGAGAATTCAGCGGGCCAAGGAACGTCTGCGGCAGGCGAATGTTGATCTAGAAGACTTGTCAGAGGACAAAATCAGGGAACGCTTGCCTCAGGTGCAACGCGTAGTGTATTTACTTTTCAACGAGGGCTACAGTTCTACCCAAGCCGATAGATTGATTCGAGAGGAGCTGTGCGAAGAGGCAGTTCGACTTGCATTGCTGCTCGCGGAACATCCATTAACGCAGGGGCCAGACTCAGCCGCCCTGCTTGCGCTCTTACTTTTTCATTCAGCGCGATTGCCGGCAAGGATCGACTCAGGCGGTTGTATATTGTTGTTTCATCAGCAGAACGTGGCGGACTGGGACAATCGACTGCTGCGTGAAGCTTACCGTTGGTTTGCTCTGGCAACCCAAGCTCCCGTTATTTCCAGGTATCACGCAGAAGCCATGATTGCCGCCGAACATTGCCGCGGGAAGTTCACTGGAGAACCTCAATGGCAATATATCTTAGCGGCCTACGATCTGCTGTGCCGAATTGCCCCCTCTCCCATCCACGAGCTCAATCGCGCGATAGCGCTCGCACATCACCGGACGCCCGCTGATGGCCTGGCCGCATTGTCCCAAATTGATTCCAGTCAACTAGCGCAAAATTATTACCTCTGGCACGCTGCCAAGGGCGAGCTGCATTACTTGGCGGGGGAAACTAGAATTGCGGAATCCGCCTATCGTCGGTCATTTGAGCTGGCCCCTACCAACGCCGAACGAGAATTGATTTGCCGCAAGCTTGATCGCCTCCCAGATCCGTCCCGCGACTAGTCATAGACTACAAGCACGACGCGCAAGCACGTGAGTGATTCTCGTCGCCCGTTCTCTTTAACGCCGGTGACTCGCTCGCTTCGGTGACTCGCTCCCTTGCGCGTCGTGCTTGTAGTCTCTTTAATAACGCTACGGATTACGACTAGCTCAGACAGCCCACTTGCTTCGATCGCAATCGACTGTCCGAAGCTGGCGTAAGAACGTCGGGTGCATGCAGCCTAACCTTCTATTTCTTCAAACAGGTAAAGAGTGAATGGAGATGCAAAGTAGGATGCGTTGAGCACCGTATCGTATCCCGTACCGCCATTAATCTGCATTCTAGTGAACGATGGCATCTGCTCATCGCTATCTCCGATTACAGTGTCATCGCCTGTACCGAGTGATACGAAGAACGTTTGGAAGGGCAAGAAAGCTCCATCAAATTCGACGATATCATCTCCATCGCCAGTCTGAATCCGCGACGCCAGGCCGCTAAAGTAGACCGGAGAGAGGCCGCCGGAAGAGAGGCCGCCGGACACAGCAGTCTGGTTGGGGAAGAGAGGCCGCCGGACACAGCAGTCTGGTTGGTGCGGAAGAGAGGCCGCCGGACACAGCAGTCTGGTTGGTGCGGAAGAGAGGCCGCCGGACACAGCAGTCTGGTTGGTGTGTTCGGGGGCATGCGGACAGTCGGGGGC
>JAGQPR010000595.1 GCA_020426625.1 Planctomycetales bacterium
AAAAAACCACGATCGTATCTGAAGCAATGCGCTCCTGATCCAGCTGGTGCAAAATGCGACCGACGTTGTCGTCAATGCACTCAACCATTGCAAGTGCCGCGCGAGTAAATTCTGCATCTTCTTCATAGACTGTGTCAGCGCGGCTAATTAGCCGTTTGTTTTTCATGCGATCCCAATACAAATCAGGGACTTGCATCGGTGCATGGGGAGTCGGCATCGCCAAGTACAAGAAGAATGGTTGATCCTTGTTCCGCTTGATGAATTCGATGGCATTATCGGCAAAGTCGTCTACGAGATAACCGTTGCCCTTCACCAGTTCGCCATCGCGTTCCAGTTGGGGCGAAAAGTAGTCGCCCCAGTGCCCCGAGCAGTAGCCGTAGAATTCGTCAAAGCCGCGACCTCTCGGATGGTATGGGTACTGCATGCCGTTGTGCCACTTACCCAAAGCAGCCGTGCGGTATCCAGCATCGTGAAACACCTGGGCGATCGTGCGCTCATCCAGATCTAATCGTTCGCCGCCCGTGGAAGTGCTGTACACTCCGCCGCGCGGATGGTAACGGCCGGTCAAGAATTCAGCTCGTGTTGGGGAACAAACTGGGCAAACAAAAAAACGGTCGAACCGAGCGCCGTTGCGAGCGATTGAGTCGATATGCGGAGTCGACAGATTTTGATTGCCGTTAAAACTCAAGTCCCCCCAACCCTGATCGTCCGTTAGAATTACAATGACATTGGGGTGATCCGCACTGCGCGCATTGCCGGGCAGCATGCAGCTGACGCCCATAAGCATCAGCAGCGAACAGAATGTGATTGACCGTCGGAAAAGGAACTGCATTTATCTCATCCGTTAATGATGCACGCATGGTCGTGGAAATAGCTCTATCTGGCGTCGTCGCGAGTAATCGTCAAACCACGCGACAGCTTATCCAGGCAAGTCAACGCGGATGCGATACCACAACTTCTATGTTAGTTTCTGAATGCGGATTCGTCAGGATACGGATG
Source organism: Planctomycetales bacterium (assembly GCA_020426625.1). Classification (GTDB taxonomy): domain Bacteria; phylum Planctomycetota; class Planctomycetia; order Pirellulales; family Pirellulaceae; genus Aureliella. The sequence goes on from JAGQPR010000595.1 coordinate 1,000, forward strand.
GAATGTATACTTGGCTCAGTGAAGAATCAGGCTCGTTACAACCCTCTGTCGGCCGAAAGCTTTGCCCTATTCCCCTAAACGGCCCAACAGAAACTAAATGCTTCGAATCCGCAAACATCGGCCAAACTGGCCCTATCGCCTGGCGTGGTTGGTGATCGCTGTCGCCGTAGTACTCTACGTCGCCGTTCAAGCCGTGATTGTGAACCAGACCTACAGCCACCGATCCATTGGTTCGGACTGGCCGTTGGCGATTGTCGCTGGTCTTCTTGATGGAACGATTGCCATCTGGTTCGTGGTCGTCGGGGCTTGTATTGGTAGCTTTCTAAATGTGGTCGCCTATCGGCTGCCGCTTGGACGATACATCGGAGGGCATTCCGGTTGCCCGTATTGCCAAACCCCGATCGACAGCCTCGATAACGTACCGGTGTTAGCTTGGATTCAGCTCAGGGGACGTTGCCGCAGTTGCCGCCTGCCCATCTCGATTCAGTATCCACTGGTTGAATTCTCTGTGGCGATGATTTTTCTCAGCGTTTATGTCTCTGAATTCGCTAGTGGTGGGGCCAATCTGCCGAGCAATCAATTGCCAAGTCGCGGTGGAGGTCTGTTGGGTATCTCCGTAACACCCGATATTGTACTGCGAATCGTTGCCTATTTGTTCATACTCAGTGGGCTGGTAGCCGCCGCTCTCATTGCGGTGAAAAGGCAATCCGTACCTCTAAAACTGTACTTCTGGACTCTGCTACCCCTGGCGGTAGCTTCCATGGTTCAGCCCAAAATCACTTTGGTACCTTGGCGGGAAACGCTTGCCAGCGGGCCGGTCGAAACGCGATTGAACGTAATTGCCACCATGCTATGCGGGGCGGTGGCCGGTATCGCATTGTCGCGTTTGATCGCACCATTGGTCTACCGCGGAATGGATCCTAGGCTTCTAGCAGGAGATGCAGCAACTCGCAATGCGCGGCAGTTCACTGGAGCAATGGCCGTCGCTGGGGCGACTTTGGGTTGGCAATTCGTCGTGCCCTTGGGATGGACCATCGTGGTTGTCGGACTAGTAGGCAGTCTCGCGTTTAGGCAGTTCCGCGACGCGGCTGGCCTGTCGGATTTGACAGTCTGGCTCTGGCTTGGATTGCTAATCTTTCGCGCAAACTGGAACGCGCTGACGCATCTGGGGTCCTTGGTGGCGTGGCCACCGGTCGTTGTCCAAATCAGTGCCGCACTCGCTCTTGCCCCTCTCTGCATCGCGTTCAATCGCTTCGCCGCTCCAGTCGCCACCTCGGCGGGTGAATGTGATTCCTCCGAAGCAGAGGTCGAAGTCACCTAGCCCCTGCAGAATTCAATTCGCTTGGATAGAATTTTCGGCCTCGAGCCATTTTTTTGAACGCTGGCGTCTCTACAATGGGGCCATCGACGATCAAATCACGTGAGGGTGGATCATGAAAAGACGATGCATTTCTTTGTTATTCAGCGCCTCTCTGTGGTTGCTGATCGTGGCTGCCGCCCGATCGCTGCCTGCGCAGTTGGCTGCATCTGTAACCGACAGGCCCAACGTAGTATTTCTGCTGGCCGACGACTTGGGATGGGCCGACCTTGGCTGTTATGGCAGTGAACTCCACGAAACTCCTAATCTTGACCGCTTGTCCAGCCAAGGCGTGCGTTTTACTGATGCTTATGCCGCCAGTCCAGTTTGTACGCCAACGCGGGCTTCGATCTTGACGGGCAAGCATCCAGCCCGACTACATATGACCATTTGGCGTGAGGCTGCGCTCAATCAGGGCAATAGAAGATTGCTTGAGCCGATCTGCCTCGACTCGTTACCGGCCACGGAAATGACTTCGGCAAAGCTGCTCAAGGAAGCGGGATACTACAACGTTCACATTGGAAAATGGCATGTGGGTCGAGCTGAGGCTTATCCTCAGGTGCATGGTTTCCACCGCAACATTGGCGGTACACTTTGGGGGGCGCCACAGTCATTTTGGTATCCCTTTAACGGTGACCAATATTTCAGCGATTGGCGCTATGTTCCAGACCTGGAACCCGGACAGCCGGGGCAATATTTGACTGATGCCCTTACCGCGCAAGCCCTGCAAGTTATGGAGGATTGCGCGAAAGCCAAGCGGCCGTTCTTCATCAACCTTTGGTATCACGCGGTACACACTCCAATCGAAGGAAAGCCTGACTTGGTGCGCCACTACGAGGCCAAAATTACAAACGAACTCCGGCAGCGGAATCCGTATTATGCCGCAATGGTTCATAGTTTGGACGAAAACGTCGGTCGCGTCCTGGGGAGAATTGACGAGCTGGGTTTGGCGGAAAATACCCTCGTCGTCTTCTCGTCCGACAATGGCGGATTTGTAAACACGTGCAAATTGCATAGTGAATTGCAAGTCGCCAACAATACCCCGCTGCGTAGCGGAAAAGGCTCGTGCTACGAAGGCGGCGTACGCGTTCCGTTGATTGTTCGCGGACCCAAAGTCGCCGCCGCAGCTGTATGTTCAACGCCAGTTTATTCGTGCGATTTTTTCCCGACTCTACTGGACGCAACGGACATTGCCAGGGAGCCGTCCGAGCCTATCGACGGACTGTCCCTCGCGCCTTTACTGTCGGACCCTTCAGCTGAGATAACGCGCGACGCATTGTATTTTCATTATCCGCACTACTACCCGACAACCACGCCAGTGAGCGCTATCCGAAAGGGCAATTGGAAACTCTTGGAATACTACGAAGACAATCTCGCCGAACTCTACGATCTATCCGTCGATATGGGTGAGAACAAGAATCTTGCCGCAGAAAGACCTGACCTGGTTCAGCAGTTGCGTTCTCAATTGCAAGCTTGGCGTACTCGCATTGGGGCGCAAGAACCGACGCTCAACCCTAACTTTGAGTAGCAGTAAGCGCCAAAGTGCAAGTTTCTAAAACTTGGCAACCGTGACCAACGCCTGAGGACCTGGGGAAAAATGACATGGGCATTTTCCATCGGTTTGTCAAACGTACCAAGCGGAATTGCACTTTCTGAGCTATTTCGTAGCAGTTTTGCTGCCAGAGTTGGTCCAGCTACGGGGTAGCGACAGATT
>JAGQPR010000596.1 GCA_020426625.1 Planctomycetales bacterium
CGTAAATATTCGCCGAAGGGGTGAACGGTACCCAGGAACCTTACTTTGGGGCTTTGCGGGATGTAACCTTCCCGTTGTTGGGAAGGTCGCGAGCGGGCACACGCGACTCTCCCGAGGGAGAGTAAGTTGAATTGGTGGCGATTTGCGAGAAGTGTCATAATTTCTGACATCTCGACGGCTGCCTACCAAACGGCAGGAGCGATTCAGCTAAGTCTTCGGAACTTTGCTAGGCGATCGGCAATTAAGAACCTCGCCTCCCTTTCCGAGTCTCCCGAGGAATTCTGGGAGGGGAAAGTGGATATCCTTTGCATAGTCGCCTTTCGCTCCGTCGAAAGGGTATTCCTCAATTTATTGACAATTCTCGCTGATCGCCACCGATTCAAGTTATGAACCGATTAGCTACATGCACGGCAAAGATACAGCGTTTTGCTTCGGTTGAAATGCATCACTGAGTTTGAAGCAGTTCTTTACACATGGGCTTCTGCTATCATGCAGAGCGAGTCGCGTTCCATCGAGTGTTGGTCAGATGGAGTCCGAATGACAAGGGTGCTATGACACAGAAGCGAGCGTGATGTCGACTGTTGTTAACGATGCAATACGGCGGAACGTAGAAGACATCTACCGTATGGAGTCTCGGCGTGTTTTTGCCTCACTGGTACGACTGGTCGGCGACTTTGACCTTGCCGAAGAAGCGATGCATGATGCATTTGCGACGGCAATGGAACGATGGCCAGTTGAGGGAGTCCCAGGAAATCCGCGCGCTTGGCTGGTTTCGGCCGGACGGTTTAAGGCGATTGACGCCATGCGGCGGCGGGGACGATTCAACGAAATGCAGCTTGAATTGGCTGATCGGTGCGAAAGAGTTGCGCGGTCGAATGCAGCGAAAGCCGGAGAAGACATTGAAGACGATCGGTTGCGGCTAATCTTCGCATGTTGTCACCCAGCGATCGATCCCAAAGTGCAGCTGCCGCTGACTCTGCGGGAAGTCTGTGGGCTGACGACTGAAGAAATCGCGAGTGCATTTCTCACGTCACCTTCGACGATGGCGCAGCGGATCGTACGTGGCAAAGCGAAGATTCGCGACGCCGGCATTCCCTTCGTGATCCCAGCCCGTGAAGAATTTCCTGAGCGGCTGGATGCCGTATTGGCCGTTGTCTATCTTGTATTCAACGAGGGTTACGCAGCGTCATCCGGCGAATCACTAACCCGAGCTGATATCTCCGGTGAGGCGATTCGCTTGGGAAGGTTGCTGACCGAACTCTTGCCAGACCCTGAAGCACTTGGCTTGCTGGCTTTGATGCTGTTGCAGGAATCGCGGCGACCCGCACGAGTCGATTCAAACGGCGACATTGTCTTGCTAGAGGAACAAGATCGTTCGCTTTGGAACCGTAACTACATCGACGAGGGGTTGCGGTTGATCTACCGAGTGATGGCTGCACGCGAAGTCGGATTCTATTCTCTGCAAGCGGCCATCGCGGCCGAACACGCGCGTGCCCCGACACCTTCGGCAACTGATTGGCGGCAAATCGCGGGGATCTATGACGTGCTGCTTGAGCACAACCCATCTCCTGTTGTGGAACTCAATCGAGCGGTCGCAGTCGCAATGCGCGACGGCCCGGAAGTGGGCTTGAAACTGATTCGAGCAATCCTCGAACGAGGAGTCCTGACGGAGTACCACTTGTCCCACGCGGCGATGGCCGACCTTTGTCGGCGAGCTGGTCGGTATCCAGAAGCCCGCGCGGCCTACGAACGTGCGCTCGCTTTGGCTCAACAAGAACCCGAGCGAAGATTCCTCAGAGCGAAGCTGCGAGATTTGGGAGCGAGCAAGTAATTGACTCGTGCCAGCCAATAGGCGCCAAGCGAATGCTTGCGCGTTAAGTGCATAGCGAGGAAATGCCGGTTTCTGCTTAGTCTTTGATTTCGTGGGCCCGCTCCCATTCTGCTGAGGCCGAATTTACGATTTGCTGATATTTTTTTGTCTTCGTGTCGATTTGAGATTTTTTCATTCGACCATGAAGTGTCAGACCGGAATGGCTCGGAAAAATCAGCGGTCAACATTTAGGGAGAAAGTCTTGAAAGTCATAGTATTTGTGAAAGCCACCCCCAGTTCCGAAGCCGGGGTCATGCCCAGAACGGAATTGCTTGCCGAGATGGGCCAATACAACGAGCAACTCGTTCAAGCAGGGATCATGAAAACGGGTGAAGGACTGAAGCCGAGCAAGGAAGGAGTCCGTGTGCGGTTTAGTGGCCCAAATCGAACCGTCATCGATGGCCCGTTTGCGGAAACCAAGGAACTGGTGGCTGGGTTCTGGATTTGGGAAGTCCGATCCATGCAGGAAGCGATCGATTGGGTCAGGAAGTGCCCGAATCCAATGGATACCGATTCGGACATTGAAATTCGGCCGGTGTTCGGCTTTGAAGACTTTGCCGAGAGCGATCCGACGGGCCAACTGGAACGCGAAGAACGCGAACTATCCGCCACGATTGCGAACATGACTGAAGACGAATCCAAAATCCGGCAAGTTATTTCCCGTTGGTCACGCGCGTTGGAAGCCAAGGACTTGGACGGAATCGTCGCTGACTATGCAGACGATGCGGTATTATTCGACGCGATCCCGCCGTACAAGGTTGTAGGCAAAGCAGCGATCCGAGAAGTTTGGGCCAACTGTCTTCCGTATTTTCCCGAGCAATTCAAGTCCGAGCACCGCGACATCGTGATTCATGTCAGTGGCGACACAGCGATTATGTACGGGGTACATCATTTCCTGCCGACGCCAGCAGACCATCCCTGCGGCCAAACGTGGATGCGAGTTACTGTGGGGTTCCGCCGAATAAACGGTTTATGGAAGTCGGTGCATGATCACGTCTCGATTCCCTTCAATCCAATGAACAGTCAAGCCTGGATGATTCGCGACCCGAACACGCCGGACATGCCCGACTATGGAATGGGGAATGACTAGGCAGCTCGATTCTCATGTAGCGAAGGCCTGCTATAGGAGTGTCGACTACTACTAGATCGGCCAGAATCTTTCTGATCGCCATACCATCTATCGCCCCTTGTTCACAATCGAGACTACGCAATGAGTAAGATGATTTTTGTAAACCTGCCAGTAGCTGACCTCACAGCCTCGATGGCCTTCTACGAAGCACTGGGGTTCACGAAGAACCCACAGTTCACCGATGACACGGCTGCCTGCATGGTTTGGAGCGACGCGATCTTTGTGATGCTGCTAACGCACGACAAATGGAGAACTTTCACCAGTCGTCCCATTCCGCCCGCCTCGTCCAGCGAAATCATGCTGGCCCTGTCCTGCGACAGCCGTGATACCGTCGACAACTTAAATGACATCGCTAAAAAGCATGGCGGCACAGCCGACACTAATCCCAAGCAAGACCTGGGCTTCATGTACAACCGCAATTTGGCGGACCTGGACGGCCACGTCTGGGAGATGTTTTGGTTGGACCCGGCAGCAAAGCATTGATAGATCCAAGGAGCGACACAAGTGTCGAAGTATTTGATTTCATTTCCAGCCCCAGCAATGAATATCCGTACTGAGGAGATGACAGCTGTGAGCGAGGCCTCCCACGAAGTGATTCGTGATGCAAAAGCGGCTGGTGTTTACGTGTTCGCCGGGGGAATCAGCGAAGACGTTTCTCCGCTAATGGTTGCCTCCGACGGTAGCGTAACAACTGAAACCTACCCCCAGACTCAGGAGCTAAACGGTGGCTTCTGTATTCTGGAACTGCCTTCGCGAGATGCTGCTGTTCGATGGGCTGCGAAGTTCGCGGTCGCCTGTCGCTGCCCTCAGGAACTCCGCGAATTTGGGTACGATCCCGAAAGCTGACGGTCATTGCAAGTGTAATAGCGGCAACACAACACTGATAAACAAGCAGAAAGCATGACACCAACCAGAAACACAATTTGCATTTGGTATGCCAGAGACGCCGTCGAGGCCGCAAACTTCTACGCAAGACCTTTCCCAGTTCCTCGGTCGGTGCGGTGCATCGTGCTCCCGCCGACAATCCATCCCGCAA
>JAGQPR010000597.1 GCA_020426625.1 Planctomycetales bacterium
CCACTACGGACCAATCCTAATTTTTAGCTGTCCCAAACCACTAGTGTGAAGAGTTCGCAAGTCCGCCGAAGTCTGTTAGAAGAGCTGCCGGTGAGACCCCCTTGGAGCAGGTCCCCAATTGAGTCGAAATTGGGTAGGCCAATGATCACATTGGCTCACCAGCTGCTACTTGGCAAGCACGTCCGGCCTTCCGGACGGAACGTGGCATGAGTTGCCTTGCGAGTCATTGACTGGCTGCCAAGATTTCTATCTCGGAGTGCTCAGATTTGCGACCTTTAGGCACGCTCAAACTGGAAACGGCTTGTCGTCGACTGCCAGTAGCATGAATTCAAGAACCTCTGCGCCAGCCCGTTCGAAGAGGAGTTCCGCCAGTTCATGCGCTCTTGGGCGGTCGTTTAATTTCCGCGTCGGGCAGGAGGCCGTAGTTCCGAATGTCTGGCACAGCGATTGCTCTCTTGTCTGTGAACCTGCGGTGCTCGCCCGCTGGTGGCGGAGTGTGGTCAATTGGGCCGCAACGGCAGATTCGCGAGATTAAGGGAGATGTAAACCATGAAAAAAGTTGCAGTAGTAGTGGCCTGTATTGCACTGCTTGGCGGTGCAACTAACGATGCTCAGGCACAGGTAGGATATCTGGCCCACAATGTCTACGAATACGGCCACGCCGGACCCGCGTATACCGTACATCGTTACGATAATCTGCACGTACAGAATCAATCGCACATCAAGCCGCAACGTTCACATAGCTTCACTGTATCGCGAAAGGCATCCAACACTTGCAGCTGCCAATCTCGCCCCCATTTTTTCCGACGATAGCAATGGGGTAGACAATCGGAAATCAAGTTCAGTAAGAGAACGGGAGAAGATGATGAAAACGTCTGCATTGAAAATCGCGAGTTTATGTCTAATGACCCTCGCTACTTCGCAACTCGCTCAAGCTCAAGGGATAGGCTTCGGCAGTTTTGGACCTGTCCATGGCGGTTTTGGTCCGGGAATCGGGATTGCATCCCCTTTCTACGGATATGGGCCGCGGGTCAGCCTGAGTGTTGGTCCATCATTGAGTTTGGGGCGAGTGGGCTACGGTTCTAGCTATCCGTCTAGGTACGGCATTGGATACGGTGCTAGCCGTAGCGCTTATCGTTTCGGAACGACAAGTATGCCGTACTATGCGCGTCGACCAGCGATCTATCGTTCTCGCAGTCTCCGCTGTCGTTAGGACGCGAGTGCGTTCGCCGTACTTTCACTCAGGACTTGGGTTTCCAAGTCCTGATTTGAAGGGCAGTTCATTCCCACTCGGGCCAGCGGTATTCAATCACCGAGGGTGAAGAGATATCTCAAGGCTTCTCGGCTGGGATGCCATAGAAGCCCGGCTTCGTGAGTGTGAGTACTCGACTTGCTATTGCCGAATCGTTTCGTCTCGCCCCAGCTAGCTCTCACATGGCAATTACCAAAAGCAAAATGGCTACTATTTCGCTCGATGGCAACAAGATTGCCACCACAAGCCACCAGCGAGATCCAGCGAATCGCCAAGTATTCCAAGAGCAGAGAACCGTCAGCAAAGCGCCGACGATTCCAAAAATGCTGAGAATCAGCGCTGCAACGAGAATGACCGCACCGCGAGAGTCGCCACCGCTGGCAAAGTTAAAGTCCGCGAAATACATCGCCACGCCAGCGATGTAGAGTCCGACCACCAATAGGCAAACCAACTGAGAAACAATCAGAGCACGAATTGTGTAACGACGCCAATGATGGCAGAGCGGTTTCGCGTCTGGACTCTCATTGCTCATCTATTCTCTCAATCGCAAAGCATCCCTTGATTTGGTGTTTTCCGGACACAGTCACTCGCTTGCAACCAATTCCCGTACTTAGTTGGCATGGCGTCGTTCTGTTACATTTCGTTGCAACTATCCGAACTTGAAACAAGTTTCGTACTATGGTTTCGGAACGTGCTGATCAATGAGAATTGGGTTTCCATCTGGGTCGACAAAAGCAATGTGAGCTGGCCCAGTAGAATCTGGATCCGCCTTTGTCGTCAGCTCGACACCGGCATCAAGCAATCGTTTTTGGATTTCGCGCACATCCAAGAACGATTCAATTTTCTCACCGTTTGCATCCCATCCAGGATTGAACGTCATTGTGTTCTTGTCAAACATTCCTTGGAACAAGCCAATCTTGGTGTCACCATTCTTGAGAACCACCCAACGCTGGTCCAAGTTTCCTGCGACCTGCGTAAATCCTAGCTTTTCGTAGAAACTCTTTGATACGCCGATATCCTTTACCGTAAGACTAACTGAAAAGTTTCCCAACTGCATTTTGTTTCCTTCATTAGTCGAGGTTTCAGCAAACACCAATCCGGTACAAGCAAGGGCGAAAATCATGAAAACTCTCTTGAGCATGGCATCTCCTGCAAAAGCAAAACTGCGGGGAAGAAAATGTTGTACCTTGTTCGCCGGGAGGAACGGACGTATGCGAGAGTTGATTGTTTTCAGAACCTCTAAGGATCGAATTTGGGCCCAACGCTCGCTGTCGTCACGCCTGTCCCTCAACTCGACTTTAACCAGCGATCGAACCATCCCCAGGCTTGGGACTGCATTTTGCGATCGAATTTGTGCGGCCCGGGATAGAAGCTGCACTGGTAGTGATCCGCAGCGCCTGCCTTGGTAAATATTTCCGACATGATCTGATCAGCGCGCTGCATCTCTGGCAAAGTAAACAGCGGGTCGTCATCGTTGTTCAGTACCATGGTTGGCAATGGGGCCCGCATGCTGAGAATTTCCGGGTAGTCCAGCTGCTTGGGGAGCAGAGGGATGTAGATCATCCATGTATGCGTGTGCACTTTGTTCAGGAGATAATCCCGCCAAGTCGACATCATACCCACACAGCAAGCACAACGAATGCGGTCATCTAGTCCTCCCAAATAAACGGTGCGCAAGCCACCACCGGAAAGCCCTGCGCAGCCAACTCTTTCGGCATCGACGTCGTGGCGAGAGCATAGATAATCCAGCGCCCGTTGATCTTCCCACGTAAACACTCCTGGCCACGTGGTGCCCGCGCAGAAAAGACTCTTGGCCATCAAGTGTTCGTGGTTGGCCGCAAAGGCATTGTAAGCTCGGACTGACTCGGTCGAGTCACCATTCATTGGGGAAAGATTGCGAGTCAAAACATCTGGTAAATCCTCTGGGAGCACCCGCCGCGAGCCAAACGTAAACGTATCATGTACCAAGACTACATAACCTCGGCGCGCGAGCTCATTAGCCCATGCCAGACCACCGTAGTGATTCCGTTGATGTTCTACCATCATGGGATGCTGAGCAGTTTGGGTACGAGTAATCTTGGGATAACCGAAATACTTCATACCACCATGGTCATGCAAGCCGAGAACCGCAGGTAAGCGACCACTCGCACTGGCTGGCTTCAGCAGGATCGCTTTCGTTCGCGGCCCAAATGGCAGCTGCCAGCTCAGGTGCTGAATCTCAAGATCTTCGAAATCCTCAGATGCATCTACTCGTACTTCCGGTACCGCAGTTGGTCCCGGTTGCGCGAGACATGACAGCACACGGTCCCGCGCCGCGCTTCGCCAGCTGTTCAAGTCGGTAAAGTTGGGTCGCCGGAAAGACAAATCAGCTGCCTCATCGCCGACGATGGAAGCAGCCCAAGGGCCATAGGCGCCGATCATGTTCTGCGGAATCGCCGTGCTCGGTTCGATAGCTTGCCCAAGTGCTTTGGGCCACAACGATAGCGAGCCCACTCCAGATGCAATTCCAACAGCGGAAAAATTCCGCAACATTTGCCGGCGATTCGTTTGATCACTTGGCATTGAACAGACCCTTTCCTTGCCGTGCTGACGTACACAAGAGTGTAGCAAGGTGATTCCATCACTGCCAACGATCCTAAGCTAAGGAACTGAGGAAAAATAACTTTGGTGTTTACTGTGGGTGGAATTGACAGTTCAAACGTGGAGGTATTTTGTCGCGGACGGTCATTTCAC
>JAGQPR010000598.1 GCA_020426625.1 Planctomycetales bacterium
TTGCAGATCGTCAACTTTCTGAACGGCACACGTCCTAGACCCGGCTGGTTGTTCGAACAATCCGGCGGCAGCGGCGACGGCGCGGGCAGCTTCGCCAACGAATCCTGTTCGCCACTGCTGCGCGAAGGCAATTCATTGATCACTTCGTTAGTGTCAGATTTTGTCGTACCTGAAGGTGCCTCGGCGATCTCTTTTGAATTTGAAAACTTGAGTTTCGACACTTCGTCGCAGGGAGGTGTGCATGATGCCTTCGAGGCGTCGTTGCTGGATAAATCGGGCAGCACGGCCGTGCGGACATTGAGCTTGGGCGGCGATTCATTTTTCAATATCACCGAAGGTCAACAAGCGCTACTCACCGGCGATGCAACGCAGGTTGGCAACAAGGTCTCGCTGTCTTTGGCTAGTCTGCTGCCAGGCATGGAAGCACAACTGGTCGTCCGCTTGGTAAACAACGACAGTGATACCGAAACGTCGGTATTGATCAAATCTCTGCAGATAGAATTCGCTCCGAGCGGCGGCGGTGGCGAAGGAAGTTCATCTAGCATTGCTGGCGCTGGTATTACCAGCCCAAGTGCAAACGCAGGTGTAACGCCTAGCTCTGGCGTGAACAAGTTTGTGGGAACTCAGCCAGCGTCGACCACCGCGCCACCGGTTGGCGCGATTCCAGGCCGATTGCCAACGAACGCTGGTCAGCAGACACAGTCTTCCTTGACCGCCACGGGCACTGAAACTGCTGGGAGTCAAGGTGAAGGAACAAATGGCTCCGTCATCGATAGTCGCGGAACGGAATTCTGGTTTGGCTTTCCGGACAATTTATTTGAAAGCATCAACACTCCAGAGAAATCACTGCACATTACCGGTGACACCGCCACGACAGGCTTTGTCGAAGTCCCAGGCCTGATCGACCCCGACACGATGTTGCCATTCCGTGCTGAATTCGCTGTCAACCCTGGTGAAGTTACCGCCGTCCCGCTCCCGAGCAATGACGAAAGCGACAATTCCAACGACACTCAGACCGACTTCGACGTCGAAGCCGAATTGGTGGGCGTAGTCCAGAAGCTGGGGGTGCACATAGTGGCGCTCGACCCGGTCACCGTCTATGGCATTAGCCGAGCCGTCAATACGACAGACGCCTTTCTGGCATTGCCCGTCGACTCGCTCGGCAAAGAGTACATCGATTTGGGTTATGGCAACACGCACCGTCTGACTGCTAGTCCCATCGGTAGCCAATTCTTAATTGTCGCCACGGAAGATGAAACACAGGTCCAAATCGTTCCTGGCCAATACACCTTCGCCACGACCGATAGCGATGCACGCGTACTGCGTCCGTCGGGGACCACACCGTTGAACGTCCAGTCTCTCGTAGGCACAGATATTGGTCCATTCATTACCGACCAGTCAGGAGAATGGTCGCTGCAAGTTGCACCGCCTTTTGAAGGCTACAGTGGCCACTATCGATTCGAAGCAATCGACGTCGTTTCAGCTGCGGTCGCCTCTGTCATCGGCGACTTGACGACAATGAACTTTCCCACGGGACGAGAGGCCAAGGTGGTCAGCTTTGATATCACCGCTGGTCAACAACTCGTTTACGACCCAATTAACCCAGCCGCGCCGAATGCCAAGGTCTGGTTGATATCGCCCAGCTCTGACAACTACACGCTCGGGGTGAACGTCGATCAGAATACCTTTGCCAATCAATTCAATCCTTTGCGTTTTCAAGAGACTGGCACCTACTATCTGCTGGTTGTCGGCGAACAGAATGCTGAGTTTGATTTTGCTTTCCGTATGCTCGATATGGAGCAAGCACCTAACTTGGAGTTGGACACAGTGCTCAGCAGCGGGGGCGATATTCGAGGTCAGGCTGCGGTTTACCAGTTTGCGGGTCAAGCTGGCCAACAGATCTACTTTGATTCGCATGACGACAACCGACAGGTGGGATTCGATTTGTTGGGTCCCGGCGGCCAGTTGGTAGTTCGCAACATCACTGCGACCGATCAGATGATCGTCCTACCGGAGTCAGGCCGCTACTACGTTGTCCTATCGAGTACCATCGTTGAGGCTTCCTATGCGTTTGTCATGAGTGATGTAGCTGCGGCACCAGTGATACCAACTCAAACCACAACCAATTTTGCGTTCTCCGACGGCTCGTCTGATCTTTTCAGAATCCAAGGAGTTGCCGGTCAAACATTAGGTATTGAAAATCGAGTTGGTACGAATCTGGGACGTACTCAGTTTCAATTATACGATCCGGCTGGCAATCGACTCAGTCTGACAAACGTTGGCGGTAATCTAACCGGTCGCATGTTGTTGACCGGCGACTATACGTTGATCGTCAGCGGTATAGGCGTGGCAGACGCTGGTGAGGGATCCTTTCAGACCTCGCAGCTTGCAGATCCAGCGACACCTAAGCTCGGCTTCAATTCGACCCAGACACTGACCATCGCGGCAGGCGAGTCTGCCAGCTACGAATTTACCGGCCCCGCTGGCACGCCGTTGCTCATTGATGGGCACGATACCGCCAGCGAGAATCTGAATATTGAAGTGACAGCGCCCGATGGAAGTCGCGTTTTCACTGGTTTTTCGACGGCTGCGGAAGTTCGCGATATTCCTTTCGATCCAACGTTCTTGCCGCAATCCGGCACATACCGGATAACCCTGCGCGGTAACAATCCTTCGGCAGCTGGCAGCTACACGTTTCGGGTACTCGATCTTGAGACCTTTCCCAGTTTGTTGACTATGGGCACTCCAGTTAACGCCGAGATCGCGACTGGGCAGGAGACCCTGTTCTTCGCGTTCGATGCGGTCGCTGGGCAGTTGCTGGCCGTGGACGGAACGTTTAACGACAACGTGCCGCTGCAGCTGTACGATCCGTACTTGCAACGGCTGATCAACGTAACGGTCAGAGACGACGCAGGAACACGCATCGTTCACAGTGGCCGACACTATGTCAGGATCGCTGGCAACAAGAGCGCGGCAACCAGTGTCACGTTCTCGCTTTCCTCGGATGAGGAGTCGTTCCCGACGATCAATTTTGGCCAGCGAGTGAGTGGCACGCTTTCACCTGGCCGTAGCCGGGAGATTTTCCGTATACAGCTCGAATCAGGCCAACGCATTCGATACGAATCACTGGTCACCACTAATCACACGAACAGCGTGCGAATCGCCAATTTCGGCGGGCGTGTGCTGGTTTCCGGAAATGGGAATGCGGATCAAGGTGGTGGGCTTCCCTACGTTTACGTTCCTGAGTCGGGTGTGTATTTCGTCTCGATTGATGGTGGGCAGGACACGGAAGTCAGTTACGATTTCCGCATCGACAATCTCGATCTTGCTCCGATACTCGAGTTCGACGTCGATAGCAGCATCACGCTCACACCGGGTTTCGAGACGCAGGTTTTTCTAATACCAGCAAATGCCAGAGATATGTTGGAAGTGGTCAACACTCAGGGTACAGCTCGCAATCTCAACTGGAGGCTGGTGGGACCCAACGGAGCTACAATTGGTAGCGATAATTCTGGGCTCAATTTCACAGCGACAGCCATATCGTCCGGCACCTACTATCTAGTCATCAGTGGCCGCGATGCGAATCCAGTTCCAGTTAGTTTTCACATTTCGCGAATTCCCGGGGCTAATCCAGGTTTAACAGGCTTGAATGAGCAAGTCGATCTGCAAATTGGTGTGCGCGAAATCGGTCGGCATCAGTTTACAGTGCCTTTCGGACAGATTGTTTATTTCAACGTCATCGATACCAGTTTTGCCATCCCAGCGCATTCGATTACTTTGCAACAGGGCGAAACCTATTTGTTGCAAGACCAGCGAAGTGGACTATTCAATTTCAATCCCGATTTGACTGGTACGCAGATCACTAGTGACAATCCGATTGCCGTCTTGGCTGGCAATCGCTGTGCGTTTGTGCCGACGCAGTTTAGCGCTTGCGACCATCTGGTAGAACAACTTCCTGCGACGAATACTT
>JAGQPR010000599.1 GCA_020426625.1 Planctomycetales bacterium
ATTGGCTTCGCGCAATACGTTGGCACAAAAAATTTCGACGAAGAAAAAATTCACACTTTCAAACTTTTGGACCGCGAAGGTCAAATTGAGCAGCTCGCTATCGAAATCAAACAAGCCGAAGACGCCAGGCAACAGGCCGAACAAGAACGACTCGCCAAAGAATTCCCAACTTGGCATTCCAAATCTGGCCACCAGATTCAAGCCAAATTCATCCGCTACGCAGCCAGTCGAGTGCTACTGGAGACGATCGATCAGAAAAAAATCTGGGTCAACCTGAGCGATTTTACCGACCAGGATGCCGCTCGCCTGCGCGGACTAATCAAAGCGGCCAGAAACCCTGAATCAGTAATCGTCAACCCTGACGCTATGTGATTCTATCCGCCTTACGCCACTGAAGAACTCTATCCCCACCAATGGTTCTCAGTTACGCGAAGGTCCCGAGTGGAGACTCAAGGGGATTCGGATTGGCGAACGCTTCATATTTGGCCAGCGTTTCATCGCGATCCTTCCCGAAATATCGCTTTTTTCCATCAATTGTCTTGCACCACTGCCCGTTCGCGTGCAAGTAAAGCGGACATTTCATGAGATCGATTCGTGTTTTGAGGTTGAATTGCTGGCCCGATAGACTCAGCTTACAACGTATCACGACCCCTCGCGACCCCAGCAACGGGGTCGCGAAATGAAAAACCAAGTACCCCCGCAAGGACTCGAACCTTGGACCCGCTGATTAAGAGTCAGCTGCTCTAACCAACTGAGCTACGGAGGCGCGGTTAGATGTTATCGCTTTCGCGAGATCCAGAATGATAACGAACATCCTGCCTGCCGCAAACCACTAGAAACAAAATCTCACCAACTGCGGTACCTTTTCAACCAAGAACCGACCTTATCATCGATTGCAATCGCAAAACAACTACTCTACGCAAACTCTAACGCAACTTCGCGCCGCTCAAGTGCGTATGGCAGACGAATTTGCGGTTGCAAAATACACGTGACCTCGACAAAACCACCCGCATGGCCACGCCGCCAATCCACTCGAATGGCCCATAAGAAGGGGCCGTGGGCTGGCGCTAGGGTAGATGATTGGGACAATTGCATTCGACCGGCTCCTGAAAGCGCGACTGCGAAACTTTTTCAACTGGCCGCAGTTAATATATTGTGCGAGAACAGTAAGCCGTCGGGTGACTAGAATTGGTTGTATCCCGACCGCAATAGCGAGATCCGTCCTGTTTGTGTTGGTTTGACTTGCCACCGCGCGATTGGTCAGTATCCCTCTAAGGCCACTGAAATGAGAATTCTTTTTTCTACGCTATTAATCGTCGTCCTGTTGAATGCTCCGATCGTGGCGCAACGCGGTGGACCAGAAGGTGGATTTGGCGGTGGCAGGACTTCAGGCGGAGGGTTCGGCGGTCCTGGAGGTGGCTTCGGCGGGGGACGCACCGGAGGTGGATTTGGTGGCGGAGGTTTTGGCGGTGACCGAAGCGGTGGAGGTTTTGGCGGTGATCGAAGCGGTGGAGGCTTTGGCGGAGGTCGCACAGGTGGTGGATTCGGTGGTCCAGGCGGCGGCTTCGGCGGCCCCGGAGGTAGCTTCGGTGGAGGACGTACTGGAGGTGGATTTGGGGGTAGTCGAGGTGGTGATACCGGAGGCCGCGGTGGGTTCAATCCCGCCGATATGTTGTCTCGCTTCGATCGCAACGGCAATGGCATGATCGACCCCGATGAAGCACAAGGCCCTGCTCAAGCCATCCTGCAACGCATGGCTCAAAACAATCCAAAGATCGACCTTAGCAAGCCCGTACCGCTAAGTACTTTGGCAGCAGAATTCGAAAACATGCGAGGTGGCGGCGGACCTGGCGGCGATTCGCGAGAAAGTGATGAGCCTGTCTTGCTCGTACCTGATTTTAGCACCGGTTATGTGCCGGAACCCGTTTTGGGGTTTGGCGCAGGCTCGGAGATTTTTTCGGTGCCAGTTACCGAACGCGATTTGAAGGAAGCGGAAGAACGGATGCGGCGATATGATCGTAACAAGGATGGGAAATTGGATGCCGATGAGCTGCGCAGTGGGCGCTGGCCGGACGATCCCATGCAGTTCGATCGCAACCGCGATGGAAAACTGAATCAATCCGAGTTGGCGGTCCGTTATGCCAATCGACGCGTCGAAGATGAAGAGCGACAGGCGAGCCGCAACGACCGAAATTCGCGTTGGGGCAACAATCAAGATAGGGGTTGGCGGAACGGCTCGGGGGACGAAAAAGAAGAGGAAGTCGATCGATTTGGTGACGCCAAGAGTTATCGCTTGAGCACCATGGAAGCGCGAACCACTGGCAAGGGCTTACCGGACTTCTTCAACCAACGCGATGCGGACGGCGACGGGCAGATCACTCTCGGCGAGTATGCGGCTCCAATCACTGACGAGGCGTTGAATGAGTTTCTAACCTACGATTTGAATCAAGATGGAATCATCGAACCGCGCGAGTGCCTGATTGCGGTCAAGAATAACGGCACCTCTTCCGGATCTTCCTCGAACTCGTCGTCAAGTTCGTCGAGGGCGGACAGCGAACCCGGGGTCGTTACACCTGAGTTGTTGGAGCAATCGAGGAAGACGATCGCCAAGTACGACACCAATGGAAACGGTGAGTTGTCTGCCGACGAGTGGAAGAAGATGCTCATCAAACCAGATGGTGCCGACTACGATGGGAATGGCTCTATTACTGTCGAAGAGTACTCCAAGTTCCGAGCAAAGAAATAGTTTCCTGGCGGCACGGCTGATACCTCCTTCGCTGACGCTGGAGACTATTAATAGCCGCACAGGGAAATGCCGAAGATCTGCGCGTCTAAAGTCCCAGCGCTCGATTCAAAACCATGACCTAACCACTGGTGGTCAAGCTGCTTAGAGCTTGGATCCCGCATCAAGAATCGAGTGAATCGCCGGTAGCGTATTCTTGGAGTACTTCCAAGTCGACGAACTCAAGCACAGAGATGTGCGTGGCGCGCAGATTTACCAGTGGTGCCATTCCGGCTTCATATGCTTCTTTCCAGCGCTGGACGCACAGGCACCATCGATCGCCGTCTCGCAGTCCGGGAAAGTCGTACATCGGGTTGGGAGTTGAAAGGTCGTTTCCTCGCTGCGCCGAGAACTTTAAGAAGTCCTCAGTAGCTTCGATGCAGACTGTATGCAAGCTGGTATCTTCGGCTCCCGTGTTACAGCATCCGTCTCGATAGAATCCTGTCATTGGGCTAGTACTGCAAGATTCCAAGTCGGTTCCGAGCACGTTTTTGGCCAACGCAAGATTCCTCATTAATGCAACGGGGCGGATAAGAAAATCTGGATACAGTGCAGCGCCGGGACTTGTCAAATAACTGTCAAGTAACGGACTGTTCAAATGCTGCCCGGTTGGCTGCCATCCAAGTTCGAGTCAAGCCACATTGTACGGCCAAAGCAAGCGTATTCCGAATCGCCACGACAATACTTGGCAACATTTCTTCGAAAACTTGATCTCGCATCAGCGACGACGATTGGTGCTGGTTCTAAGGTCCCAGATACGCTCCCTTGGTTTTTAGTCGAACGGTCGCTGGTCGCTTTGCATGTAGAACCAGTTGAAGAGCCCTGTTTAGGCTCTGCGGAACTGGTAACTTGGCCGAGTATGGCAGCATCACATTCATCGTTTTGCTCGTAGCTGGAATGAGTGCGTTCGCTTTTTCCTAGACTTGACGAACTGGCCAGAAACAGATGCAAGCCAACTTTAGGACCTGCGGAAAAATAGCTTGGGCACTTTTCATCTGAATCTACCATGCCGCGCAGCAAAAAGCGTGGGTGAGGACCGAGGTGAGGGATAAACAAATTGCTATCGCATTTCCCCTGTTAAACCTCCTGCACCAGGAACTTTGACAAGATCCACAGCGTCAGTTAATGATCCCGCGATGCCAAGTCAATTCAATGTTCTAGGGCTGGCACAGGCGAGACAAGCAG
>JAGQPR010000059.1:0-12908 GCA_020426625.1 Planctomycetales bacterium
GTGAAAAAGCTCCCCAAAGTTGCTGACCACGTCCAACCAGCTGGTGCTCGTCAGGCCTACTCGCTGCAAGATATCCGCTGCATTGAGCGGAATTGGAACTTGGCTGTGGTCCCAACTGGTCATTGTGCTCATCGATTTGAATTGGTGCCAAGCTGCGGTCGGGCATCGAAGAATTGCGCGATGTCGTGCAATCGGACTTTGCGTCACTGTTACCGATCGACTCGAGCAGTAGCGCTTCCAGGCGTTTTTTTGCGGAAGTAAAGTCGCTTTCCTCGATCAATTGCGAGCCGAGCGATTTCAACGCGTCGGCTCAAGTCATGTAGATAAGACGGAGGAACCCAGAAGAAGCTTACACGCTATCCCCACTTTTTTCTAAGATAGTTCAGTCGTCAGACTGCTGTGTCCGCGTTTCCTGCGCCAGCGGCTCGCTGAACGTACTGTCGCTAATGGACTTAACGCATGCGACGAATTCCATATCTCGTTATCCTCGCCTTTTTCGCGACTATAGGATTATCTGCGTGTTGGGTAATGCTGATGAGAAGCGAAGCTGCACTGATGCGTGCCAAAGGACGGCTCAAACAATTGCACTTGGCGGTTGCCAACTACGAGTCGAAGCACAATTGTCCATTCAGCATGCTGAAGAACGGACACGGCCAAGCAACGATCAATTGGTTCGTGACACTTTTACCCGAATTTGAATTCAATGATCAAATTCCTTTCGATCCCACGAAAAACTGGAACGATCGAGACAATCAAGCAGCGTTGGCGGCCGGGCAAAACGCGTGGAATTGGTTCTGCGGCGACGGCTATTTGCCAGCGGTTCTCAACGCCGAGAAATCGGTTTGGAGGAACCAAGAACTGGAGGGGACGAAACTGCATGATTGCCGGCCCGATGATATTCTTTTCGTTGCTACGCAAGGCAGGTACCATCATCCTGCAGAACCGAACACGATAGACACTGACTCAATCGTCGAAGCGTTGCGTTCTGGAGGTCGAGCTGTATTCGTAGACGCAGAGGGAAAGCTGGGAGAGATTCGACTAGCAGCCAATACGCTTACCTTTGTTCGAGACGAATGAATGAACTGCGACAGAACAAAGGCATGAACACCGAGTCGCCGAGCTCGTCCGACTTACTAATCAATCAAATTCGGCGACCGGGTTATGCCCGTGCGTTTTTCTTATCGCAATTCGTTTTTTTGTTATTTGGACAAGACACCGTGAATGACTGGGGCGCGTTCACCGTATCAATCCCGTGGTTCGTCGATGTTGGCGCGAACGTTTCTCCTGACTGGAAGAGATGCAGAACATGTTGAGGATTAGATGATATCTTCCTCAATTGGAAGGACGGCACTGATCGCATCCTCAATCCTCTTGATTGGATCGATTGGCATGCTTGGGTGAAAGATCTGCCCCGATCGGTTCGGCCTCGCTCAAATAGGTGGTGAATCGCAGGACCTGAAATGGATGGGGACAAAAGCAGGTTCCTTCAAATCGGTGAGGTTTTGCATTAGAGCATGCATAGATCCACGATGGACAGCTATGAAATTACACGGTCTATTTCCGTTATCCTTTGCAAGCTCAAGAACCTAACCCACTGCTTGCGCGAGCGATCAAAAGGAGTCTCAATCACTGGGACTGAAATACGCCAGCGGCTCGGCACTTGTGTGGTGCGGACCAGGGTTTGCCGCACCATGAAAAAACCATCGAGGAGTCACTTGGCGGGATTGCAATCTGTTGCTTAGAAGCTTACTGAAGTACAATGCTTCTGCTCGTAAAGTTTGGCGTTGTGCTGTTTGGTATGGGAAGAGACAGCTCGTTCTGTCTTCGGGGGCTGAAACCGAGGAAATGCAAGTGAAACGACTCGATCTTGGTCGCCAGTTTGGATTGCGGACACTTCTCGTCCTGATAGCGATTGCGGCGTGGGGTTCTCTGCAGTTGAATGTGTACCTGCGAACACGCCCCCCTACTCAAGAAGCCTATTCAGCTGCTGATTTGCAACAGCACCTAAACCAGGGACGTGTTGTCATGGTAACTGTGGATGCTGATTGGGCGCTGAACCCAACTGCCAGGCCTCGCTTCATGTCAGCGGAGGTTTCGCGGCAGATAAGGGCTAGAGGTATCGCTACCATGACGGCAGACTGGACGAGGCGCTCCCCCTCGGTCGATCAGCTAATGCGCAGCATTGACCGCAATATGATTCCCGCGCTAGCAGTGTACTCTCCACGGGATCCTTTGAATCCCATCATTCTTCCTGGAGATGCGAGCGATTCGTTGATAGTAGCAACTCTTGAAAGTCTGTAGTAAGACTATGCCTCTGCACGCGCCTAGGAGGGTTTCTTCGGTGGATTGGGATGTTAGACCGATTGCGGACTACGAACTGAGCGACTTCTACTCAATCGCTGGCGAATCATTGCTCTTTCCAGATCCTCAGGTTTGGGAATCCTACGTCCAGCGAGTTGAGTTGAAGAACTTGCGCGGTGTCTACCGGCAAGATCGCCTGTACGGAGGATTGGCGATCTATCGCGCCGGTCAATGGTTTGGCGGAAAGTGTGTTCCCATGGCAGCAGTGTCGGCGGTTGCCATCGATCCAGCCGTCCGAGGTTCAGGTGCCTGTGGCCAGTTGCTCGATTCGCTTTTGCAGGAGATGTTCAAAGAGCGAATGCCGCTGGCAACATTATACGCTTCTACCCAGCGACTCTACCGCAGCCGAGGTTTTGAGCAGTCGGGGGAACGATTTCGATTCTCTTTACCGATGTCTTGCCTGACTTCGAAGAACGAGTCGCGGATCCTCAGTGCAACCCGCTTTTCGGAAGCGCCGTATGAGCGGCTCAAACCGCTGGCGGAGTTTCGAGGCCGTAACAGCAACGGCAACTTGTTAAGGACCCAGGGGCTGTGGGAACGAATCTCGCATCCCTTTGGTGAGCCTACGGTTACGTATTTGCTCGGAGATTTCGAGCAGCCCGAGGGATACGTGGTACTGCAGCAGGGCACGCGGGCTGGCGGCTACCCAGCCGTATTGACGATGATCGACTATGCAACGATCACGCCGATCGCGCTCCAACGCTTACTGGTACTATTGGAAGATCACCGGAGCATGTGCGATCGAGTCGTGTGGACGGGAGGTTCACAAGATCCTATTCTACTGGTGGCTGGTGAGCAACGAATTACTACTCTGGAATACTTGCGTCTACTCAGTCGAATTGTGTGTTTTGAATCTGCCATTGCAGCGCGTGGATATCCTCAAGTTAATGCGGAAATACACTTGGCGATTTCAGACCCACTGATACGTGAGAACGAGGGTAGCTGGATCGTTCGCGTCGAAAACGGCATCGCTAGGGCCGAACGTGGTGGCTCAGGGGCGTTGCGAATGTCGATTGGAGCTGTCGCCACTCTGTACAGCGGCTTTACGAATTGCACGCAATTGGTCGACGCTGGGCTCGTCGAATGTTCCGACCATCGTCAACGTCACTTGGCCGACCTGATATTTTCTGGCCCACGTCCTTGGATGCCTGAGATCTTTTGAGATGATCCTTGGACGCTATTCTGGCAACATGGTATCGCCGTCCCGTTGCAATGGACTCACGGCAGTTGATTCCTGGCGTCGGATAACAGGAGACGATTTTACGACGCGATGGAGGAAACTGCTGAGCTAGTCAGGTTGCCCCGATAGGTCTTCCAGTATCCGTGAGATAAGGCGTCGCAAGGCTGGGCCAGCGGCTTGCCCAGTTTCGACAACTTCGTCGTGCGAAGTTTCCTGCGGTTGCTCGGTCGACGCCACATTGGTGATGACTGAAAAAGCCAGCACACGCATTTGCAGCTGAGCAGCCGCCAATACTTCTGGGATCGTGCTCATGCCGACCGCGTCAGCACCGAAGCTACGAAACATGCGGTATTCTCCCCGCGTTTCATAAGTTGGTCCGAGCGTGGCCAAATAGCAGCCCTGGTGCAAAACAATGTCCTCTTGGCGGGCCAACTGTTTGGCCAAGTCTATCCAGTGAGGATCATAGGGACTCAGCGGTCGGCCACAAGTCGAGTTCAGTGGGTGTGCTGAAACGGGTGGCGCTGTGGAACGACGCGGCCAAAGCTGGTCGATATGGCTGTCGAGTATCATTAGGTCGCCGCTTTGAAATCGAGTATTCAGTCCGCCAGCGGCGTTGGTCGTGATGAGCGCTCGGGCGCCCAAGGCGTGACAGCAGTGTATTGGGAATTGAACATGATGGCTGCTATAGCCTTCGTAGCGATGCGATCTTCCTCGCAAGGCAACGATGGGCACGCCCGATAAGTATCCCAACACCAATTGGCCAGCGTGTCCGTGGGCATGCGTTGGCGAAAAGCCAGGGATCTGTTCATAGGGGATGAATGTAGCGTGGACAATGGCGTCTGCCAGCTCGCCCAACCCGCTACCCAAGACTAAGGCAATCTGCGGTTGCAATAGACGCTGTGCATGGACAAAATCGCGTGCGGCATGCACGCTGGCTATCCATTCAGCCGCAGAAATGGAGCTAGCGTCGTTTGGTTTCCTCGGCAACAAAATCCTCTCCAACAAATCCAATACGGATTAGCAGGTGTTAACGGGAGGACGCTTGGTATTTGAGGATGGCCATTACCAAGCTTCTTAGTTTTGGTTCGGCAGCGTTGGCGGTGGCAATGATCTTCTCAACGTTGGCCGGTTCCAGTGCATCTGGCAAGCACATATCAGTGATTACGGAAAAGCCAACGCATCGCATGCCAGCATGTACGGCCACGATCACCTCAGGCACGGTAGACATTCCTACGACATCCGCGCCGATTGAGCGCAGGAAGCGGTATTCTGCTCTGGTCTCAAGATTCGGACCTGCAACTGCGACGAAAACTCCTTTATGCGCGGCGAAGTTCTGCTGTCGAGCGTTCTCCAGGGCCACTTCGATCAAACCAAAGTCGTATGGCTGGCTCATGTCTGGAAAGCGTGGACCCAAGCGGTCGTCATTAATGCCGATCAGCGGATTGTCGCCCATCAAATTGATGTGATCTTCGATAATAACAATGTCACCGTTCTTGAAGTAGGGATTCATGCCACCGGCAGCATTGGAGACAATCAGCAGCTCCGCTCCCATGGCTTTCATCACGCGAACAGGCAAAGTAATCTGTTTGAGCGGATAGCCTTCGTACATATGAAAACGGCCTTCCATGGCCATGATGGGCACCCCGCAAAGGACGCCACACACCAACCGTCCACGGTGGCTGGTCGCAGTGGATTTTGGGAAATGAGGTATCGATTCGTAATCGATTGCGGCTTGAACTTCGATCTGTTCAACCAGCGGCCCGAGCCCTGTTCCCAGAATTAGTCCGGCCTGTGGCACTTGATCCCATTGCTGGCGAATCAGAGTGCAGGCATCTTCAATTTGGTTATACAGCTCAAGCATAAAATGACCGACAGAGTTTGTTCCGGTTTAGTAACCTGGGAGGTAGTAATCTGGTTTGTCTCTAACGAAATCGACGCTCAATGTATGTTGGCTATCGAAAGGTTGCGATTGCGAAGGTGGCATTAAAGCATGTTCGCTATGGTTGCACAACAACCCAAAAGTCGTCATTTTCTTTGTGTGAAAAACACAAAGTAACCAAAGAAAAAACTCCATCTTGGCTGCGTTCAGTACTTGACGAGCGACAGACTACTACTTCGAGGATTTTGAATCAAATGCAACGACGACGAATAGGCGAAAGCGGAATATCGGTGACTGACATTTGCATGGGAACCATGACGTTTGGCAGTCAGTGCGACGAAGCGCTCTCTCATCGAATTATGGATTGTGCACTGGATGCGGGCATTGATTTTTTTGATGCTGCAGAGATGTACCCGGTGCCTCCCACGGCGGAGAAGTTTGGCAAGACAGAAGAGATTGTCGGGACGTGGCTGAAGCATAAGCCGCGAGAGCAGATCATTGTGGCTACCAAAATCACGGGCCCCGGCCATGGCTGGTTTTCGCCCCCAGTGCGCGGAGGACGAACTGCCTTGGATGCACAGCAGATTCAAAGAGCCATTGATGATAGCTTGCGGCGTCTGCAAACTGACTACATCGATCTTTACCAAACGCATTGGCCCGATCACCACATGCGATATGAAGACACGCTGTACGCGTTGGAGAAACAGATTGAGGCGGGCAAGGTTCGTGCTATAGGCTGCAGCAATGAGACAAGTTGGGGACTGATGAAAAGTCTTTGGTCGGCAGAGAAGCATGGCGTGCGGCGGTACGATTCGATTCAGAATAACTTCAGCTTGATCAATCGCCGTTGCGAAAGTGAATTGGCTCAAGTTTGTCGACGGGAGCGTGTCAGCCTGCTTCCCTATTCGCCTTTAGGCGGAGGAGTGCTGACAGGCAAGTATAACGACCAGTTGCCCCAAGGAGGGCGGTTTACCGACTATATCCAAAATGGTGGCGAGCGTCAGAAGATGATGGCCGCTCGCTTCGTTAACGAGCGAACATTGGAAGTGTCACGTAGGGTCTGCTCAATCGCGAGAGACGTTGGTGTCACACCGACGGCACTTTCCGTAGCCTGGAGTCGGCAACATGACTTCATCGCGTCGACCATTATTGGCGCGACGTCGGTGGAACAACTGCAAGAGTCATTGGCTGCGATTGACTTGATCTTGAATGAAGAGACCATGAAACGGTTGGATGACATCGACGTTGAGATTCCTTGCGCTTTGCGCGAAGACGGCCTAAGACGCTTGTAGCCGATTGACGGCAGAAATGATTTGGTTTTGCATGAGCTTGGCATCGCGGGATCATTAACTGACGTAGTGGATCTTGTCAAAGATCCTGGTGAAGGAGGTTTAACAACCTCCACTACGAAAGACTCATCACTTGTTGATCTCGCGATGCTAACGCTCACGGCTACATGCTGACGCAGCTTCGCCGCTCAACACAGATGCTGTCCGTTCCTCGCAAGTATGTCAAGGAAACGCGGGCCCTGGACTCCTTTTAGGCGTTCGCTTCAGATCGAGTGCAGAAACTGCAGCACTCGGGAATTGAATGCTTGTGGCGATTCCAAGGGAGAGAGATGTCCACAACGCTCGATGATGGCTAACTGCGCCTTGGGGATCCGTCGGCTCCAATCCCGCGTGGCATCGAGGGGGCACAGCGCATCTTCATCGCCAGCGACGACCAGGGTTGGCCAAGAAAATCCACCAAGCGATTCGCAAAAGTCACGACGGACCGCCATCGCGTGTTGGGCCCTGGCAACTGCTTCCGCCGACGCGCTGCGTAGCATTTGGTGGACAAGGCTCACGACCTGTGGCCGTTCTTCTCGCGACGTAGGGCCGAGAATTCTATCGGAGAATCCTTGCAAGGCGGCTTGGGCGCCTTCCGCTCGCGCAACGTCAGCCATGGCCAGACGGCCCGCGCTGGCTTCCGCGTTGTCTGCGTTGGGCTTGGTGTTCGACAGGATTAAGGAGCCCAGGTGGTTGCCGAAGCGAGCGACATATTCCAAGGCAACGTAGCCTCCCATCGACAAACCACAAAGGTGGATTTGTTGTTGGTTGGCCAGATGTTGCCGAACGCATTCCACATCCTCTGCCAAATCCGCCAGCGTGTACGGTGCGTCGGCCAGTGTGGATTGCCCAAAGCCACGGAATTCAGGTGCAATTACATGATAGTCCTGGCTGAGCGTGTGCAGTTGTTCGCTCCACATCCGGTGATCTAGCGGGAAACCATGCAACAACATCAACATGGGGCCTTGGCCGCAGGCAACCACCGAGATGGACTGGCCTTGTTTGCCCAGAATGGAAAGCCGATGCATCAGCTCAAGTCTCCCGTAACGAATCGAATGGTCCATTGAATTAACAACGCCACCAGTAAGCCGATCAATGTCCGTTGGTTAATGTCAGTAGCGTGAGCCAACCAAGGGGAACGTCGATGCCAAAGATGCGCCAATGCGAGAGGTATTTGCAGCACCACATAGCCCCACAACAACATCCCTACAGGGCTCAGCTGCCAGGCCAAACCGAGATCGCCGTGCGCAGTGTGAATGAAACATCGAGTCAAGCCACATCCGGGACAGTCGATTCCAAGCGTGGTATGCATTGCACATGTTTCCGGGATCGCGAGGTCAAGTCCGGGTATTAGCACTTGTCTATGTTCGCCAACCACCAGGACAGATGCGGCAAGTAGGACCGCCGCCGATCCGCTCAGCCAGAAAAGAAAAGTCCAGCTTTGTTCATTGCCTGCCGGTAGTGGCCCACTCATGCACCGTTACCGATCACTTTCCAAAGTCGCAGATAGACCGGTATTGCGTGCTCCTAAACCGGAAGAAGACGCTGCCTTGGCTGGAAACGCTTGATTGAGTCTGAGAACGAAAAACCACATGACGGCCACGACGCTCAACATGGTTCCCAAGGCGATATAAGTTTCGCGTTGGAGGCGAGTTCCCAATTGCCTCAACGGTACTTCGACTGTGCTTGTGCGTTCCTGGACCAGGACCCAAAGATCAGTCATTGAATCTTCCGGCCGCGTCGCCTGATTGTGGGGCAAGCTCACTTGTTGCATGGCAGCAATCCAAGTACCTGCGAATTTTTCGGCATTTTCAAACTTGGCTGCGGGGTCGACATAATCAGCCACTCCCTCAGATTCTTGAAGTTGTTCGATTTGACGGACAGACATTCGTGGCATGGATAATTCTCGCATTGTTTCCTTGTCCATGGCATGAATGAGAGGGTGCTGTAGCAGACGCCCCCGTTCTGCTCCCGCTCGACCATCGACAATGACCGTAAATTGCGATGTCTGTTCCTCTCCTTCGTGGTACTTCAACAAGTCAAAATCGCCTAGATTGATGGTTAGCACAATGACACCGATGGGCGCGACGTCTTTGGGCGCAGCGATCGAACCGTCGGCGACATTCTCATCTTCCCATACAGGAGTACTAACACCAAGTTTCCATTTTCCGGTCGAAGTACTGCGAAACGAGGCGGACAAATGCGTTTGGCGGATCGGCTGAAAACTGTTAGATGGCTTCGTCTTATCACCATCCTCGCGCAGGCCATTGAAGTAGGTTCGGTAAGCGAAGTTATGTCCCAAAGAACTACTCTCAGTCAGATCTGCTGGATCGGCAAAAATCGTGCCCAGATTGAAGCCCTGTGATTCGTTGACAAACAGACTGTTGAATGCCACCGCGATCCCGCGAGCCTGGCCAGCTTCGACAAGTTTCTGCAGTCTTAGTTCTAAGTACTCTTGCAGTTGGATGCGCGCGGGAAGCTTGGCAAATCGATCGCGAGTACTCTCGTCGTTGGGATCCTGTGTCAATTGTTCGAGCATCGCGCCACCTTCGCGCGAAGTTGCCATTAGTAGCTGAGCCAATTCCTTGCGTCTGGCCTCTGTTTCGACCAGGCGATACAGTCCCTCAATTTCCTTTTCGAGAGTCCTAGCCGCCAATTGCGCCGCAAACCGATTGCTCTCAATAGCTCGTCGCTGAAAGTCATGTAGCGTCGCCGTGGTAGCTACGTGACTGCTGCGGCTGGAGAAAAACGTGACGAGCAACAGCAGGACGATGGGGCCGAGGATCCCCAGAATGTAAAGTGGTCGGCGCGTCTTGGCACGCTGCCAAGCATCGATAGCCTCAATCACCTGTTGGACATTGCGAAACCGGTTTTCGGGACGTACTGCCAGACAGCGATCAACGATTTGGCACAGTCCCTTGTCGATGCCTCGCCGCCGATAGTGCAGCTTCGGTCGTTGGTTTTGGCGGATGGCATCGCGGTATCGAGAAAGTCTCTCGGGGAGCGAATTGGCTGTGTCCAGTGTTTCGATCACGCTCGGTGAGCGATAGGGCGGACTGCCCACGAGCATGGTGTAGGCAATGGCGCCGAGCGCGTAGACGTCCCAAGCCGCATCGGCGGTTGCTGTCAAATCGGCCTGTTCGGGAGCCATGTAGAACAGCGTACCTAAAGACGGCGTTTGATCGTCCGACATGCGGCTCTGGCCAAAGTCTGCCAACCTTGGTCGCCAATCGTGGTCCAGGACGATGTTTGCGGGTTTCAAGTCGCAGTGCATTACGCCCTTACTATGGGCGAAACTCAGACCGTCGGCTATTTCGCGAAGCATGCGGACTGCCTCGCCGATCGTCAATGCTCCCTGGGCACGGACCAAGTCTTCCAATGACCCATTTTCCAGGTACTCCATAACGTAGTAGGGTGGTTCGGCTTCCCAGCCCACGCTCAGCACCTGCACGATGTATCGCCCGGTGGACATGTTGACTAGGTTTTTGACTTCCCTGCGAAGCAACGACCAGTCGACGCCACTACGATGCAAATAGAACTTGATAGCAACCTGACGCCCGGTGTTCAGATCACTTCCTAACCAGACTTGACCAAAGGCACCTTGACCAAGCAGGGTGTCGATGCGGTAACCCGAAATCTCCGCTGGAGGCTGGGTCGCTTGCAGACTCATCTGCTCCGAGCGATGCAATCCACCAAGCGATTGTTGCTGGGTATAGTCTGAGTTCATGCGCGCGATACTGCCAAGCGATGGTTCCAGGAATTCCCAGGGAGTGATTCCCATTGGTTCCAATGTCGGGGCTGAAAGTTTTTCTCAGTGTTTCGTCGAGTCTCGACATCAACACCTGCCAACCGCTGGCATCCATTTTCGGCAGCTGGCGTACCCCATAGGTTAACAGATCTAGCAGATTCAAGCAGCAATGGCGTGCTGCGAGCGCTGGTTGGGGATGGCGACTTGCCAAACTTTTTCGTCGCTGGCGCGCTTCTCGCGAATTGGCAGGCGCATGAAAAAAGGCGAGACCGACTGCAACGCAATCGGCTCGCCTCACACGGGGGGAGAAAGCTAAGGCTTCCAAGAGCGTTCCTCGCTCTCCATTAACGGTAGTTCGAACGGTTCAGGCAGGAAGCAGATTGTTGAGTGAAAGAACAAAACGAGAGCTTGAAATAGCGAAACTTGCACAAATGTGCTTCTTATATCACTTGTACGACATGGATGGCCGTCCATGGTGAAACCGACCACCTGTTTAAAGCCGACTGTGCGAAAGAGGGTTCTTCGCTAAGAACACTTACGACGATTGTGACGGTTGCAACAACAGTGCAGTAGAAATATCTCAACGCATTGGACAACCGCAGAAGCACCGCGATCTTGGCGCGGCCTATACCTAAGGATGAGAGTTAGTTGCTTGGCTGGAGCGGGCATACCCAAGTTCGCCTTGCCCAACCACTGCCAACGAACTCTTCTTGCCTGCGTCCAACGTACTGTTACCGCGAGTCGTCAAGTGCCCCAAACCAAAATGCCCCAGCAACCGATCGACCAACCAGAACCGTCCAAACAACTTCCAGCCGCCCAAAACGAAATTGCTTCGCCCTCCGCTGAAACGGCCGCGAACGAAAGCTTGGATGGCGAAACGCTCACGTCAGAGGCGGATGCGGATACCTCCGAATCAGAGGTTGGAAACAATCAGGTCGTGGATGTCGACACATTGATTGACGACGAAACTGAGCTCGATAATGCAACTCTCTTCGATGAAAAATCGTCGTATAACGAAGATTCTGCCTCGGACAATTCACAGCAGACGGAACCCACCGTAGAAGTAGAAGCAACTGGCAGCGGTAGGTTCAATCCCAAGGAATTGCTGCGTCAATATGGGGCCACCGCACTGGCTTGCTGCCTGTGCCTGGTACTTGGCTTTGCAGCCAGCTGGTTCACTCGGCCCCAATCCGTTGTTCCACAAGAAGAGGCAACGGCAGAGCAGCCGAGGCCGGTATATGTAGCGGCCACATCTCGGCGCAATGAACCAATCTCGCCACTGGCGCCGTTTGCGGATCTGGAGCCCCGAGCTATTGAGCTTGGCAAGCGATTGTTTCATGACCCGGGATTGTCAGGCGACGCAAGAATTTCATGCGCTTCTTGCCACCAGGTCGATCAGGGTGGAGAGGATGGACGCCCTGTCTCTATCGGGATTGGCAAAGCTGTCGGCAACGTGAATGCGCCCACCGTACTCAACGCTGCTCTTAATTTTGTTCAATTCTGGGACGGACGTGTCGAAACGCTCGAAGAGCAGTTGGAAATCCCAATCCACAGCGAAACTGAAATGGGTTCGAGCTGGGAACGAGTCGTTTCCTACTTGACTCACAATAACGACTATATGTCCCAATTCGAAGAGGTTTTTGGTGGCCCGCCAACGGAAGAGAGAGTCAAGGAGGCGATTGTCGCCTATGAACGATCGCTCATTACGATCGACTCTCCATTCGACGATTGGCTCAAGGGGGATGAACTGGCTCTGGATTCGGACGAATACAGTGGCTACTACCTCTTCAAACAGCTGAACTGCATTGCCTGCCACCAAGGCCCGGCCATTGGCGGCACCATGTTCCAGAAACTCGGAGAAGCAAAAACTTACTTCGCAGACCCTCAGGCAGTCCGGGAGATCGACCTGGGCCGATTCAATGTCACCGGTCATGAGCGTGACAAGTTTGTGTTTCGAGTACCAGCACTACGTAATGTCGCGTCGACCGGTCCCTACCTTCACGATGGTTCCGTCGAAACGCTTGAGCAAGCAGTAGAGATCATGATTGAGTATCAGGTGGGCGTGCCAACGACGTCGGAAGATGTTCGGCGAATCGTGGCGTTCTTGAAATCACTGAGTGGGCGAGTTCCAGAATAAGTTGTCAAGCCAATCCCAGCAGAGATAATGCGTACTCAGGCAAAACGAATACTGCCCAGGTGCATTGTTTTGCTTATCTGGGATTGGTCGGAGCTGAGTGCGGAGGATGTGGGGCATTTTCCGCCTGCGCCACGGCAGGACGTACGACGGAACGTCCCTCATACGCCTCGGCTGATGCGGCTTGGACTGGGGGTGCTGGGAAGCCAGCTGTGGAAATGGCTGATGCTCCGGCCCTTGGTCCCCACACGGTCTGCAGACCGGCGTCCTTGGAAACG
>JAGQPR010000059.1:12925-25046 GCA_020426625.1 Planctomycetales bacterium
ATCAGTGAACTTGTAGCGAGCAAATACGATTACTTGATCCGCCAGCGGCTTGGGGCCCGAAAATCGCAGTGTAAGGTGAATTCCTTGACGATTGCCCATGGGCTGGAGCAACTCGCGGACCTGTTCTTCACTGTAATCCCAGCGGCCTAGGCGCGCCTCCTTGGGGTCTCGCGCTGGATCCAATACCACGACTGACAACTCAGCTGCTACCGGTACCATTTGGCCACGTTCGTTCTTGGGTATCAAGACTACATACACGCCATCATCATCGTTACGGTCATCCAGATTCAAGGCCCGCGAGAGGGTCGGGTGAATCACCATCTCGACCACGCGCAAATCGGTGACCGCTGGTTCCGGCTGGGGCAGATCCTCTGGTGCCGACGCAGACGAAGTAAGTTGAGTCGGAACCGCGATGCGGCTCAAATTCAATTCCAAGCTATTTTCTGGAACACTTGGTACGCCACCATGATCCGACAGCGTCATCGTGGGCTCATCGAACTCAATCATTGGCGGAATCAAGGATTCCAGAGGTAGATCGTGAAAACCAGCATTGTTTGGATTGGGCAGTGTTCCCTCACTCGTTGTTCCCTCACTCGTTCCGCCGCCCGGCGGCAGCGATTCAGGCACTTCAATATTCGGCGCTGCGCGCATCGGGTTGGGGGGCAGCCGAGGGGGCACCGCTTCCGTTCGTTCGCGCTGGGTACCTTGCTCTAGACTACTTTGCTCGGGAGTTCGTCTGCCTTCGAGGATGGACCTTCGCTCGCCTTCGCCCGAGTCATTTCCTGTATCGTCTAGCGGGTTGGGATTGAACGCTCTTTCTGACTCGGGGATTGTCCGCCGCAAGCTGGAATTCGGCAGCATGCCCGGCGTCTGACTCTGTGGATCGGTTCGCAAACGAGCCAGTTCGGCTGCCAACGCGTTGTTTTCCTGCTCCAACAGCTGATACTCGTAATCGAATTCGTATAACTGATCTTCCAGGTCGCGCATTTCGGCGGCCATGTTTTCCAGATAGACATCGTTGTACGCTCGGCCGCGGCATCCCGTCTGCGCAGCGGCAAGTACCGACAATGCTAGCAGCAATGCGGGTGAAGCTTTCAGCTTTTGCCGTAGGTTGGGCAGCGTAGCAACTCCGTGGCGAATTTCTGTAAAGACGATAAAAATGCTATCGTCTGAAAAAATCTGACCTAGGGAACAACAGATGGCTTTTCAAGACTTAGCCAAGGCAAGTACTCACAATAAATGCCTGCTCGCTCACAGTGCCCTGGCTGGTATATTTTGCATTGCCAATCATTTGTTTGGCGTAAGAATTGCGCCGAACATCGCTGGCGTAAATTCGGAAAACTTTAGTGGAAATACAAGAATTTCGGAAATCATGTCAAGATGAATGGGCGTTCATGAATGTCATATATGAGGACAACCATTTGCTGGCTATCGACAAACCAGCCGGATTGGCCACCATGGGCAGTGAACGCGGCGAAGCAACTGCCGCCAGACTGGCCGCGTCATACATCAAGGACAAGTATCGCAAGCCGGGGAATGTATTCATTGGTGTCGTTAGCCGCCTCGACCGACTCGTGTCCGGTGTGCTTTTGCTAGCACGCACCAGCAAGGCTGCGAGTCGCTTGTCTCAGCAGCTTAGGGATCGAGAGCCAGAGAAATCCTACTTAGCTTTGGTGGAGGGACGTTTGCCCAAGCTGTCGACTGCCTGCGAAGGCTGGTACCTGTTGGAAGATTACCTTCGCAAGAACGAGTCTCAGCAGCGTATGCAAGTTACGCATTCTCGAGCGGATGGTGCCCAGGTGGCTCAGCTACGATGCCGAGCCGTGGCTGAGTCAAGCCGCGAAACTCTACTTGAAATACAGTTGCTGACCGGTCGCAAACATCAAATTCGCGTGCAGTTGGCTCAGCGAGACTTGCCAATTCTGGGGGACCGCAAGTATGGTTCGGAACGGCAGTTCGGCCAAGGCATTGCACTGCATTGTTCGCGCATGCTGGTCAAACACCCTACCGGCAAGCAGCCGATCTCGCTTGAAGCTTCCGCCACAAATCATTGGAAAAACTCGGGTTTTTGGAAAGCGATTGACCCTGCTGTTAGGCGTACACTCCAGCGCATGGAAAATCAGGATGGCTAATAGATTCCACGGCGTAACGCAGATTGTTTCTGGTGGTCAAACCGGTGTTGATCGGGCCGCTTTGGACGCTGCCATGACACTGGGGATTGAACACGGGGGGTGGTGTCCCCGCGGACGATTGGCCGAAGACGGTACAATCGCGTCCAAGTACCAGCTAGTTGAATCGACCAGCAAAGACTACGCAGTGCGTACCAAGCAAAATGTGCGTGACTCAGACGGGACATTGATTCTCTATCGCGATCGGCTTCAAGGGGGGACGCTGCTGACTCATCGTGTGGCTGTACAGCTGAGCAAACCGGTGCTCCGTGTCAGAATTGATCGCTCGGTTTGTTATGAATTGATCGTGCGTTGGCTTATCCAACATAATGTGCGCGTGCTCAACGTGGCGGGACCACGTGGCAGTTCTCATCCGACACTTCAGCAGCGAGCCTACCACGTGATGTTGAAGTTGTTTGATCAGCCGACGCTGCCACTTGATCAAGAGCCTGACCGCTGACTTCGATCGCCCCCTTGCACCATCCCGATCGCCCGGTTCGCCCTTGGCCTGATCGTGTGAAACAGCTATCTTGAAAGAAGCGCCTAAGTCTTTATAGGTCGCGTCCAGCTTTGATGCTGTTGTCGGGCACGTATCAGTGCGTAGGCCGCACATTCGGCCGGGCGAAGAACAGAATTCCTTTCCAGGGACGGAAATGAGAGTCAGTGGTTATGCAATGAACGCAAACATGCTTAAGTTCTCTCGAGGCGATAAAGCACTTGGATGCAGCTGGCAACAACGCGAGGAGTTTCTGCTTGCTCCTTATGCAATGTTTGCCAAGCACTCTGCGGGAAGAAAATTCGATGAGCCACCGCACGCCTACCGGAGTCCGTTTCAGCGTGATCGCGATCGGATACTGCATTGTTCCGCTTTTCGCCGCCTGAGTGGGAAAATGCAGGTATTTACCGGAGACATGGGAGATTACCACCGCACTCGCCTGACACACACTCACGAAGTCGCCATGATTGCTCGCACGATCGGACGCGTGCTGCGACTGAACGAAGACTTGATCGAAGCGCTGGCGCTGATGCACGACATTGGTCACCCACCCTTCGGGCACAGTGGCGAAGATGCCTTGAAAGTGTGCCTGGCTGAGCATGGAGGCTTCTCTCACAACGCCTTTGCTCTAACGCTGGTCGAGCAGCTGGAAACCCGTTACACGACGTATCCCGGATTGAATCTTTCTCACGAGGTGTTACAAGGTCAACGTTTTCGCATAACGCATGAAGGGACTACTCCCTTGCTTGAGGTGCAAGTCGTTGATCTGGCCGACAGCATTGCGTACAACGCGCACGACGTAGATGACGCGGTTACGTTGGGTTTGCTAACGCTGACTCAATTGAGCAGGCTTGATTTGGTTGGACGCGCCGCACAATGGGGTGCTGCCAACTCGCATGCATCGACACAACGAGCGCTGCAACAGTCGTTAGTACATAGTTTGATCGATGTACAAATTGCCGACCTCTTGGAGGTTGCCACTGACAAACTGCGGCAAGTCGCCAATCTGGATAGTCAATCGGTATGTGAATTGGGCGTCGAGCTATCGCTTTCACCGGTGATCGCTTCCGAGCGGCAGCAATTGTCCCAGTTCCTATTCGACAATGTCTATCGACATGAAAAGTTGATATCCGTTCGCGAGCAAGCTGCCAAGCGAGTGTCGGAGCTGTTCGAAACGCTCGTAAGCGACCCGAGTATGCTCCCTGTGCGCTTTCTCGACCATGCACAAGCCGGGGAGATCGAGACCGCAGTTGGATATTACATAGCCGGTATGACGGATCGTTTTTGTGACTCGCAGTACCGCGGGCTCATCGAATTGGGAGCGACCAGAGCCCTCGATTGGTAACTGTGAAATGCATGCAGTCTGGTTGTAGCAGCGGACACTCTGAAATCATTACTGCAAACTTGGCTTTGGCGGTAACGTCAGCTGGCGCATTTTTTGACGCATGCTCAACAATTGAAGTCGCGAGACTGACGATGTCTCCAAACGCTGCTGGCGTTGCTGCAAGCCCTCAATTCCTTGACGCAGCTTGACAACCGCTTGATCCGTTTCGCCCTTTTCGGCAAGCACATCCGCCAGCATTTCCAGCAGCTGGGCCCGTCTAGTTTCATAGAATATCAACTCCGGTGATTCGAGCATGAGCTGTTCGTAGATGGCGACCGCTTCGTCGAGCAGATCCATGGTTTGCTCTGTACGACTCATTCTGGAACTGTAGGCCAAGTCCTCAAGGGCTAACGCTTTGAGCGCTCGATAACGCGGAACAGTAGGTGATGCCGCCAGGAGTTGGTTGCTTAAGTCATAAGCCCGATTAGCGCGAAAAGCTCGACTCAGTCCCGCAGCTTCACTGCTAACGAGAGTCATCGCTAGTTCGTAACGGATGGAATCCGAACGCCGATTGTCTTGCAACAGATTTTCTAAGATTGCGATGGATTGTTTGAAGGCCTCTTCCGCTTCACTTCGCCGGCGATTTCTCGTCAGGACAATCGCTTTGCAACGCAGGGCCCGTGCCAGTTCTGCCTGATACTGAAGATTATTTTGGTCCGCGGCCACCAACTCCTGCAACAGTGCAATGCCCGTCTCAACGGCGTCGCGTTCACGTTGGCTACGCTGTTTCAACATCATGAGTTGTGGCGCGGGGGGCAAAGTACGCACCGGTCGTTCGAGAGGTCCCTTGTGGGTAAGTCCATCCAGCCCACTGCGCGTTCCCGACGACGCAAACAATCGATAGGCACGCGCTAGCTCATATTTAGCGGCGTCATCAATTCGCACAACGTGTGCTTCAAACAACTCGCATGTTTCCTCGAACAGAGAACTAGCCAGGTAGAGTTGGCCGCGCAAGCTAGATACGGCTGATAGCTCATTCATGACTTGCGCTTGAGCCACTAGATAGTGTCCAGCGTTCGCATCATGATCATCAACTGCAGTGAACTGTTTGTTCAATTTTGCATAGCGCAGTTTGGCTTCTGAGTACGCCTTCTCGGCTTGCTTCAGACGTCCCAGGCTGGCGTAAATGTCGCCTGCGCGATGAGCCGCTAGGGCCGATTCCTCAAGGAGGCTCTCGCTGTTGTTGGTCGATAGTTCATCGAAGAATCCGAGCAAACTCTCTAGCAGCGCTGCATCCTCCTGCGTAACTTTGGCAGCCACAGTATCGGTCGCTTCTCCCAGAACTTCGTCTTCGATCTCGATACCTCGATCCGATATGTTTTGCATGATATGGTCAAAAGACTTCAGCGCAACCTGCAGGTTGTTCTCTGCTCGCAATCGTTCATGCTCGGCAGCCGCCAAAGCTGCCGTCTGTTTGGATAGGGCATCTTCAATCTTTCGCTTTGACTGTTCTACCTGGTCTAACGCGAGACGAACATGAAAATACCCGTATCCAGAGACCAGGCTCAAGGCCACCAACAAGAGGAAACTAGCCGCTGTCAGAGATGAAACTAGCGGTTCTCGCTTTGTCCACCGCAATAGTCGTTCCATCGAGCTAAGTCGACGAGCCTGAATCGCACGACCGTCGCAGTACCTCAGCAAATCGTCGCGCATTTCACCTGCGGATTGGTAGCGCCCCTCTGGCTCTTTGCACAGCGCTTTAAGAACGATGGTTTCCAAATCGGCAGGAATAGTTGGTGTCAACTTGGTCGGTCGTGGAATGTCGCAGAGCAGTGCTTGGCGAATGATCTCACTCGCACTACGGCCGGAGTTTACCGGACGCCCGGTCAACATTTCGAACAGAGTCAGACCAACTGCGAAAACTTCACTTCGCGCGTCGTATTTTCCATTGAACGATTCAGGCGGCATGTATTGCGGCGTGCCAATGATGTCTCCCGACTTGGTAAGCTCGCCTTGACCGAAAAGCTTTGCTAGGCCAAAGTCCGCAAGCCACACTTCGTTTGCCTGATCTACCAAAATATTCGCTGGCTTAATATCGCGATGAAGGACACCTTGCGTATGGGCGTATTCCAAGGCATCGCAAATCGTTGCACCTTTTCTTGCGATCCAACGACAGCCGTCCTTGGACGCACCCAAATTCAAGAAGCTTGGCCGCTTATCATTTCCGCCTTTCAGATTCGCCCAACACGTGGTGGAATAGTTGCCACCGACTTGCAGTGTATCGATCGTCGCATCCAGCGAAGTGGTGCGCGCGGTGCGACCTCGCGATGCCAATGTGTGGGTATTTTCATTGGCGTAGTCGGTTCGCGCATTACCAAGCCAGGCGGCCATACTGCAGCCATTCACATAGTCCATCACGTAATAGTGATAGCCATTGGCATGTCCCACACCATAGACTGGCACGATGTTGCTGTGTCGCAACCTGGCCGCAGCTCGCGCTTCTTGACGAAAACGCGAAAGTTGCTGATGCCGCTCCAAAAGGGATTCCGCCAGCACCTTGATGGCGACTCGCCGCCCCAGAGATTGGTGAAGTGCTTCAAACACAATTCCCATGCCTCCACGGCCAATCTCACGAACGATCTGGTAGTCATCCAAAGCGTCGATCGCCGGACTTGTTGTTTCATCCTTGCCCATTTCAAACTGTTGCTTCATGCCCTCAATCATTGAGATGGACTCCAATAGGCGAGCCAACTGTCCAGACTCGTCAGGGTACATCTGCAGGTAATCTGCGATGGAGGGCGCCAGACCGCTACGAATCGCCGCCGAGAATTCCTCCGCGATCTGATCGACTTTCTCCTGAGTGAGTGGCATGGTTGTCATGATGCATACTCTTCTTCAACGATCCCTCGACTGTTACCAACGGTGCTGTGCCATCAGATCACTTAGCCGTGTCATAGCGCGGATGTATCGTTTGCTGGCTGCCGCGGGTTCGATTCCTATGACCCGCGCAGCTTCGATGTTGGAGAGCTCTTCAAAGTGCCGCAAAGCAATGACCTCGCGGTCGACTTCATCCATTTGATTTAGGGTGCATTCGAGCTTTTCTAGCTGCTCAGCGCGAGCAAGAACCTCGCTTACCGCCGTCCGTTTATCGAGTAGGCAGTTTGCAATCGCGACCGAGGTATGAGGTGAGAGGCCTTTGGGTTGCAGAGCCACCTCCTTGCGGACATCCCGTTTTCCCGCCTGCAAATGTTGCCGATGCACGTCGGTCAATTGCTGACCAACCACCAGCCTCAGCCACAGAAACGCTGACATGTTCTCCTGCGTGGCAAAGTTGTCCAGTCTCTTTGCGGCAGCGATATACGCCTCCTGCAGGACGTCTGAATGAGAAATGCGTCCGGCTAAGCGATAATCCAGACGAAACGCCACGATTCGTCGCAATCGTTCGCGGAATTGCGAGAATACCAGGGCAAGTGTTTGCTGGTCGCCTTCGCGCAGTTTCCTCACCAGGTCAGCCTCTGTCTGTTCCAGCATTGGATTATAGGTCTTGTGTTAACTGCAGGCCGCCAATCGAAGATGAGATGTTGGTGCAGGGCCGTAGAACCCGCACCACCTACAATACAACCCATCTTGGGGTCTACAGTTTCGGCGCAAAATATCCAAAAACCAGTCTCCGCTTGAACGGAACGCCGTATTAATCTGTAGGCGACCGTTTAGAACGCTTTCCATTTGTTTCCAGGCTCTACCTGGAAACACATTGTCTTCGAGGTTCCGCCTCGCCAGTTCTGTCGATTCACCCATCGCGGATGACGGAAAATGCAGGCAGAGCCTGCGAGGCACTGGGCCCCAAGGCGGGACCAGGGAACCAAATAACCATCTAGTACGCTTCGTCAAGCAACTCGAGAGGTGATAACCTCCAGCGGCATGACGATTGCCAACAGTTCAAACAACCAGGTGCCCGAAAGCGAAACCATGAAAAACCCAGTGACAATTTTCGAAACGGTACTGGCTTTGACGCTTGCCTTCTTTGCCTCTAGCGTAACCAATGAATGCTGCGCCCAGGAACTTGACCCTGAGCAGGTCAAGTTTTTCGAAACGAAAATCCGACCGGTCTTGATCAAGGAGTGTTATGGCTGTCACAGCAATCAGTCCGGCAATGTGCGGGGCGGCCTGCGACTGGATACTAAAACTTTGACACACATTGGTGGTAGCAGTGGACCGGCGATCGTACCTGGGAACTTGGACGAGAGTCTGTTGTACAACGCGATTACACACCAAGACTTCATCATGCCCCCCAAACGTCAATTGCCAGCGGCCGTAATTGACGATTTTCGTACTTGGATTGAGATGGGAGCGCCGGATCCTCGAACGTCAGATACAGTCGTAATTCGCAGCACGATTTCTGACGAAGACATCCAGCAGGCGCGCGCCACTTTCTGGGCCTACCAACCACCAGCAACTAGCCCTCTTCCGCAGGTCGAGCACTCTGCTTGGCCCAAGAATTCCATCGACTACTTTGTATTGAACAAACTGGAACAAGCCGAGTTGCCACCTGCAGCGGACGCCCTGCCCCACCAAGTGCTCCGACGACTTTGTTTCGACATCGTGGGATTGCCGCCGACGCCTGAGCAGATCGAGTATTTTGAAAAACTGTGGAGCAAGGACAATGACGTCGCGATCTCGCATGTGGTCGACAGCTTGCTTGACAATGCACAATACGGTGAACGCTGGGGACGGCATTGGTTGGACGTGGTCCGCTACGCTGAGTCGACTGGCCGCGAAGTGAATATGACTTTTCCGCATGCCTGGAGATTTCGCGACTATGTGATCGACTCCTTTAACGCGGACAAACCCTTCGATACTTTCGTGCAAGAACAGATCGCCGGCGACTTGTTGCCAGCCCCTTCCGACGAGAAATGGGCAGAGAATTTGATTGCCACGACGTTTTTGGCCATGGGGCCCAAGAATATCAATGAGCAGAACCGTGTTCAATTTGCTGCCGACCTGGCGGATGAACAGATTGATGCAACGACAAGAGTTTTTCTAGGGATGTCCGTGGCCTGCGCTCGCTGCCACGACCATAAATTCGATGCGATCCCTCAAGCCGACTACTACGCATTGGCCGGAGTTTTCAGCAACATCACGACCTACTTTGGTACACCACCTTCGGAATTCGGGACGTTTGCCACACCGCAACAAAAGCGAGGTAGCAGTCTCCTGTTACTGCCCATCGAGGACCCCAACCCTTACGACAAACGATACACCGCGAAGGAATTGGAGGATCTGCGGTCGCAGATTCGCAACGGTGTGCAGGATCTGAGTCAACTGCAGCCACGTCGAGCCGATGCTAGCGGCAACGCAGCTCAATCGCAGCGTCAGCGGATTGCGACGCTGAATCGGCTCTCGGGTTTGTCCAACAAGCTGGCAGTGGTCGACGAAAATGGGAATCCACGTAGCTATTGCATGGGCGTCCAAGAACGCGACGCGCCACGCGACCTGCCTGTGCTTGTCCGCGGCGAGATTGACCAACGCGGACCAACAGTGAAACGGGGTTTCCCTCGAGTGCTCTGCTCAACACCGGTCAAGATAGATCGCGATGATAGTGGAAGGTTGGAGCTGGCGCGATGGATTGGCAGTAGCGAAAACACGCTGACCGCTCGCGTCATGGTCAACCGTATTTGGCAACATCTCATCGGACAAGGATTGGTTACCTCGACCGAGAATTTCGGTGTTACAGGTCAACCACCCAGCCATCTGGAACTACTCGACTATTTGGCGCTCCGCTTTATCGAGTCGGGTTGGTCCGTGAAGGCCGTGGTTCGCGAAATTGCCGCCTCTCGAACTTATCGAATCAGTTCTCAATTCGATCAAGCAAGTCATGAACTCGACCCAGACAATGCGCTTTTATGGCGAGCCAACCCTCGCAGACTGGACGCCGAAGCAATTCGCGACGCGATGCTTTCCATCAGTGGCGAACTGGAGCTTCAACGACCGCGCGGAAGTGAGGTAGCCAAGGCGGGATACACGCGCGTTCGCGATGGTGTGCTAGGCGATCCCCGCGATACCGTCCGCCGCGTCTCCGAGGAGGTTGCCAACATGGCTCGAGGGCAGCTCGCCAATCGTTTTCGGTCCGGAAGCGGTTTCTTTCCAGGGGGGCGCGGTCGTGCGAGTGTAAATGCGCGAGAAGCCGCGATGGCCGAAATTGCCCGCAAGATGACCAATCAACTGGACATGGAAGACGCCAAGTTCAGAAGTGTCTATCTGCCGATGGTCCGCAACGAAATTCCTCGAGCCTTAGAAGTATTCGACTTTGCTGACGCGAACAGCATCGTTGGAACACGCGAGATTTCGCACACAGCCAATCAAGCTCTCTTCATGCTGAATAATCCCTTCGTAATTCAACAAAGTGCTGTATTCGCCAAACGGCTCGCCGAGCAAAGTAGTCGACTGGCTGGGCAAATCGATAATGCATTCATCTTGGCGTATGGCCGTCCTCCTACCGACGATGAACGCGCTGCCGCCAGCAGCTTCCTCAAGAATAACGCACCGCGAGGAAGATCTCGAGCAGATATTGACCAAGCTTTAGCAGGACTTTGTCAAAGCCTGTTTGCATCAGCTGAGTTTCGGCTGATCGAGTAGTCTTGTTTCTTGCCTGAAGCAATCAGAGAAACTCTCCCACACCATTCTGACCATGTCCTTTCGAGTTACTTTCATTTTCCGTTTGCAGGGGAATCCAACATGTTTTCACGTCGCCACCTGTTAAAGAACGTGTCTGCTGGTTTCGGATACTTGGCTTTTGCCAGCATGGTCGCAGCGGATGATTCCAAGAGTAAGAACCCCTTGGCAACCAAAGCACCGCATTTCCCCGCGCGAGCCAAACGCGTGATCTTTTTGTGCATGAGCGGCGGCCCCTCTCACGTCGATACCTTTGATTACAAACCACAGCTAAATAAGGACCATGGTAAGAGCGGCAAATACGGCGGAACTCTACTCAAGTCTCCTTGGAAATTTTCTCAACGTGGTGAAAGCGGACTCTGGATCTCCGATCTGTTCCCCAATGTCGCCGCCCATGCGGATGAATTGACGCTCATCCGGTCAATGCAATGCGACCAACCGGTGCATACGGGGGCAATGACCCAAATGCACACCGGCACCGCACAGTTCATTCGTCCGTCGCTTGGCGCCTGGACCCTGTACGGCCTAGGTTCAGAAAATGAAAGCTTGCCGGGATTCGTATCGTTGAATGCACCTGCTGGGGCTGCGAACAACTATGGAAGCTCGTTTCTGCCAGCAATCTACGGCGGTTCCACAGTTGGGCGAGATGGACGGGGCACTCGATCCGCCCGACCTGGTAGCGGCGGCGAAAGCGTTGCTGACATCCGGAACCCCCAGCTTGATTCGCATAGTCAGAGGCGGCAATTGGATTTCATTCAACGACTGAATCGCATGAAATTGGAGCGTGACCAGTCTCAGCCTGGTGTCGAAGGAATCATCGAATCCTACGAACTCGCGTTCCGCATGCAAGACGCGCTGCCCGCAGTGATGGATGTAAGCAAGGAGAGTGCCGCAACATTGGCGCTGTACGGCGCGGATAAGTCGGAAACAGAAGCATTCGGAAGACAGTGCCTGCTCGCACGTCGCTTCGTTGAATCCGGCGTTCGCTTTGTCGAAGTCACGCATGGTGGATGGGATCAACACGCCAATCTGACAAACGACCACCAAGCCCGTGCCGATGGCTGCGATAAACCCATCGCCGGACTCCTGCAAGACTTGAAGCAGCGTGACATGCTTAAGGACACGTTGGTCATCTGGGGTGGCGAGTTTGGGCGAACGCCGGCAGCGCAAGGAGGCGACGGCAGAAACCACAATAACAAGGGGTATACGACTTGGATGGCAGGTGGCGGTGTCAAGGGCGGCTTCAGCTACGGCGCTACCGACGAACACGGATATGCATCTGTAGAAAACATATGCCATATCCACGATTGGCATGCGACTATCCTACATCTGCTCGGACTCGATCACCAGCAACTGACCTACCGGTATGCTGGACGAGATTTTCGATTGACAGATGTTCACGGGACTGTCGTCCAAGACATCTTGGCTTAGTGTCACAAATCGTAATTCCGATGCCACATC